>CALXXQ010000080.1 GCA_944392715.1 uncultured Brachyspira sp.
AACCAGTATGTACTAAAAGAACAACCTCACCTTCGATACCTTTCATGAAAGTATTGATACCAGAGAAGATACCACAACCGTTACAAGCACCATGACCTTGAGCATAACGATAAGCTTTACCAGTTAATTCTCTAAGAGGCGGAACTTTAACGTCAAGTTTATGAGTTTGTTCATTCATAGTAACAGTGATACCAGATTTTTGGCTCTCTAAAGTAAGAGGTTCATGAATAGGCTTCATTTCAACACCAGCATGACCCATATATTGTTCTAAGTAATCATGTTTAGAAACAGAACCAGCAGAAGCTAATTCTTTTAAACCTAATTCAAATAATTCTTTAGCTTTATCAAGAGTAAACTCAGTACCGCCAAGACCATAAACTCTGCTAACAATAGAAGATTTGTTATTAGGATCATTTTTAAGAGCAGCTCTAATTTCAGTAGACATATTACCGCCCATACCAGAATAAGTATCCTGTCTGTCTCCAACAACAACCACTTTAACATTAGCAAGTAATTTTTGTAATTCTTTTTCAGGGAAAGGACGAATTTGAGTAATAGCAAAAGCACCTATTTTAAGATTAGGATTAGATTTTCTCATTTCGTCAACAGCCAAAGTTCCAGTTTCATAAGCAGAACCGCAAAGCATTAAAGCAACTTCAGCATTTTCCATGTTATAAGTTTCTATAGGAGAGTATTTTCTTCCAGAAAGAGAAGCAAATTCTTCAAATACATCTAAAATAATAGCTCTAGAATCTTCTAAAGCTTGTGAAAGCTGTAATTTACTTCCAGTTAATTCATCTTCATTCATGTAAGGTCCAATTGTAACAGGATGCTTTCCTGGTTCAACTGAAGTAACTTCAGGAGTATAAGTACCTAAGAAATCCTGAACATCCTTATCATTTTTGAAAAGGTGAATTTTTTTCTTTTGGTGAGAAGTAAAGAATCCATCAGAAGAAACTATGATAGGAAGCTTAGCTCTCTCAGCAATTTTTAAAGCAAAGATATTGAAGTCATAAACCATCTGAGTAGTATGAGCCATAATAATGATCCAACCAGTGTTAAGAGCCATCATAATATCAGATTGGTCACATTTAATATCTAATGGACCAGAAACAGTTCTGTTTACAACGTTTAATACCATAGGGAATCTAGTACCTGACTGAACAGGTAATTGTTCCATAGCATAAAGAAGACCGTTAGCAGAAGTAGCATTGAATACTCTACCGCCAGCAGTAGTAGCACCATAACAGATACCAGCAGCACCATGTTCACCATCACCAGGGATCATGCAAACAGTGTGTCTTCCATTAGCTTTCATTTCATCTAAGTACTCAGCAATCTGAGTAGATGGAGTAATTGGGTAATAACCCATAACGTGATAATTGATTTGAGCGGCTGCAATGGCTGCTAATTCATTACCACTTTCAAGTATGTTTTCTTGTTCTGCAAGATTATATTTGTTAGCCATTTATACGCTCCTTATTATTTTTTATAACGACTGTATGTAAGTTCGGCAACATTACATTCTGCCTCTACTTCTATTCTTAAAGCTTGTTCTTCTTTAGGAAGCTGTTTAGGAGCATAAGGTCCTTTAGGGCAAGCTCTAACGCATTTTAAGCAGCCTTTACAATATTGATAATCAATACCCATCATATTCATAACGTTTGTTTTAGAAGCATCTTTTCTATCAGTACCTCTTTCCCAAACTATACAAAGATCTGGACAAACAAGCTCACACTGAGCACAGTCTATACAGTTTTTAGGATTGAATACTGGAATATTACCTGTACGAGTAACTTGTAAATCTTTTTGAGTAGAGTTACCAGCTGCACTAATATAACCTCCTGTTAATTGGTTATTTTTACCATATACAGGTTCTGGTTTTTTATAAGGGATATAAGGATATTTACCATCTGCAGGGAAATCTTTTACTACAGAATCACTTCCTCCTCTTCTAAAAGCTTCTACGTTTGGCTCAACTAATTCTGGTTTTCTTCCAGAGAATTGTTTTCTAATTTGTTCTTCAAACTTAGCTGAGTCTATAAAGTCAAGCTGTTTAACCATAGCACCCATTATGATAGTATTAGCTGCTTGTGAAGGAAGTTTTAAATCATTAGCGATTTTAATAGCATCAACACAAACTACTTTACCGCCATGCAATTTAGCAAAGTCTCTTGCCTCATCAGGTGTTTTATTAGTGTTAAAAATAACAATAGCGTCCTCTTTAACACCCATTAATGTCATAGGGTTTTTAAGAAGATTCATATGAAACACTGCTACAACATGTGGTTCTTCTACTGTAGAGTTTACTCTAACCTCTGAATCAGAAAATCTTACGAAAGATTTTACAGGTGAACCTTTCTTTTCTGAACCATAACTTGAGAATGCAGCACCATAGAAACCTTGAGTTAAAACACCTACTTCTGCAAGCATTTTACCAGCACTATTAGCACCCATTCCACCTATACTTTCGAGACGAATCTCGAAAAAGCCTAAATCATTGACTTTTGGGAGTTTCACGATTTTTTCTCCTTTATTTAATTAAAATGAGATTTTGAGAATAACATTAAAAGTATACAACTTTTTAAAATCAATATACTGTCAACGTCTATATATTTTACTATAAATAACATAAAAGTCAAACTAATTACTATAATATAATGTACATTTTTTATTAAAAAGCAAATTATATATAATTATTATAAAACATAATGTGTAAAAATACTTAAAAATTTGACATATAATACTTAAATTATTATACTATATAATCATATACATCAATATTTAAATAATGCATAATTTTTTTATATGTTATATAAGCAGACAAGGGTATTTTTATGAAAAATAAATTTAACCATTTAAATATTCAATTTTATATAATTGTTAATATTTTTATAGCATTTCTTTTATTCATATATATTTTTAAAGGGATGAATATATGAATAATATAAAAAACTATCTGAAAATACTAAAAACAACATAGAAGAATTTTATATACAAAAAAATTGAAGCATATTATGATTTCTTAAAAATGAAATAATAAAACTATTATTTGAACATAAAAATTGGAGGCATTTATAGTCATGAAGAAGAAATTTAATAGTCTAAGTATACAAATACCTATAGTCGTTAATATTTTTATAGCAGCTCTTTTATTTGTTTCGATATTTACATTGGAAAAAATGGCAAAATCGGCAATAGACGGAGCTACTTATGATGGTTTTTATACAACAATAAAAGGCTATGCTACATATTTTGATTCTTTAATAACAAATCAATTAATTTTAGCAGATACATATTCTTCTTTCTCTTCTGTTATAAATTATATGGAATATAGAAATCCTGAAGATGAAGATGTACTAATAAGCTCAATGAAATGGGTTGGAGGAAAAAATCCTTATGTAAAAAGCTTATCTTTAATTGAACCTAATGGAACTATATTAAATAATTCAGAAGGTGATAATATTGATGTAGGTAAAAGAGCATCAGACTTATATCCTGACTTATGGAAAAAATATGATGCTGTAAAGAAGCCTACCCTATCAGATTCTATGTATAAAGATGCCAATGGTCAATGGATTACAGCTGTTATTTCTCCTGTAATATCAAAAACTGATAATAGATATCTTGGAGGATTATTGGTTATAATAGATTGGCAGAAAATTATAGATGAAATAACTGCAACAGCTGATAAATCTTTAAATGAATGGATTAGATTATGGGTAATAAATAAAGATACATTAGTATTAACACATAATGTTCCTAGTCAGGTTGGTATCACATTTACGGCTATGCTCCCTGCTGTAAATCAGCCTGAAGGAAAAATAGAATTTGAAAATGATAATATGACTAAAATTTGTTTATATACTTCTATTAAGAATCAGCCTTGGCAGGTGGCTTTTTCTATGCCTTTAAGCCTTGTTGAAGAAAAAAGTATGAAAATACTTATGGTTGGAATTATAATAGGAGTTATAGGACTTATATTAAGTTCTATTATAGGATTTACATACATAAACAATATTACAAAACCGCTAAAAATACTTGTAGAAGAAGCTCATGAAATGTCTAAAGGCGAATTTATACTTAGACCATTTAAATTCAAAAGAAATGAAATAGGAGATATAGCATACTCATTCAAGTATATGAGAGATGCATTATCTAAAATAATAAATGAAGTTAATGAAACTTCAGAAAAAATAAATGCTGCAGCATTAGATCTTACTCATGGAAGTGATGATTTATCTGCTAGAACTGATTCGCAAGCTGCAAGCTTAGAAGAAACTTCATCAGCTATAGAAGAAATGGCTTCTACTATAAAATCTTCTGCTTCGCATTCTGTAGAAGGAAATGATATGATGATAGCTTCTAAAAAAGCAGTGGAAAACGGTGCAAGCGTAATTTCTGAAACTACTAAAAATATAGAAGAAGTTTATGAGGCTAGTGAAAAAATAAAAAATATTACCAAAACTATAGAAGATATAGCTTTCCAAACTAATATACTTGCTCTTAATGCTTCTGTAGAGGCTGCACGTGCTGGAGATCAGGGAAGAGGATTTGCTGTAGTAGCTTCTGAAGTTAGAAATCTAGCCCAAAACTCTCAAGCCTCTGCTAAAGACATAACTTTACTTATAGAAAATATATATGAAAAAATTAATAAATCAGCAGAAACAGCAAGAGAATCACAGTCTATATTTAATGATATACAATCAAAAATAGATGATACCGCTAAAATAATGCAGGAAATAAGTACTACAGCAGTAGAACAGCAGACAGGTGTTGATCAGGTAAATATAGCTGTATCAAAAATAGATGGAATTACTCAGCAAAATGCTGCTTTAGTTGATGAAACTAGTAATTCAGCTAAAGAATTATTAGAACATGCTCAGAACTTAAAACATATTATGACATTCTTTAAAATGAAGTAAATATTTATAATAAAATTATTAAAATATTATATGCAAAGTAATGTCATACTATAATAACTTGTACTATTTTTTTTATAATATATAATAAATCATAATTATAATTGAGAGGTTTATAAAAATGAAAAAAATAATATATATAATTCTTTCATTATTAATAGTATCAATATATACATATGCATCTTCAATAGCATTAAGCGAAGTTCCTAATGCAGCTATTAGATTTGCAGATAAATATTTTGCAGATTATTATTTATATAGAGCAACTGAAATGGGAGGAACTTATACTTTAATATTTAAAGGCGGATTAAAAATATATGTTAATTCATATGGAGATTGGAAAGTTATAAGCGGTTCTGGAGATGAAATTTCTATAGATTATGTAGAAGATAAAGTAAAAAATGCAATAAAAAAAGAATTCCCTGATGAAAAAGTTATAAATATTCAGAAAAAAAGTAAAGAATACAAAATAGAATTTAAAAGCAGACGTAAAATAACTGTTGATTTTGAAGGAAATATAACAAAAAAAGGAAGAGGTTAATAAATATTTAATTAAAGACATTTATGAAAAGACAAATAAATAAAATTTTTATTTGTCTTTTTTTATAAATCTAAAAAAATTGATAGTTCAATAATAAAAATAATTTGACCGATAATATATAAAACTAATTATAGGGCTTTAATATGCATAAAACTTTTATTTTATCTATAGCTGCTGTACTATTAATTATATCTTGTAATGAAAAACAAGAAAGCACTCAATATAGATTAAATATAGTAGAAACTAATAAAACAAATATAGATATTAAAAGCAGAGATTTTGATGCTATTAACCTAATTAAGCAAAGTTCATTTACTACTTATCCGAATATAAAAATAGAAGAACTTATATCATCTTTTAATAGTGTTGAATGGCAGGACTTTATATCTGAAGATGATTATAAACGCTATATAGATATAGTTGCCAGATTTGGTACTAATGAATATATAATACAATTTCAAATAATAGATCAATATAGATGGGATTTATATGCATTTGAAATGAATAAAATCCCATATACTATCGATATAGTTGCAAACGAATTATATAAGTTATACACTAATAAATAATTCGTAAGTAAAAATTAATTAAATGCCAAAGAAATACTTCCTCTTTTTATATCTATAGGACCTGCTATATTTCTTGACAATTTTATTTGTATAGATAAACTTCTATCTATATCATCGCCTGTAGTCCAATCATTTTTTTGAGGTTCAAATATACCTACAGTAGTTCCAAGACCAGTTCTTTTCCCTAAAAATACTTTTACATCATAATATGTGATAACTATACCTTTAGCTCCATTAATTGTTTCTTCTGTAACTTTTAAAGGTGCTACGAGAGATGAGTTTTTTATTTCTGCATCTGTCATATTTTCAACATCTTTGCCGCCTATAACATAATAAACTTTGTCATTTATTTCTACAGCCTGAACCTCTTTATCGGCGCCATAAACTGTAATTTTTCTTTTTGGTGTTTCTTCTCTAGTTATAGTTTCTTCTTTTTTTTCTTCATTATTGTTATCAGTTGTATTATCTTTAGTAATAGTCTTTTTTGTAGTTTCACAACTTATCATTATAATGATCAAACCAACAACGATTAAAACTTTTTTTAACATCATACCTCCGCAAATCATCCAATATAAAATTATCTATTATTATATAACTATCGGAAATTATTTTAGTAATATTAAAATAATTATTACATTTTATACTTGAATAATGCAATAATCAATCTATACTTATTTAATATAGAACAAATTATTTTAGCTAAAAAGGATAAAAAAATGCAAATTTCTGAAAATAGATATGATAATATTATTTATAATAGATGCGGAAGAAGCGGTTTAAAATTACCTATAATTTCATTAGGACTTTGGCATAATTTCGGAGAAAAATGCGATTATGATAATATGAAAAATATGATAAAGACAGCTTTTGATAATGGTATAACTCATTTTGATTTGGCTAATAATTATGGACCTCCTTATGGTTCTGCTGAAATTAGTATGGGTAAAATATTAAATGACGGACTTAATAAATACAGAGATGAAATTATAATAAGTACTAAAGCTGGTTATGATATGTGGGACGGACCTTATGGAAATTGGGGAAGTAAAAAATATTTAATAGCGAGTATAAATCAAAGTTTAAAAAGGCTTAATCTTGAATATGTTGATATATTTTATCATCATAGAATGGATCCTGAAACTCCTCTTGAAGAAACAATCGAAGCATTAACTAGAATAGTAAAAAGCGGGAAGGCTTTATATGTAGGGCTTTCAAACTATGATGGAGCTACTATGGAAAAAGCATCTAAATTATTCTATTTAGCTAATGTACCTTTTATTATCAATCAAAACAGATATTCTATATTTGATAGAACCATAGAAAATAATGGTCTTAAATTAAAAGCAAAAAAACTAGGAAAAGGAATTATAGCTTATAGCCCATTAGCTCAAGGATTATTAACGGATAAATATTTAAATGGAATTCCAAGCGACAGCAGAATAGCAGTTGATGGAAGATATTTAAAACAGGATGCAATAACTAGAAAAAAATTAGAAAAAATTAATAATCTTAATGACTTAGCAAAAGAAAGAGGAGAGAGCTTAGCTCAAATGGCATTAAGATGGGTATTAAAAGATGAAGAAATTACAAGTGTATTAATAGGTGCTTCAAAACCAGAGCAAATTATAGAAAATTTAAAAATTATAAATAAAATGCCTCTTACCGATGATGAACTAAGAAATATTGATGATTTTAGTCTATAAATAAAATTTTATTAATTGTATACTCCAAAATCATTGACTTATTATCCTATTTTACTATATTTAAACTATTATTATTTTATATGATAAAAAATTAAGGAGATACAATTATTGATTCAAAAAAATCTTACAAAATAATGGGGATTGAGTAGTATTATTTTCTTATATTGCTTGCCATTTATTTAGCAGCTGCATTTATAGGGAAGCTGCCTAGCGGTATGATAGGTGCTTTAGGCTCTATATTGGTTTTGGGAGCATTATTTGATGAAATATGGAATAAAACGCCAATAGTAAAAGATTTTTTGGGAGGAGGTGCAATAGTTGCAATTTTCGCAGGCGGATTAATGGTATATTTTAAAGCTCTTCCAGAGGAAACTTTAAAAAATATAAATACTTTTATGACAAGCGGAGGATTTTTAGATTTTTATATAGCTGCTTTAATATGTGGAAGTATATTTGGAATGAATAGAAATTTTTTAATTAAAGCATTTTTAAAATACTTACCATTAATACTAGCTTCTACTTTAATGGCTTTAGTACTTGTTGCTATAGGCGGATTAATTATTGGATATAGTATTAAACAGGCTATACTATATATAGGATTACCTATAATGGGAGGAGGTGCTGGTGCTGTGCCTTTATCAAAAATATTTGGTAATGCTTTAAATGAAGATCCTGCACAGATTATTTCTGTAATGCTTCCTGCTGTATCTTTAGGAAATGCTGTTGCTATTATTGCGGCAGGTTTATTAAATATAGTTGGAAATAAATTTCCTAGTCTTTCTGGCGCTGGAAGATTATTAGTAGGACAGGATTTAAGTGAGGTTCAGGAAGGAGGAAATGATAAAATCAGTTTAAAAAGTGTGGGAATAGGAATTGCTATATCATGTGCATTCTTTACATTTGGATTAATTTTATCTAAATTTATACCTATACATAATTATGCTTTAATGATCATATCTGTTGCAATAATTAAAGCTTTAAATTTAATACCTGAAAAATATTCTGCTATATGTAGTGAATGGTACAAAATTGTCGCTGGAAATTTTACTCCTGCATTACTTGTAGGAATAGGTGTTGCTTATTTGGATATAAGTGCTTTAATAGGTGCTTTGAGTATCAGATATGTTATATTAGTAATATTAACAGTTATAGGTGCTATATTAGGTGCTGGTATAGCTGGTAAATTCTTAGGATTCTATCCTATAGAAGCTGCTATAACAGGAGGTTTATGTATGGCAAATATGGGAGGAACTGGAGATGTTGCTGTTTTATCTGCTTGTCATAGAATGGGATTAATGCCTTTTGCCCAGGTTTCTTCAAGAATAGGAGGAGCTTTCATTATATTGTTAGCTACTGCTATATTAAATTTCTTTGCTTAGAGATTTTAAATTTATAATATAAAAAGGAGAATTTATTATGTCAGATGAATTAAAAATAAAAGCTTTAGAATATCATTCAAAAGGAAAAGCTGGAAAAATAGAAGTTATAGCTACTAAACCTTGTAAAACTGCTGATGACTTATCTTTAGCATATACTCCAGGAGTTGCAAAGCCTGTACTTGAAATAGCAGAAAATCCGAATGAAGCATATAAATACACTTCAAAAGGAAATTTGGTTGCTGTTATTTCAAATGGAACTGCAATACTTGGTTTGGGAGATAGAGGTGCTTTAGCTTCAAAACCTGTTATGGAAGGAAAGGGAATATTATTTAAACGTTTTGCGGACATTGATGTTTTTGATATAGAAATCAATGAAAAAGATCCAGATAAAATTATAGAAATAGTAAAAGCATTAGAGCCTACATTTGGAGGAGTTAATCTTGAAGATATAAAAGCTCCTGAATGCTTTAAAATAGAAAAAACTTTGATAGAAAAATGCAATATACCAGTATTCCATGATGATCAGCATGGTACTGCTATAATATGTTCTGCTGCTTTGATAAATGCTTTAGAAATTTCAAATATAGATAGAAAAAATGCTAAGATAGTATTTAACGGTGCTGGTTCTGCTGGTATTTCATGTGCTAAAATGTTTGTGGCATTGGGAGTGCCTAGAGAGAATATAATTATGTGCGACAGTAAAGGTGTTATCACTAAAGAAAGAATGGAATCCGTTACTGAAGAAAAAAGAGAGTTTGCTACAGATTTAAAAGTAAAAAATTTAGAAGAAGCTATGAAGGGAGCAAATGTATTTGCTGGGCTTTCTGTTGCTGACTGCGTTACTGAAGATATGGTTAAATCTATGGCTAAAAATCCTATCATATTTGCTATGGCTAACCCTAACCCTGAAATACAATATGAAAAGGCTATAGCCATAAGAGATGATTTAATCATGGCTACAGGAAGAAGCGATTATCCTAATCAGATTAATAATGTATTAGGTTTCCCTTTCATATTCAGAGGTGCTTTGGATGTGAAAGCAAAAGCTATATCAGAGAAAATGAAAATGGCTGCTTCATTAGCTTTGGCTGCCCTTGCTAAAGAAAAAGTTCCTGAAGAAGTTTTCAAAGCTTATGGTAACAAAACTTTTGAATATGGTAAAAATTATATAGTACCTAAGCCTTTTGATCCTAGAGTTATTGAATGGGTATCACCTGCCGTTGCTAAGGCTGCTTGTGATGAAGGACTTGCAAGAGAACCTATAACCGATTTTGAAAAATATAAAGCCTCCCTAAAAGAAAGAATGAAAAAATACTGGGAATAATTTTTTAATAATAAAATTTATTTTGGCTTTACTTTTTATTTAATCATATAATAAGTAAAGCCTATTTTTATGTTTATAACGCACGGTTAACACCGCTATATTTATAATATAAATTATTTTATTGATTCATATATACTATTAATCAATCAAATCGTGCGGTAATTCAATAATAAATTTAAATAAAACTTGGGCGGGTGCTTTAATTTCTGAATTAGTTTTAAATATAAATAAATTAAAAATTTCTATTATAGTAATAAAGAATAAAGGGCGGGGTATGTAATTTAAGCAAAAAACTTTTATTACACTTGCCCGCCCATCATATTTTTTAATCTGTTATGTCATTTTTATGTTATATTTATTTTTAACTTTCAACTGTTATTATAACGCCCACCCTAGATTTTTTTAAATTTACTGCTTATTCAACGCACGAATAGAAAATTTTATAATAAGGCATAATTATAAATTCATACCAAAATTATTTATAAAATTTTATTAACCGTGCGTTTAATCTAATAATATCATTGACATTAAATAAAAATAAAATAATATTCAAATATGAAACTTGTTATTGAATAAAGCCCCAGCAATATTTTTTTATTTATTGTTTGGGGCATACTAAAAAACATTATTCTATAGTTCTTTATAGTTTTTCAATTCATTTAGTATGCATTTGTTTTTAATATAAATTCAAGGAAAGTTTCATGTATTTAATAAAATTTTCATTTATACTATTTATTTCAAATATACTTCAATATCTATATAGTATTATAGATATAATATTTATTTCGCATATAGTTGGAGATCATGGAGTTGTAGCATTAGGAAATAGTGCTTCAATTATGTTTATTATAACTTCTGTATCATTGGGATTATCAATAGGAGGCTCTATTATAATTTCTAAATATAAAGGAGCTAATGATACTATAAAATATCATCAAAGTATTTCAACTCTATTATTTTTATCAGCTTTATTTTCTATAATAATTTCAGTATTAGGTATAATATTTTCAAAACATATATTAATATTTATGAATGTACCTAAAGAGTCTTTTAACTATGCTTATGACTATATTAGAATAATTTTTTCTGGTGTGTTTTTTATCTTCTTATACAGCTCTATATCATCAGTAATAAAATCAAGCGGAAAAGAGAAAGTATCATTATACTTTATAATTATTGCTTCTATAACTAATATACTATTAGACTTTTTATTTGTATATGTTTTAAAATTATCAGTAAAAGGTGCTGCCTTTGCTACTGTGATATCTCAGTTTTTGAGTTTTTTATTATCATTATATTTTATAAGAAAGGATATAATTTTTAATATAGATATAAAAATAATAAAAGAATTGATATATGTATCTTTTCCATGCATATTCCAAATGCTTATAATAAATATTTCTTTTTTTGTTATCAATATAATGATGAATAAATATAATGTAATAACAGGTTTTACTATAGGTCTTAAAATTAATACTTTTATTGGTATGATATCATGGTCTATAGGAGAAGCTTTAAGTATATTAGTTTCAAAAAGCATTGGTGAAAGAGATTATATTAAAATAAAAAATACTGTTATATTTGCCATATTTTTTAATATTGCTATTACTATGACGGCTGTTTTATTTATACATATATTTGCTAAAAATATTATAGCTATATTTTATAATGGAGATGACAAAACAATAAATGATATTATATTTTATTTGAGAGTTTGTGCTTCATTTAATGGTATGGCATATGCTCTTATGTATATACTTGACAGCTTTTTAATAGGAATTCAAAAATCATACTTAGCTTTTATTAATTCTTTTATAGATTCAATTATTTTTAAAGTGATATTATCTATGATATTAGAAATTAGTATTGGTTTTATAGGGATATATATTTCTATGGCTGTATCAAGTATCGTACCATCTTTTATAGGTATAATTTACTTTTTAATGTTTATCAATAAGTATAAATTAAATAAATATTAAAGATACAGAGTTCAATAAAAAAGCGTATATTTTTTATACAAATATACGCTTGTATTTATATTTTTATATATGTGTCTTTGCCCCACGCTGTGCGTGCCTTCGGCAACCCCACTTCTTTTACCGACTCTATGCTCCTTTCGTTATGGCACCTACGGCAGAACCTATATCCTCGACAAGCTCGGATACGCTTCGCGAAAGACTGCATTTTTATAAATATAGATAAATTAAAATTATTACTTAATTTTTTCATGTTTGTAAGGTTTAATATTAATCTTAAAAAGCTCATTATTAGTAAATAAAATTTTTATCTAATTATTTACAATTTTGTTATATATGATATCATTAATAGATATCCTTATATATACTTATAAATTTTGTATATATAAGATATCTAATTTTTTCGATAATTATAAAGGAGGTACTTATGTATAATATAATAGATTTAGCTAGATTTGTAATCAATAAATCTATAGAAAAAAGAATAGAATTAAATATTACAAAATTACATAAATTTTTATACATTATATACGGTACCTATTTAGTTAAAAAAGATACCCCAGTATCATCAGAAAGTCCTTCATGTTTTAGATATGGACCGATTTTTAAATCTGTTCAAAGAGATTATAAAAAAAATATCCTTAACATTGAAGAAAAATATAATTTTATAGATGAATTAAATAATGATACTTTTTTAAATGCTGTTGTGGAAAGTGTTTTAAATG
>CALXXQ010000081.1 GCA_944392715.1 uncultured Brachyspira sp.
CAAGAAGAAGAACTTTAAGTCCCATTGATCTGTAATATTCAGCTATAGTCATACCTACATAAACTGAAGCTTCACGAGCAGCAACTGGCATGTTAGAAGTGTTACAGATGATTGTTGTTCTTTCCATCAAACTTCTTCCTGTTCTAGGGTCTATAAGTTCTGGGAATTCTGTAAAGATTTCTACTACCTCATTAGCTCTCTCACCGCAAGCTGTCATTATGATCAAGTCAGCATTGGCATTAGTAGCTAAAGCGTGCTGTAATACTGTTTTACCTGCTCCGAATGGTCCTGGAATAAATCCTGTACCGCCTTCAGTAATAGGATTAAATGTATCTATAGTTCTTACGCCTGTTTCCAATAATTTAAATGGTCTTGGCTTTTCTTTATATGCTTTAATAGTAAGTTTTACAGGCCAAGTTTGTATCATAGTTACATTAACTTTTTCACCATTAGCTGATTTTATTACAGCTAATGTATCCTGTAAATGATAAGTTCCTGCTGAAGCTACACTTTCAACAACACCTTTGCCTTCAAATTTGAAAGGAACCATTATTTTATGGTCAATCCAACCCTCTTTAACAGCACCAATCCAATCTCCAGCAGCTACTTCATCTCCGACTTTAGCTATTGGAGTAAAGTCATAAGTTGATTCTTTATCTTCAGAAAGATCATTATATTTACCTCTTTCTAAGAATACACCTTGTAATTTATCAAGGTCATTTTGAAGTCCGTCAAAGTTTTTACCTAAAAGTCCAGGTCCTAATTCAATCTCTAACATTGAACCAGTAAACTCTACGGCATCACCTAATTTTACACCCCTAGTAGATTCAAATACCTGAGCACTAGCACTAGTACCAGATATTTTAATAACCTCAGCCATAAGTTTTGCTTCGCCGCAAGATACATAACATATCTCGTTTTCAGCAATAGGCCCATCTACCTCTATTGAAATTAGGTTTGATATAATAGCAGTTACTTTACCTTTAGTCATTTCAATCTCCTAATTAATTATACATACATTACATAGCAGACGCTTTTTCTTTCAAAGAACCTATTAGCGTCTCCAAATGTTTCTTACCTTCCTCTTCATTTCTTCCATTTATACTAACAGCATAAGTGAGATTTATATAATAAGCAAAAACATTATCTGTTGTGAAAGATTTGATAGAAGTTAATCTATCTAAAAACTCTTTTACTAAAGAACATTCTATGTTTTCCATATTATAAGGATCTGCTTTATCTGATGAATTGAATGTTTCTACAATAGTATTGATATATGGTATCTCTCTGCCTACTCCAAAATCAGCAGCTGTAGATTTTGTTAATGCAGATATTAAAGAGTAATCGCCTATAAGTTCCTTTGATATCTCATCTGCACTGAAACCTAAAGCTCTTCCATTTAAAGCTGCAAGAACATTCTTCATATCTCTCATAAATAAAGCATAATTTTTTATAAATGAATTACCGCTTTGTATCATCTCTTTATAATACAAATTCAAAAGAGTATTTTCTATATGTCTAGAATTTTCCCATTCAACATTTTTATTATCTTCTAAAAATTTACTCATATATAATGGTAAATTTGATATAGTAAGATATTTATGCATATCCTCTTTACTGTATGTTGATGGCTCTATATGTTCTATATAAGGAGTAAATAATCCCTTTTGCTTTGCTATAGCACTTACTAAATTTTTATTATCATTTTGATATATTAAATATTTAAAAAATTTAGCATCTTTAGCATTCAAACCAGACAATATGCTTTGAGTAATTTCATTAATATCATACTTAGCCTTAGCGTCAGAAAGTTTAACTTCGGGAAGTCCTGAGATAAGATAGTAATATGATCCCATGCTCACACCCCTATTATTTACTAAAAATTACTTCTTCCGTTTTTGCTTTTATATAATCACTGAAAAACTCTACGAAATCCTCATCTGTAAACTGAAGCTGATAATTTCCGCCTTCTGGTACTATTTTGAAACCATTAGATAATTTCTTATCAAAATTAATAGTAGCATTCTTTATAGCACTTTTTATAGATTTTTCAAAAGATGAATCTATATCTGCTTTCTTTGATTCTGGGAAATATACTGTTACATCTGAATTGCTTGAAGCTATATCCCATTTCTTTACTACTTCAAGAATTAAATCTTTTAAGAATGAAGTATCTGCAAAGGCTCCTTTTAAACCTTCTTCTAATACTTTAGCAGTTACTAAATCCTTTACTCTTTGTTTTAAAACACTGATTGACTGCTCGCCTGCCATACGAACATCTGTTATTGTATTCTTCTTTAGCTCTTCTGACTTTCTTTCTGCTTCTTTGATAATTTCTTCTGACTTTGATTCTGCTTCTTTAATGATTCTGTCAGCTTCGCTTTTAGCATTTGAGATTATTTCATCAGCTTTTTTGTTAGATTTTTCAACACCATCTTGATATATGCGTTCAAGAAGGGAGTCTAATTTTTTCTCTTCAGCCATAATAACTCCTTAACTTTTTATAAATTGATTTATAGAAATTTTAAAATTTTCTCCAAAAAACACTATTTTACTAGTTTATCAATATTTTCAAAAAAAGCAAGCAAAATAAAGAAAATATCTCTTATAGTATCAATTTTTTTAATGATAAACTGTTTTAAAATTGTATGTTATATAATATAATAATTTATTATATTATATAAAAATTTATTTTAATTTTTAAGGAAAAAAAATGAAAAAAGATGAGAATATAGATAAAATACTAATATCAGAAGAAGACATTAATAAGAAAGTGAAAGAATTAGCAAAACAAATTTCTGATGATATTAAAAATAAAGAAAATGTACCATGCATAATAGGGCTTCTAAAAGGTTCTTTTATATTCATAGCTGACTTAACTAGATATATCGATGTTCCTGTTGAAATAGATTTTATGATAGTATCAAGCTATGGAAATAATAAAATAGGTTCTGAAATTAAAATACTTAAAGATGTAGATATACCTCTTACTGGAAGAGACGTTATAATAGTAGAAGATATAATAGATACTGGATGCACATTAGAAAAAATTTGCGAGATATTAAAAACTAGAAATCCTTCATATCTTAAGATATGCACTCTTCTAAATAAGCCTTCTAGAAGAAAAGTTGATATAAAAATTGACTATAATGGTTTTGATATTGAAGATGAGTTTGTTGTAGGATATGGTATTGATTATGCTCAAAAATACAGAAATCTTCCTTATATAGGAGTTGTAAAATAAGCAGTATATTTAAATAAAACTTGGGCGGGTGCTTTTATACAAAATTAAAACTTTAATATTAAAAAAATTCTAATTTCAAATGAAATCAGAAAACATAAAGGGCGGGGTATGTAAAAAAATTTACAGCCCAACCCTAATTTATAATTTTTATGATCTTCTAAACTCTGATAATGACATGCATCTAATATTCTGAGATCTTGCCTTATTCTTTAAATTATTATCATCTGTAACTATAACAACATTTTTATTTGAATACTTCATTGCAGTTGCAAGTATTTTATTATCATTATTTCTCATATCAAAATCTTTTGGAAGAACATAATCACTGCTTTTTTCTATTCTTACATCTGCTCTATTAATACTTCTTATTGCATTACTTGCTTTTTGAGATCTGCTTTTATCCAACTTTAATTTATCCAATTCTTCTAAAACAGTAATAGGTATAATATAAATGCTGTTTCTTTTAGGTCTGCTAATTAAATTTGGATCATTCATTAATGCATTTGTATCAAATACATATAATATTCCATTTTGATTTTGTATTTCATCAACTACTGCTTTAGATGTTGTTAAGATTTTATCTAAAAAATTGGCTACGGTACCTATACCCGATATTAATTTTTTTATATCAATATTATTACTTTTATTATTGTTTCTACTATTATTTTTTTTATTACTATACATATAAATATCAAAATTTAAATATTTTAATTTATAAAATGATTTTATAAAAAATATTTTATATGTCAATTTTTTTATTTATTTTTTAATAAAAAAATTATTATAAAATATATTATACTTGTATAAAAAAAGAAAAAATATATACTATAAACCTAATTTGAATATATATATATATATTTGGGATTGCAATTATAATGAATAAAAAAAATATAGTTATTATTGGGGCTGGAAATGCTGGGGAAACTTTGGCATTTGAAATATTAAATTCTGATGATAATAATGAATATAATATACTTTGCTTTTTAGATGATGATGAAAATAAAAAAGAAGTTAAAATTAATAGTCATTCTATAAAGGTAAAAGGAAAAGTTAAAGACATAGAAAATACTATAGAAGAATATAAAAAAAATGATATAAAAATAGAAGAAATTATTATAGCAATTCCTACACTTAAACAAAAAGAACTTCTTGAGATACTTAATATCATATATCCTACAGGAATAAAATATAAAATACTTCCTGGTTTTTTTGAGATAATAAAAGGAAATGCCTCTATAAAAGATATAAGAAATATTGAACCTTCTGATTTGCTTGGAAGAGAGGAAATTGGTTTTGATGAAAAAGAAATATCTTATTATTATAAAGATAAAACTATATTAGTTACGGGTGGAGGAGGCTCTATAGGAAGCGAGCTTGTAAGACAATTAATTACTTTGCCTGTAAAAAAAGTTATGGCTTTGGATAATTCTGAAAATGCTGTTCATAATCTTATAATGTCTTTAAATGATAAGAAAAATGAAAAGAATAAACATAAATTCAAATACATTATATCAAATGTAAGAGATTATGTTAAAGTAGATAAGATATTAAAAGAAGAAAATCCTGATATAATTTTTCATGCAGCAGCTCATAAGCATTTGCCTTTTATGGAAAGCTATCCTGAAGAAGCAATAAAAAATAATATACTTGCCACAGAAAATGTAGCAACATTAGCAATTAAAAATAATATTAAAAATTTTGTATTTATATCAACAGATAAGGCAGTACGTCCCACTTCATTAATGGGAGCAAGCAAAAGAATATGCGAAAGAATGATAATGTCATTATCTCATGAACAAAATAATACAGCATTTAAAATCACAAGATTCGGTAATGTATTAGGAAGCAGCGGAAGCGTTATACCTGTATTTGAAAAACAAATTAGAGAAGGAAAACCATTAACTGTTACGCATCCAGAAATGGTAAGATTTTTTATGTCTATAAGAGAAGCTGCTAGACTTGTTATTAAGGCTTGTACTTTAAATGATGGAATAATATTTACTTTGGATATGGGAAAGCCTGTAAAGATTTTGGATTTAGCTAGAAATATGCTTAAAATGTATGGGCTTACTGAAAAAGATATCCCTATAATATTCACTGGAATAAGAGAGGGTGAAAAATTATATGAAGAGATTTTGATGGATGATGAAACATTAATACCTTCTCAATATAAAAAATTATTTATAGCAAAAGATCCTGTAAAATGCTTGACACCAGAAGAGAGAAAAACAATGATTGATGCATTTGATATAGCTTCTCTTGATGCTGATAAAGAAACTATAAAAATGCTTATGCGTAAATATATAGAAGAATATACAGGATAATTTTTATTATTTATGAAATTAAAAAATATAAAAAATAAAAAAGGCAGTATATTTAAATACTGCCTTTAATTATATATTATCAATTTAATTAATTTTCTCTTTTACAATACCGCTTCTATAAGCATTTAAAAGCTCTAGCAAATCATTTATTCTAGTAGATAATTGTTTTCCTATATCAGTTTCTCCAACAGTGATTCTCTTTATAAAACGCTCCACTACTATAGATTTAGGACTTAATCTAAATCCAGCTTCAACAACTTCTGTAAAAGGTCTATGTTCAGCTATTACCATCATATTAGAATTTGATATTAAAGTATAACCGCCTATTCCTGTATTTTTATGATATGCCTTTGAAAGTCCTCCATCTATAACCAAAAGTATTCCTCCGCCTTTTATAGGGCTTTCTCCCTTATGAGTTTTTACAGGAACATGTCCATTAACTATATGAGACCTTTCTGTATCTAAATCAAATTCTTTTAATATGCTTTGACAATATTCTCTGCTGTCAATATGATAATAGTAAGGATTATAATGCTCTTTATGAGTAGCCTTATCTTCTATAAAATATCTTTCAAATGTAGTCATTTTATTTTTACCGAATAAAGGAGATTTAGGACCGCACCATAAATACCAGCAATAATCAAGAGCATTAAGCTGTTCTTCGCTTCCTATTTCACAGTAAAATGCCTTTCTTACTTTATCTTCAACTTGCTTCAAATATCTCTTTCCTGATAAATACTGACTGTCTATATAAACATCATCAAAAGTACCATCTTCTCTAGTAGGTATGCATCCATGATATAATAAATTACCATTGAATATTTTATATATTCCTCCCTTAGCATATATATAATTAGTATGCCTTTGAAGAGTAGGACTATTCATAAATGAGAATGCTAAAGTTTGTATCAATGTGTTTTCGCCTTCAGTAAGTTCAAAAGGATTATTTCTATCTATTGTAGGGAAATTCTTATCTCTTAATTCATAAGTTTTTCCTTCTATTACTATGGTTCCTTTATCATAATCTATTTTATCTAAAAGTATCCTATCATCCATTTCATAATTAGGATGTCTTTTTATAAGCTGGCATTCCAATTTAAATTGTATTATAGATATAGCCTTATGCATCTTAGCAGCCAAATCCTTATCAACTTCATCATAAATATTTTTATCCAAAGTATTAGGTTTAAATACCTCGCATGGATCATCTTTATAAATATCATTAGCAAATGATGACAATGATCTTAAATTGATACCATAACTATATTCTAATAAATCAAAATTATTATATCTTACAGCCAAACGAACAGCATTAGCAACGCATATTAAACTTCCTTTAGCAGCACCAAGCCAATGTATATCATGATTTCCCCAAGCTATATCAACTTCATTAAAAGTCATGATACTATCCATAACCTTATCAGGGTGAGGTCCTCTGTCATAAATATCGCCTACAATATGAAGCCTATCTATACTGCATTGACGAATAAGCTGACATAATGCTATAATAAATTTATCAGCTGCAGATACTTCTATAATGGAATCTATTATAGAAAAATAGTAATTTTCTTTATTTTCTTCAGCATCAGTTTGCAAAAGCTCATCTAATATATAAGCAAAATTTGCAGGCATTTTCTTTCTTATTTTTGATCTGGTATATTTACTTGTTACGAGCTTGCATATTCTAATAAGTCTGTATATAGTAATTCTGCACCAATCAGCAAAATCATCTCCATTAGACTTTTCATTTATTAAATTCTTAGTATCTACTATTAATATTTGTAATTCTACTCTATCCTGCTCAGGCAAAGTGTTTTTAAAAAGAAGCTCTATTTTTTCTCTTATCACTCCTGAAGAAGTACCTAATAAATAATCAAATCCATCAGATTCCCCATGTATATCACTTAAAAAATATTCAGTACCCTTAGGAAGCTCTGATATTGCTTTTAAATTTATTATTTCTACAGAAGCATCATCTATTGTAGGATATTTTTTAGATAATAATTCTAAATAATCTTTATCTCTCATAAAAGTACTCCAATATATAATATTAAGTATATAGTAAATATTATATACAAAAATTCACATAAATCTATATCATTATACAATAATGTAAAAATTATTCTCAATAAATATATATATTAATAAAAATTTATGCATAATTATATAAGAAAACATATATATAAAAAATAATGTTGACAAAAAAAATAATTAATATATAATTATTAAACATAATTTAACGGGATGTAGCGCAATTGGTTAGCGTACCTGCTTTGGGAGCAGGGGGTTATGAGTTCGAGTCTCATCATCCCGAATGCGCTAGTAGCTCAATTGGATAGAGCAACTGCCTTCTAAGCAGTAGGTTACAGGTTCGATTCCT
>CALXXQ010000082.1 GCA_944392715.1 uncultured Brachyspira sp.
ATATCACTATCTCTAAAATATTTCTATTATGATAAATACCAAAAAATCTTATATCATTAATTTTTAATTTAGTCTCTTCATAATCACTGTACTTCTGTGCCAATATAGTTTGTATAGCATCTATAGGACGCTCTAAAAACCAAGGTGTCAATTGATAATATTTCCAAAACTCATCTACAAAATAAAAAACTCTTCCGCTACTATTCCAGGGTTTTGAAGAAGCAGCATAATGAAATATTTTTATATCTTCTATAGATTTTCCGCTATATAAACTTTTTAATGGAAAATAATTCCAAATATAATCTATATATTTAACTTTTCCTTTTAAGCAATAATTTAAAATATCTTGATCTCCATATATATTTTTACAATTATTCAAATAATAATCTTTAAATAATTTTGATACATCATTATCTAACCATAATTTTGAATTAATAAGCAGTACACCTGAATTAAAATATAATTTATTAGTATCCATATTTGTATGAACAAAATTAAGATCTTTAACTGCTAAAATATAATAATTAGTAATATCTATTTCAAATAGTTCTTTTAAACTAGCATTAACAATAACATCACAATCTAAATACAATATCTTATCAACATTATGTATTAGCATGTGTATATCAAGCCTATAAAACATGGCTGGAGAAAATGCTCCATTATAATTTCCAAGTTTATACCATTGCTGATATTTTTTTATATCAGGACTATAAAATTTTATTTCACAGTTTTTTATTTTTTTTAATGATGAAAGTTTTTCTTTACTAGAATCTGTAACATCATTATCCAATATAAGATGAAAATATAATTCTTCATCTTCTTTAGAATTAGAAAGTATAGATGCAATAGTTGCGCCCATATATTTGGCATAATTTTCATCGGAACATAAACATATATCTATTATCATAAAATCTCCACATAGTCAATCACAAAATTCTAAATGTTTATTAATATACAATAATATCTTATTATTAATTAAGATTAATAAAAATAATTTTTTTGAAAATATTAGACTAAATATGAACTCTGAGAGTGAAATATAATAAAAATGTACATCTATATCTATCATATTATATCCATAATAAAAAATAAATTATTAAAATTGATATGATTATATAGTGAAATTATATTAATTGCTTTTAATGAAAAAAAGCTGATTAAAAAATTATATAAATAGCTGAACATGCGAGAGATTATATATTAATTTATTAAAAAAACAAGCTAATGATAATATATATAATGCTTTAAAATTATCTAAAAAATAAAAGCTTAAATATTTGTAATGCAATTAAAATACATTATTTTGATATTTTATACATATAAAACCTATATATAGTAAATAATTTTTATATACACTTGAAGTTTTATATTTTTATATTATAATATTGTCTACAAAATATAATTTTTTAAGGATAATACTTTCAGTACATATTGTTTCTATACAAATATTCTAATACTTTCCTCTGTAAAACCGTATTATTTTCTTTTTAATTTTTTAAACTCTAATAAATATTTTTTTATTTTTAAGGATAAGCCAAAATGGATATAATTATAATAATAGTGTTAATACTTTTGAATGGTATATTTGCCATGTCTGAAATTGCAGTAATTTCTGCAAGAAAATCTTCTCTTATGAAAGACAGTAAAGAAGGAAATAAAGGAGCAAAAACAGCGTTAGCTTTAGCAGATAATCCTGATAAGTTTTTATCTACAATACAAATAGGTATAACATTGATAGGTATATTAACAGGTATTTACTCAGGAGATACTGTTGCTAAAGAGCTTTCAAATTTACTATCAAAAATAAATGTTCCATTAAATTATGCTCCTATAATAGCACAGGTATTGGTAGTAGCATTGGTAACATATTTGACTTTGATATTTGGAGAACTTGTACCTAAAAGATTAGGAATGGTAATGCCTGAAAAAATAGCAAAAGTTGTTGCAGCTCCAATGACAATACTTTCAAAGATAGGTGCTCCTTTTGTTTGGGTATTATCTAATAGTGCATTGTTAGTTTCAAGAGTTCTAGGCATAAAAGATGATAAAAGTCCTGTTACTGAAGAAGAAATAAAATCTATGATAGAAGAAGGAAGACAAGGTGGAGAAGTTAAGGAGATAGAACAAGATATTATAGAGAGAGCTTTCTTTTTGGGAGACAGAAAAATAGAATCTATAATGACTCATAGAAATGATATAGTATTTTTAGATGTAAATATGAGCAATGATGAGATAAAAAAGATAGTATCAAAACACTCTTTTTCAGCTTATCCTGTAGTAGACAATAATTTAGATAATATTATTGGAGTTGTAAGAGTAACTGATATATTTGATAAATTAAATAATTCAAAAGCTAAAATAGAAAAATTTGTAAAAAAGGCAAATTACTTTCATAATAATATGGAAGTTTATTTGGTTCTTGAAGAGATGAAAAAGAATAATACTAAAATAGGACTTGTATCAGATGAGTTTGGAAATATAGACGGAATGATTACTCAAAGCGATATATTTGAAGCTTTAGTTGGTTCTGTAGCAGAGGGAAAAGATAGCAAAGATATTAGAAAGAGAAAGAATGGCGGCTGGTTTGTAGACGGGCAATGTCCTATGTATGATTTCTTAGAGTATTTTGAGATAGAAGATGAAAATGCCTCCAATAATTATAATACTATAAGCGGTTTGATATTAGAATTATTGCAGCATGTACCTAGTGAAGGAGAATCTTTGGAATGGAAAAACTTAAATTTAGAAATAGTTGATATGGATGGTGCTAGAATAGATAAGGTTATAGTAAACAAAAAAGAAATAATTGATGAAAATAATAATTCAAATGATAAAGAGAATTAAAATATTTATTTGCTCGAGACTGGACTTGAACCAGCACGGTGTTACCCGACAGCACCTCAAGCTGTTGTGTCTACCTATTCCACCACCCGAGCTTAAATATTAATGGAAACAATTATATATTAAATTATTATTTTGTCAAATATTATTGAAAATATCTTTAAAAATATATTTTTTAATATATATTATTAACTATATTATATAAGGAAATATAAATGAAATATATATCAAATTTACACACTCATACTATATATTGTGATGGTTCTGATACAGTAGAAGAAAACATAAAATATGCTATAGATAAAAATTTTATAAGCTTAGGTTTTTCAGGACATTCACATTTTTATAAAGATGATACTTCTATGTCTGAAGAAAATACTATTAAATATTTAGAAAATATCAAAAAGGCTAAAGATATTTATAAAGATAAAATACAGGTTTATTTAGGAATAGAAGGCGATTATTATTCAAATTTAAATAAAGAAATAGATAAAGAAATGGGACTTGATTATAGAATAGGCTCTGTGCATTATATTGATGATAATAAAACTTTACATTTTCCAATAGATATGTCAAAGGAAACTTTTAATGAAACTATAAAACATTTCGGAAATATAAAAGAGGTAATTTTTAGATATTATGATAATGTTATAAAAATGATAGAAAATCAAAAACCTGATATTATAGGACATTTAGATTTAATTAGGAAATATAATTTAAATAAAGAATATTTTACGGAAGAAGAAGATTGGTATATAAAGAAACTGGATGAAGTTATAGATGTCATTGAAAAAAACGGATGCATAGTTGAAATAAATACAAAGCTTATGAATAAAAATAATTTAAATGCTCATTATCCTAATAAAATGACTATAACAAAATTATTAGAAAAAAATATACCCATCATTATAAATTCAGATGCCCATAAAGCTAGTAATATAGATCATTTTTATAGTGATGCTATTAATGAATTAAAAAAACTAGGTGCTAAATCTGTAAAAATGTTAATAGATAATGAGTTTAAAAATATAGACATAAATGAATTATAATTTATTTATATAATAAAAAAAGAGCATGGTTATTATTTCCATGCTCTTTTTTTATATTAAGAAAATAATTAATTAGTAGTTTCTGTTAAAGTACCAGTTATTTTAATTATATTATTTTCAAAAGTAGCTTGTAAATCACCTTTCCAATAAGGAACTCCGTCTTTAGCTTTATCAACTATTAAAGAAGCACCATCTGTATTGAAATCAAAATCATTTGTAACAACAGCTTCACTTCTTTTGAAGTTTTCAGTACCAGCACCAATTTGGAAAACACCATTAGCATCAGATTTCATTTCATATACATAAGGCTCAACTGTCTTTCCGCCAGCATGTACAAATCTGATAGTTATAACTCCGTCAGCACCTTTTGTAATACCAGTTCCTGTAACTTTAGGACCAGTAGCACCATCTACTGTTCTTTGAGCTATACCAGAACCAGACATACCATCATCCATATATCTAGAAGCATTAGCAGTACCAAATAATAAGAACTGACCCATGCTTACTTCTATTTTATTATTGAATACATTATTGTCTGTTGATCTGTACTTATTTAATAAATCTGGTGTTCTAGTTGGTACAGAAGCAGCTGTAGTAGCATCTATTTTACCGTCTATATCACCATAAGTACCTGTAACTTTTAAATAAGAATTGCTGCTTATAACATTATTGTTTGTTTCACCAATTATAGCTTGGAAATCAATAGTCAATGTTCCAGCTGCTGCATTAGTGTCAGTAGTAGTTGTTGTAGTTGTTCCTGTTTGCTGTCCGCCACAAGCGATAACAAATAAAACAGAAATGATAGAAAGAATAATAATCTTTTTCATTTTTCCCCTCTTTTTTTAATGTTTTAAATATATTAATATATAATTAAGTTTATGTCAAAGATATTTTTATTTTTTGAAAATAATATTTTACAATATGTTTAAAAAAACTTATTATATATAATATAATTTTATCAAAAATCAGGAGAATATATGCAGTATCTTAAAGAAACTATGTTTTGGAATAACAGTTTGTTCAAATATCTAATAGCACTGATAGTATTTATTATTAGTATAGTTTCTATGCTTTTAGCATTAATGTTTCTATTAAAAATTTTATTAAAATTAAATACTAAATTTCAGAGTACTTTTATTGTAGAACTAGTAAAAAGTATAAGAAATAGAACAAAACCAATTATATTTATAGCTTCATTAGCAATAGCAAGAATAGGACTTACTCTTCCTAAAGAAGAAAGCGGATATTTTGGAAAAATAGTTGTAGTATTTATGATAGTTTTTATTACATTATTCATATGTGATGTAATAACTAATTTTACTAATAATTATTTAACTAAGAAAAAAGAGGTTATTATATCTGATGGTATTATTACAATAATAAAAGCTTTGGTATGGGTAATAGGTTTCTTAACTATATTATCAAATTTAGGAGTTAATGTTAATACTTTTATTACAGGACTTGGCGTAGGAGGTGTAGCAGTAGCTTTTGCAGCTCAAAGTATAATAGCAGATTTATTTAATTATTTTGTTATAGTATTTGATAAGCCATTCTTAAAAGGAGATTTTATACAGATAGATCAGGATTTAGGTACTGTTGAATATATTGGAATAAAATCTACTCGTATAAGAAGAAACAGCGGGGAACAGCTTTTAATATCAAATACAAATTTACTTGCTTCTAGAATACAAAACTACAGAGTTTTAGAAAAAAGAAGAAGATATATGGTAATAGGAGTTGAATATTCTACTCCTTTAGAAAAATTAAAGGTTATACCTAATATAGTAAAAGATATTATACAAAATACTAATAATACAGAATTTTATAGTGCAAGATTTTTAGAATTTGCTGATTCTTCACTTAATTTTGAAGTAATATATTATATAACTATACCTGATTATGCTGAATTTGTAAGGGTGGTAGAAGAAGTTAATTATAAAATAGTAGATGAGTTTAATAAATTAGGAGTTAGCTTTGCATTCCCTTCAAGGACATTATATATAAGCAAAGAATAATAAATCATTATTTTATGAGGAATATTTATGAATTATTTAACATTAAAATCTAATAATAAAATACCAAAATTTGGAATTGGTACTTGGGGTATTGGAGAAAATGAATCTAAGAGAGAAAAAGAAATAAAATCTATAATATTCTCTTTAAAAAATGATGTTAAATTAATTGATACAGCAGAAATGTACGGAAATGGAGCAGCTGAGAAAATAGTTGGAGAGGCATTAAAACATGTAAAAATAAAAAGAGAAGATATTTTTATAACTTCTAAAGTATATCCTCATAATGCTGGAAAGGATAAGATATTTAATAGTTTAGAATCATCATTAAAACGTTTGAATTTAGATTATTTAAATTTGTATCTGCTTCATTGGAGAGGAAGAATTCCTTTGAGCGAAACTATTGAATGCATGGAAAAAGCAAAAAGCGAAGGACTTATAAAAGATTGGGGAGTTTCTAATTTTGATACTAATGATATGAAAGAGCTTGAAAATATAAAAGATGGAGATAAATGTGTTGTTAATCAGGTATTATATCATTTAGGTTCAAGGGGAATTGATTTTGATTTGGCTCCTTATATGAAGGATAAGAATATTGCTTTAATGGCATACTCTCCTTTAGCACAAGCAGGAATATTACATAAAAACATATTGGATAATGCTGTATTAATGAAAATAGCTGAAAAATATAATGCTTCTGCTTCACAAATAGCTTTATCATTTATTATAAATACTGCTAATTATATAGCTATACCAAAAAGTGTGAGTAAGAGTCATATTTTAGAAAATATTAATTCTCAAAATATTATTCTAGATGATGAGGATATAGAACTTATTAATAAAGAATTTCCAAAGCCTAATAAAAAAATGCCTTTAGATATGGTTTAATAATTTTTATCATCATTTATAAATTTGTTATATAATAATTTCATATATTAGAAATTTAATTTTGACAATTTTTTTTATTTTATATATTATATAAAAAATATATATAAGGAAAATTATAATGAATAAAAAAGCAAAAGCTATACTATTATTATCAGGCGGATTAGACAGTACACTTGTGGGAGCTATACTAAAAAGAGAAAATATTGAAGTTCTTGCTTTAAGATTTGTTACAGGATTAGAATATTCTGTTATAAAAGAAGAATTACTTGAAATATATAGTGAAGATCCTGCCAAAAAGGCTGCTGATTTTCTTAATATACCAATAAGATTTGTTTCATTAAAAGATGTTTATTTGGATATGTTTTTAAATCCAAAATATGGATATGGAAGTGCTATTAATCCTTGTTTAGACTGTCATATATTAATGCTTAAAACTGCTAAAAAAATAATGGAAGAAGAAGGCTTTGATTTTATAGCTACAGGAGAAGTAAAAGGTCAAAGACCTATGAGTCAAAAGTCTCAGGATTTAATTAATGCTATAAAAGAAAGCGGACTTGAAGGAAGATTATTAAGACCATTATCTGCCAAACTCCTTCCTATCACCATACCAGAAGAACAGGGGTTAATTAATAGAGAAAACCTATATGATATATATGGAAGAAGCAGGAATATACAAATGAAATTAGCTGAAGAATTTGGAATAACTGACTACCCTATTCCAGCAGGTGCAGGCTGTTCTATAGTGGATAAAGGATATGCAAGAAGATATAATGATTTAGTATCAAATAATGGAAAAGATATACTTAATATAGAGCTTATGCAGTATTTAGCTATAGGAAGACATATAAGAATGGATAAAAATGTAAAGCTTTTACTTGGAAGAAATGAAAAAGAAAATGATGCTTTAGAAAAAAGAGAGAGAAAAAACTGCATAATATTAAAACCAAATTATAACAGAGGTCCTTTAGGATATTTAGAGATTTATAATGATATAGAAAATATTAATAATGATATAATTTATAAATCGGCTATGATAATGGGATATTTTTCTAAAGAGAATAATGATACTTTATCTATAACAGCTTCATACTATAAAGATAGCAATGAATATAAAAAAGAAAATATAGAAATAAATAATGGCGAATCAAAAAATACACAATTTGAACAAATAGTTTAAAATAAAAAATGCCCTTTAAAAATTATTAATTTATAAAGGGCATCACTATAACTTTTAGGATATTTTTATTTAACTTACTTTTTTATCGGAATAAATATAACTATCTTTATAAGCTGGTATCTTTTTTATTTCAGCTAAAGCCTTTTGAGCTTCTTCACGAGTTTCATATCTGCCTATTTTTAATTTATACATCATCTTTCCATCAGACATAGTTTCTTCTTTGATAAATGCTTTTGGAAATTTAGCTTTTAAACTATCTCTTGCAGAATATGTATTATCTTTATCATAACCAACAGCTACCTGTATAAAATATATAGAATCTGTAGAAGAACTTCTAGTATATGGTACAGTACTTTTTGCAGTAGTAGTTGTTTTAACAGGTGCTATACTAGCCATTTGCTGAGGCGGAGTATATGTTGTATTAGGAGCTAGTCCAGCTGTATCTTTTTCTTTTATATTTTCATTAATGGCATCTAATTCAGAAGCTAAATTTTGAGTATATTCATTATATCTATCTGCAGAAGTATTACCCTCTCTTATAATGCTATTATTGACTGTATCATATTCATTTAATGCTGTAATACCATTATTAGGCATATCAGCAGCACTAGTTTCTGTTGCCATATTTTCAGCATCCTGAGCATTTCTCATCAAAGCAGAAATAGAGTCTTCTGAATTATTACTTACCTGCATAGGTTTTGAACCGCCTAAATGAAAACCTATTACAAATATAAATAAGATTAAAGCTACACTGCTTATAGCAAATATTAATAATCTTATAGGTGTAAAATTAACTATATAAAGAGTTTTTCTTTTGCCAAGATGACTATTTATAGAAGAGCCTTTTTCTTCTGTGTTTTGGTTTTGATTTAACTCCATAATGCCTTCCTAATTTTTTCGAGATCATAATAAGATTATTATAATCCTTCATATTGTTTATTAGAATATCGGCATTGAGCTTATTATTTTTAACATCTCTTTGCATTTTTAAACGTTTTCTTGCTTCAAGTTCTGAAATATTTCTAGTTTTTTTCATTCTATTTATAATGTCAGAAGTCTTTGAATTAACGTATATTAAACTGCTGCACATAAATCTAATTTTACTTCTCATAATTAAAGCAGCTTCTATAACTACATCTTTATCTGTGGAATCTATTAATTCTTTTACTTTATTTTCTATATAAGGATAATTAAGCTCTTCTAATTTTCTTAATTTCTTAGAATTAGTAAATACAATAGCACCTAATTTTTTTCTGTCTATATTATTATTTTCATCTAAAATATCAGATGAAAATTCTTTTACTATATTTTCTTTATTATTAATTAAAGCCTCATGCCCTATTAAATCTGCATCAATATATAGAGCATTCATTTCTTTAGCAAGCATTTTAGAAAATGAGCTTTTTCCAGAACATATAAGCCCATATACACCAATAACATTTTTTTCCATAATTATACTTTAATTAGCAGCAGTATTAGTATTAGTTGTCTGAGTAGTAGTATTTGTTATATAAGGCATTACTATTTGATTTAAATTAACTTTATTCAAAAGTCTTCCATCTATAAGTTTAGCCAAAGATACATTCTCATCAGCTGTTATAATTTTAAGCATACCTATAGCACTATTATATCCCCTTGAAGCTAAATCAGTTCTAGGTGATGTAGTATCATAAATAATTAAATTCATATTATTTGTAATACCCTGTAATTTTCCAGCATTTATATATATATTATCATTATGAACTTTTATAACTTTTGAGTAAAATGGAATGCTATTATTAATAACTCTTCCAGCCATAACAGCAGCACCCATCATTTTTTCTCTTCCTCTAGTCATAATAGTGAAATTAGTAATAACCTTCTCACTTTTTACATCAACCAAATCAAGCATAATAGTGAATGTATCATTATTTTGGAAAGTAGAACCTCTTAAAAAATAATCAACATTTCTATTATTCAATTCTCTGTATAAATCTCTTGTATCATAATAATTAGTATATATATCTAATACTTTAAATCTTCCAAATTGAGGCAATACATAAGATAATGTTTGATATAATGAAGTATTCAAAAACATAGGACTATTTTTCTGTGCTGTAATAGTGTCTGCTATGGCAACAGTAAATCCTGGAGTTTCAATATTATACTGTTCTATACCCCATGATTTTGAAATTATATTTTTATCTAATTTTCTTTTATAACTATCATATTTATATATAATAGATTTTTCTTCTGGGTTAACATTTTTAGCTATTTCTAATTCTTCTAAAGATTTCTCTTCAAGCCCCATTCTTCTATAAACATCTGAAAGCATTAATCTTGCATAAGTATTTGCAGGATTTAATCTTAACATATGTTTTAAATAAGCCTGAGCTCTAACATTATCAGCAAGTCTTGTATAATATGAAGCTAAATTTCCATAATATAATGCCGCTCTGTCTCTCTCATAATCAGGAGTAGGATTAGTATTAAGCAATACCCTCTCATAAGCAAGTCTTCCAAGCTCATCATCAGGCTTAGTTCTTAAATAATTAATATATGCATTTTTAGCTCTAGTATAATTATCAGCTCCCTCATAAACATTACCTATATAATAATACTTGGCATTATTTTGAAAACCTGTATCAGGCATATATTCTAATATTCCAATGGCATCATCATATCTATTTAAAGATATAAATATATTTGCCTTTAATATTTTGGCATCATTATAATTTGTATAATAAAATAAAGAATTATCTACTTCTTCTAAAGCAGAATTATATTGTCTATTTAAATAATAGTAATTAGCTAAATGATAATAAGACTCAGCCATTCTAGGATTATTAGTCATATTCTCATTAAATAAATTCAATGCAATGGCATTACTTCCATTAGCAAGGTATAAATATGCCAAAGCAATAGTAGCCTCAGGTCTCACCCTATTTATAACTCTAGCTCTTTCATACATGCTCATAGCTGTTTTATAATATCCAGCTCTTTCACTAAGTACGCCTTCAGCATAATTAGCAAGATAATTTTTACTATCTAATTTTTTTATAGTATTAACAGTAGTTCTAGCTTCTGAGTTTCTATTATTGATAAGCTCTATTGTTAATTTTCTTTCAAATAATCTGTAATTTCTTGAATGATATCTCTCAGCATCAGCTATTAAAGTTTCTGCCATATTAAAATTATTAAGCTTTATATAATTATCTATCAGTAGAAGATATGCATCTAAATCACTAGGCTTTACATTAAGAGCTTCTAATACTCGTATAGAATCCTCATAGTTTCTATCATTATATAATTTTAAAGCATTTTCTACTGTATTTTGAGAAAAAGCAGAAAAACTGAATATGCAAAAAATTAAAAGATTTAATAATAATCTTTTTTTAGAAATATTTTTCTTCATATTTTAACTAACACCTTATCTTATAGTATTCCTTGCCTGTATCTGTCTTCTCAAGAAAGCTGGTTTTTCTAAATCATTATCTATAGCAGCAGTCTCTCCAAATATAGACATTTTAGAGCCCATTTTATTATGTTTATCCATATAATCATCTGAAACTATATCAAATGGTCTTTTATTAGTATGATCAGAGTGAGGATTATTATGCTTTTCTTCTTCTTCAAAACGCATCTCCTCTGATATTTTTTCTATTGCTCTATTATGTATAGTAGAATTTTTTGTTTCATATCTTAAAGTATCTTCAGTATTATTATTAATTATAGTTCTATTGAATCTCTCTATCACATTATTTACATTATTGTCTGCATTTTCATTTACTTCAGATTCTTTTTCATTAATAATATTAGAGAATCTATTTGCTTTACTTATCAAAGGTTTTCTAAGATTTTTTATATTATTCTCAAATCTATTGATTTTATCTTCTTCAGAATACTCAATATTTTCTTCTGCTTCTTCTCTAACTTCTTTATTTTTAAATAAAGATATATTTTCTTTAACTTCTAATTTCTCTATTTCTTTCTTCTCTTCTTTTATTTCTTTTACTTCTGTTTCTTTTATTTCAGCTTTAACTTCTTCTTTTATATTTGCAGCTTCAAGCTCTACTTCTTTTTCCTGCTCAGGCTCTTTTACTATTGTATTCATATCATCTATTTCGCTTATATTTTCAGCTCTATTATCAGATACTATTTTACTTTCAGCAATAACTTTTTCATTAATTTCAAGTTTATTTATTTCTGTATTATCCAATTTATTAGTTTCAATATTATTTTCTATTTTATTATCTTCAATTTTTTTATTACTTTCAGCCTTATTATTATCTGATGATATATTATTATTATTTATAACTTTATTGTCATTATAACTATTTACATTGTTATTTGATATATTATTAGCATGAGAATCTACATCTTTATTCTCATTATCATTTTTTGAATTAGCATCGAAACCAGTAGCAACTATTGTAACAATAATTTCATCTTTAAGTTCCTCTTTAGGACAAACTCCGATTTTTATATTAGCATTATCATTAGCATAATTATTAATAATTTTGCTAGCCTCTCTATATTCTTTCATAGCAAAATCTTTAGGACAAACAATATTTGCAAGTATTCCTCTTGCATTCTTAATGCTAGAAACATCTAATAAAGGATTCTCAAATGCATTTGTTATAGATTTATTAAGTCTGTCATCTCCCTTACCTACTCCTATACCTAAATGAGCCCTTCCATTAGAAAGAGATATCATAGTTTTAACATCTGCAAAATCTACATTGATAAAGCCAGTCTGAGTAATTATATCAGAAATACCTTGTACACCTTGACGAAGTATATCATCTACAACAGACAAAGCCTGTTCATAGCTATAACTGTCCATATCAACCATATCATAAAGGTTTTCATTAGGTATTATTATAAGAGAATCTACTACAGTGAGCATTTTATCTATTCCAGATTCAGCTCTGTTCATCTTTAATTTACCTTCATATTCAAAAGGCTTAGTAACAACACCTATAGTCAAAGCACCAGCCTTTTTAGCAGCCTCAGCAACAACAGGACTAGCACCAGTTCCAGTACCTCCTCCGAAACTGCTTGCAATAAATACCAAATTTGCTCCGCTTACTATTTCTTCTATTTTAGCAATATCCTCTCTAGCAGCCTCAGCACCCTTTTCAGGATCAGTTCCAGCACCTAAACCTTGAGTTACTCTGTCTCCTAAAACTATTCTAGTAGGTGCATTAGAACGAGATAATGCCTGTGAATCTGTATTCATAGCTATAAACTCTACATTCTCTAATCCTTCTTCTATCATTCTGTTTACAGCATTACATCCGCCGTTTCCGACACCTATTACTTTAATTACTGTATCCAATGATGAAGAATTATTGTTAAATGCCATTTTTTCGCTCCCTTTAATATTATCTGCCAATTCTATGCGATAGTTAGGATTCATTGCAAAATCTCCCTTATTAGCTATTATAATAATATAAACATATTTCAATAAACATAATTATATTAACATAATTGTCAAATTCTGCAAGTACCAAAAATAAAAAAAAAATGTCATTATGTCAATCGGAATCTTTTATACTTTAATAACAAAAAATATTATGTTAATTATTTTTTATTTGTATTATTTTATTTTAAATATATACTAATAGATAATAAATATTAATTAAAGAGAATATTATGAAAATACATGTACATACATTTGGATGCCGACTAAATCAATATGAAAGTGAAAAAATATCCTATGAATTAAAAAACATGGGGGCTGATATCACTGAATTAAATAATGCTGAAGCTGTAGCAATAAATACTTGTACTGTTACAAATGACAGCGATAAAAAGCTAATGGCATATTTAGAAAAATTAGGAGATTTACAAAATAAAAAAGTATTTCTAATAGGATGCTATGTATCAAAAAAATATAAGGATTCTTCTATTTTTAAAGATAATATAATACTAATACCTAATGATAAAAAAGAAGAAGCTTCTGAAATAATATTCAATACTATGCATAATGATTCTAATAAAAAAATAGATAATCCTATATTCTTCCCTCAGGAGCAAAGCAGAGCATATTTAAAAATACAAGATGGATGCGATGTTTTTTGTACTTACTGTATAGTTTCAAGGGTAAGAGGAAGCCATAGAAGCGTTGAGCCTAAAAAAATATATGAAGCTATAAAAATAGCAAATGATTACAATTATAAAGAAATAGTTCTTACTGGTTTGAATCTTGGTTCATATAATTATAATAATGAAATAAGCTTCACTGATATACTTAAAGATATATTAGAACATTCTTCCAAATATGGAATTAGAATAAGGCTTTCATCTGTTGAGCCTATATATTTTGATGATGAATTAATAAGCTTATTTAAAAATGATGATGTGCTTTGTACTCATGCTCATATACCTCTTCAATCTGGAAGCAATAAAATATTAAAACTTATGAATAGAAGATATACAAAAGAAGATTATCTAAAAATAACTGAAAAATTATATAAAGCAAATTCCAATATGTCTATAAGCAGCGATGTTATGGTGGGTTTTCCTCATGAAGATGAAAGCGATTTTAAAGATACATATAATTTATGCGAACAATCAAAATTCATAAAAATTCATATATTCAGATATTCAAATAGAGAAAATACTCCTTCATCAAAAATGGATAATCAGGTTGGATATAGAACTAAACTAAAAAGAGCTAAAATGTTAAATGACTTAAATAATAAGCTTAAAGATTTATACTATAAAAATGCTGAAAACAGAAATTTGAAAATAATAATAGAAAAAGATTTATCAGGAAATGGCTATATAGGAACAAGTTCTGAATATTTAAAATGCAAACTTAATATTGAAAATACTTTAAATAAAAAGGAACTTGTAACAGCAAAAGCATTGAAATATGAAAAAGGCATTATGCTTTGCGGATAAAAGATATGCAAATAAATTAAAACTTTATAATTTAATCTTTTTAAATATATTCAAAATAATATTAATACCTATATTAATTGTTTAAAAATCATATTTAGAAATATATATTTAAGTATATAGCAATTACTTTTTATAACCTAATTTTTCAGATTCATTTAAATAATGCTTGCTTTTTTCAGTATATTCTTTCATCTTTTCAGCTGTTATAGTTGTTAGTTTTGAATATTCATCATAAACCAATGATAAATAATAATAGCTCTCAGCAAGAGTAGAAGATGATTTATTATTTTTTATAGATTGTAAGAAGCTGTATTCAGATTCTTTTAAATCTTTTACCTGCTTATCCAATTTATATTTATAAAGCGATGCTATACCGCTATTATTCAAAAGATAAAAATTATTCTTCTCTACATTAAGAGCATGTTGTATATCTCTTTCAGCACTATTTAAACTTTCTACCTCATTAGAAATTTTATAATCTGTTAAATAAAGCCATCCTCTATTGATATAAATTGAAGTATTATTTTTATCTATATTAAGAGCCTTATTATAATTATCCAATGACATATTAAAATATTTTTTATCTTTAGTATTTTTATATTTCTCATTATATAAATCTGAATATATAAGCAATGTACTTAAATCATCTTCATTATTATCAGCAATTACCCTATTATAATCATTCAATGCTAAATCAAAATAATTTTCATTTGAAGTATAATGATATTTTTTAGTATAAAGAACTGCCCTATTTTTTAAAGTATCCGTACTGCTGTCGCCATTAAAACTATTAATATCAATAATCCTATTATAATCTTTCAAAGCAGCATTAAAATATTTATCATCAGATGTCTCTTCATACTTCTTATTAAATATTAGTGCCCTGCTTTTTAATACAGCAGTATTATTATCATTAAAACTTAATATTTTTGTATATATATTAATAGCATTATCATAATTTCCATCTTCAACTTCTTTTAAAGCCATCATAGATAAATCATTAATATTTAAATTTTCATCATTTTTATTCTTTTTTACAACATTCCAATATACATTATCAGCATTCTTATTATATTTATAATAATTATTCTGTAATACTAATTTATCTCCATCTTGATTAGAAGTATTAATAGTTCTATTATCATCTATCAAATCTAATGAATTAGTCTGTCCATTTTCAAAGTTTTCTTCCGTTTTAATATTATCAGTATTATTTTTATTATCAAAAAAATTATTATCTGAACCATTCGTTTCTAATGCAGAAGAGTTATTTCCTCTAAATAGGAATAAAGATGCTATAAGAGTAAATACAGTAGCAGCTAATATAATTGTTATAGTTCTAGTATCTATATTTAGTAATCCGCTATTATTTATAAATGAATTAAAATTATTCACATGAGGAGCTATATATTCATCATATTTTATTTCCATTAAGTAATCTAAATTTTTCTTTATATTATTTCTATTTAAAATATCATTTTTATTACTTAATTGAGTATTAGTATCTATACCATTTTTAGATGAATAAGTTCTTGAAGCTGTACCAACTGTATTAGAATTATATATCCAATAACATATTCCAGCTACTAATAAAATAATGAATAATGATATTAACATAATACCATTAGAAGAGGATTTTTCTACTGCAGGTTCATAATTTTCATTAGTTTTTACAAAATTATGCTCTTGTTCCATACAAAAATCCCGATATTTAGTAGATTATTTATCGGATTGCATTTTATAAAAAAAAATAAATATGATAACTAACTAGATTTTTTTAAAAGTTATTATTCTCGTAATACTCTTGAATCATATTAATAATTTTTTTATTCCCAGTATCATAGGCATAATCTACAGCATTATGAGAAGAATTATCAGAAGCATTAATATCAACTTCATATTTAAGTAAAATATCAATTATATTAATATTCTCCCTAAGAATAGCAAACATCAAAGCATTTTTTCCATCATTACTCTTAATATTGATATCAGCATAATTCTCAAGTAAAATATTAACGCCCTCTTCATATCCATTTATTACAGCCTGTATCAATGCACTATATCCCATATTATTTTGATGATTTATATCTATACCAAGATTTATTATTTTTTTTATTATATCTATATTCTTAGAAAAACATGCTTCTATTAATATATTGTTTCCATCAGCATTAACTTTATTAATATCAGCACCATTTTTTAATAAAATATCAAAAATATTATAATGTCCCTGAGATACTGCCGCCATAATGGCATTATATCCAAAATTATTTGATATATTAATATCAGCACCATTTTTTATAAGCAAATCAACTATATCCTCATGTCCATTAAATGAAGCAAGCATCAAAGGTGATATTTTATCGCTGTCTAATATATTAACATTTATTCCATTCTTTAATAACTCTTTAACTCCCTCATAATCACCATTCTCTGAATATATAAAAAGTTTATCATCTTCTTTATTAATATCATATTTATTAGCTGTAGCATATTGTGAATATAAAAAACTATTTAATATTATAAATATGATAATAAAATATTTTTGCATAACAATATCCATAAAAATAAAATTTACAGATATATATAACGGATTATAAATAATTATGTTAAATGTTTTTATAATTGACAAAATACACATACAAGGTATAATAAAAATAGGAGTATAGCAATGTTTGAATTAATAATGTTTAGCCCAATACTAATTGCCATAAGTTTAATAATTTTATTATTATTTATTCTTTTATATTATTTTATAAAAATAATAAATACTCTTTTTATAAAATTCTTTCGTATAAACAAAAAATTAATGGATAAAGTTCATATAATTTCATTTGTATCCATAAACATATTAATTAGTGCTTATTTTCTTATTAGTCTTTTATATAGAATAAGTACTTATGGAACAGATTTAAATACATTTATGGATAAAGATAATCAAGTATATCTTGGGAATATAATATTTACTTTTTCTTTGATATTAGAAAGTATGATTATCTCTATTATTTGTATTTTTCTAAATAAATTTAAATTATTTAGAAACGGTTTTTAAATAATCTGCTGCTTCTTTCTGCTCTTTACGAACGGCAAATTCTAAAGCTCTTTCTCCGTCTTTATTTTTATGCTCTATATCTGCCCCATTTTCTATTAATATTTTCATAGTTTCAATATCATTTATACCAGCAGCAAACATTAAAGGTGTTACTAATTTAAAATTTTTGGCATTAACATCAGCACCCGCATCTACTAATGCCTTTATAATCTCATGTTCTTTTGTGAGTGCCGCATAAAGCAAAGCAGAAAATAAAGGCCTATCTCTCAAATTTACATCAGCCCCAGAATCTATCAAATATTTAGCAACCTTCTCCTGTTTTTCAGCACAAGCAAACATTAAAGCAGTTATACCTGTTTTACTTCTTGCATTTAAATTTGCTCCCTGTTCTACTAAAAGCTTGGCTATATCAAAATACCCCTTCTTTGAGCAAATCATAAGTAATGTGAATCTAGATTCTTCATCTCTTGCATCTGCTAAAGAACTATCACCTTCCAAACATTTTTTCACATTATCAAAATCATTATTTTTTACATACTCAACTATATCAGGCATATTATAATCCTTATTAAATTAATTACTGCCACTTATAAGATTCTACAAACATAGTAGATATAGATATACAAGCTACAGCCCAAATTAAAAAGAATATCACATTCTGTATATCTATCATTCCTTTAGTAAAATCAGAAAAATATGTTGTTATTGAAATAGCATTCAATACTTTACTTGCCCCTGTAAACATTTCACTAAGCCAATTTATAATATAAGCAAATATACCCATAGATACTCCCAAAATAGCAGCAACTAATTGACTTTTAGATATGCTTGTAGCAATAAGTCCAAGTCCAAGTATGGCAGTTCCAAGTAAAAATAATCCTAAATATCCGCTGAATATTACTCCTATATCAGGCTTACCAAATATCATAAGAAGTATAGGATAAACAAAAGTCATAACAAGAAGAGAAGCATATACAACCAATACTGACAAATATTTACCTAAAACATATTGAAGTGAAGTAATAGGAGCAGTCATTATAAGTTCAAAAGTTCCAGAAGCTCTTTCCTCTGCTATAAGCTTCATACAAAGAATAGAAAGGAATAATATTGTAAAAAATCCAATATTATACATAGTGTTTTCCATAACAGCCAATCTGCTATAATAAATTTCTATAGTAAAAAAGTATCCTGTCAAAGCAAGATATATAAATCCTAATATATAATATAATGGCGATACATAAAAGGATTGAATTTCTCTTGAAAATACAACATATATATTTCTCATTTTTATATTAACCTCTTAATTAATTATTAATTACTTCTTTATTTTCTTCTTTTTCCTGAGCAACATCTCTGATATATTTGGATTTATCAAAATCTTCATTTTTCTTTTTATCTGTAAAGTAAATGAATACCTCTTCCAAAGATCTTTCTTTAGCTCTAATTTCCAAAACATCAAAATTATTATTAACCAAATGCTTAACTATCTGAGCTCTAGAATCATTTCCTCTTTCACATTCAATGAGAATATCCCCATAAGAATTAGCCTCTGCCTGTATAACTCCATTAACCTCTCTTACACATAAAAGAGCATCATTATATCTATCAGCCACTTTAAGCTCAATATTTCCGCCAAGTATTTCTTTATCCATAGCCATTTTTAAGCCTTCTATTGTATCTTCAGCTATTAATTCTCCGCTGTCTATAATTAAGGCTCTTTCACAAGTATCTTCTACTTCGCTTAATATATGTGTTGAAAGTATAACAGTTCTTGTTCCTCCCAAACTTTTTATTAATGATCTTACCTCTATTAATTGATTAGGGTCCAAACCGCTTGTAGGTTCATCTAATATTAATACTTCAGGATCATGTATTATTGCCTGAGCTATACCTGTACGCTGTTTATAACCCTTAGATAAATGCCCTATTATTCTATTTCTATATTTTGTAAGTCCTGTTATCTCTATTGTGTTTTCTAATGCAGTTTTTATATGTTTTCCAGATATTCCTTTAAGTTTGGCACAAAATCTGAGATAATCTATAACTGTCATTTCAGTATATAATGAAACATTCTCAGGCATATACCCTATTCTTTTTTTAATTTCTATAGGATTATCATAAACCTCATAATCATCTAAATATACATATCCGCTTGTAGCAGGAAGATATCCTGTGATTATACGCATCATAGTACTTTTACCAGCTCCATTAGGTCCTAAGAATCCTACTATTTCTCCTTTATTTATAGTATATGATACACCTTTAAGTGCCAGATGTTCTCCATAATACTTAACTATATTATCAACTTTTATCATCAATAATCCTTTTTATATTTATTATAATGCTTTTTAAAGTTATTTCTCTGTTAATTACTATATTATCGCAAAATAATAATTTTTCAGTAATAAAAAATTATTATTAATAAAAATATGTTTTATTAATCTGAAGTATTTTAATATATTATTAAATAGAAAATATGAAAATATTATAATAAAAAAGTCTGCCAATATAATGACAGACCTTTTTTATTCAAAACTAAATTAATGTTTTTATTTACTAATCATTACTGAGCTGCAGTATTATCAGTAGTAGTATTTGCAGTATTTCCGCTGCCTGTAGAAGGTTTAATATTTTTTATAGCATCAACAGCAGCTTGTCTAACAACAACAAAGTACTGATCATTTTGAGCTAAATCTATTAAATCACTTAAAGCAGCCTGATCGCCTATTTTACCCAAAGCAACAGCAACTTCATAAACTATAGCTTGAGTTTTAGCTAATCTTAATTGGAAAAGTAAAGCAGGTACACCCTGAGGGCTTCCTATTTCAGCTAATGCCTGAGCAGCAGCTATAATATTAGAAGTCTCTTGTTCAGAATATAACATTTCAGATATATACTTTACAGAAGTTTCTGATTTAGCAGATTTTGCAGCCTTTAAAGCCTGATAACGAACCATAGAATCAGAATTTTGTTTAGAAGGTGCATTTAAACCATAACTTACATATTTATTAATTGCTATTAATAAATTCTCAGAACTAGCACCTTTTTCGCTTAAAGCTTGGAAACACATAGCTTTAACCTGAGGACTGCCGCTTTCTATAGCTGATATTAAAAGTTTTTCATCCTGATTTGCTAAAGCATCTACAAAATTTTGATTTAATTGTGCTCTTGGTTTGTTACCTGTAGAGCCTGTAGTTGTTTCAGTTGTTGTCTCTTGAGCAAAAACAGATGACAAAGAAAATGCAAACATTAATGTTACAATAAATATTTTCTTGAGCATTATACAACCCCTTAATATATTAAGTTCTACTAATAATACTATTATTATCTAATAATTGCAAGTAAATTTAATAAATTTATAAAAAAATAATCATATATAAATGTACTGTATTTCTCATTTTATACAAAAATTAATATGGCAGCTAATATAATTTTAATTTTTAATTAAATTAAAATAAATTCTTTGTTAATCTATTGCAAAAAGATGTATGTATTCTATAATATACGAGTCCTATAACATAAGTAACATAATATCATAAATTTAATTCAATTCGGAGAACATTTATGAAAAAAATCATCAATGATATCAATAATATAATATTAGAAGAGCTTGAAGGTATGCAAAAAGCATATTCAAATATACTAAAAGTTAATTACTCGCCTATATTTGTAAGCAGAGTAAATAAAAATGATAAAGTTGCTTTAATTTCCGGGGGAGGTTCAGGACATGAACCATTGCATGCTGGATTTGTAGGTTATGGTATGCTTGATGCTGCTTGCCCTGGAGAAATATTTACTTCACCTACTCCTGATCAAATGGAAGAGGCTGCTAAATCAGTAAATAATTCTAAAGGCGTGGTATTTTTGGTAAAAAATTATACTGGAGATGCCATGAATTTCCAAATGGCTGAAGATTTATGTAAAGCTGATAATATTGATGTTAGAAGCATTATTATAGATGATGATGTATCAGTTAAAGATAGTTTATATACCGTAGGAAGAAGAGGTGTTGGAGCAACTGTATTTTTTGAAAAGATATGCGGGGCATCTGCTGAAAGAGGAGATGATATAAATAAAGTTTTAGAATATGCTAATTATTGTAAAGAAAATGCACGTTCAATGGGTATGGCTTTAACTTCATGTACAGTTCCTGCTGCTGGAAAACCTACATTTGATATATCTGATAATGAAATAGAAATGGGTATAGGAATACATGGAGAGCCTGGAATAGAAAGGACAAATATAAAAAAATCTTCTGAAATAGCTGAAATAATGATGGAAGCTATATGTTCTGATATACCATACAAAAATGGTAATGAAGTAATTTGTATGGTTAATGGTATGGGAGCTACTCCTTTGATGGAACTTTACATATTATATAATGATGTTGTTAAAATAGCTGATAAAAAAGGAATAAAAATAGTAAGAAACTTAATAGGTAA
>CALXXQ010000083.1 GCA_944392715.1 uncultured Brachyspira sp.
TAGGTATGCAAATGGTAAAAGATCCTAATGGTGTAACTGATGAACTTATGAATAATCTTAAAAAACATTTCAATGATTCTGAAATAGTTACTATAGTTGGTTTTGCTGCTCAAATGATGGCTACTAATAATTTCAATGCTGTATTAAAAATAGATTTAGATGAATCTTTGATACCTATACAAGACGAGTTTGAAAAGGAAACTTGGAGAGCAAAAAATAATTAATATAAAATAATTATTGAATATTATTATAACAAGAGGATATAAAAAATTCTCTTGTTATTTTTTTATAAAGTTATATTATTATTAAATTATATATTATGGATAATTAAATGGTAAGCATCATAATAACAACAAAAAACTCTGAAAACTTCATTGCTGACTGCATAAATGCTGTAAAAAATTCTAATTATAAAGATACAGAAATAATACTAGTAGACAATAGCTCAACTGATAGAACCGTAGAAATAGCAAATGAACTTGGAGCTAAAACATTTATTAAAGGTCCTGAACGTTCTGCTCAAAGAAATTATGGAGCTGAAATGTCTAGCGGTGAAATAATAGGTTTTTTAGATGTTGATATGACTTTATCTGAAAATGTTATTACAGAATGCTTGGAAATTTTTGAAAATAATAAAGATGTACAGGCTATTTATATACCAGAAAAAATTTATGGAAATAGTTTTTTTAATAGAATAAGAAGTTTTGAACGCTCATTTTATGATGCAACAGTAATAGATGCTGTACGTTTTTTTAGAAGAGAAGCATTCATAAAAATAGGAGGCTTTGACTTAAACTTAAACGGCACTGAAGATTGGGATATAGATAGAAGAATAAAGGAAATAGGAAAAGTAGATATAATAAAATCTCCTTTATATCATCATGAAAATCATACTCTAAAACAATATATAGTAAAAAAAAGTTATTATGCTTCTAATTTTGATAATTACTTCAAAAAATGGGGACATGATGAAACAACTAAAAAACAATTTGGAATGTTCTACCGTTATATTGGCGTTTATATAGAAAAAGGTAAATGGAAAAAATTATTACTGCATCCAATATACTCTATATCAATGTACTTCTTAAGATTTTTAATAGGTATTGTTTATATACTTTCAAAATTTAATATATCAAAAAAAGAAAATGTATATAAAGATAATAAAAATTAAAATTCTATTATGCCATTAAATATTTGATTACTCCTCCATTTCATAAACTCATCAAATGTATAAATATTATATTGTAAAACGGCTTTATAATATTCTATGCCCATTATTTTTGTATCATCAGGAGTTTCATATTTTAATTTTAATATTATATTCCTTTTCTCTTCAGTAAGCATACTCATTATATCATCAGAAACTTTTTCAAAATATCCATCATAATAAGAACCTTCCAATATATGAATAATATCAATCTGCCAAATTGAATTATCATCTTTATAAAATAAATGCCATTCTATACAATGCTCATCTGTTTCTATTAAATTGCTGTATGTTATTTTTTGTATCTTATTATTAGATGCTACTTTTGATATTGCTGAAAAACTTTTTTCTATATTTAATTCAGATGTATATACATGAAAATCAATATCTCTATTTTTCATTAAAAGCCCCATTTTTAATGAACCTACTAAATTGATTCTTGCACCAATATTTTTAAAAGAGTTTTCTATATCAAGCTCTTTTATAATGTTAAAAGCCTTTTTCTGATTATTATTAGCAATCTCTATAATTTCATTAATATCATAATTCATAATTAAAGCCTAATACAAATAAAAATATAAAAAAAGAAATAGAATATCTAAATAAAGATAAAGTATTTCTTTTATTAATTCAATAAATTATTTTGTATTAGGACCAAATTTAAATCCAAGCTGTAAACCAATATCAAAGCTTGAATAAATAATGTCATCAATTATCAATCTATTATTACTGTCTATGGATTCATCTATACCATATAAATTAGGTTTTAATCCGAAATCGCATCCTAAATATAAACCTATATTAAATGCAGTTCTTTCTGTAAAAAATATAGAATAGTCAAAAGCTAGTTTCAAATAAGGCATTGCCGCAACTTTAAATGTTCTCTTTATATCATCAAAAGTCAATTTAGTATCTGTTTCTATCAATGATGTTTTAGTATGTTTATTTCCAATAAAAGGTATTTTTACTCCTACTCCTAAACCTATAGCAAAATTCTTAATATTGAATTTAGGTATAATACCAATTTGTAAACTATCAAAAGTATATGTTTCATAAATATTTTTGCTGATTTTACTAATAAAAGAAAAAGTATCATGACTATAACCTATTTCTCCAAGCATACTAAATCCCATATTATCAGCAGATTTAAACATATATCCAAGCTGAATAGAAGCTCCTACATCAAAACCAATGCCGCTGTTTCTTCCAACTGAATTTCTTATTGCTCCTCCTTGTACTATATCCTGATTTTCACCATAATGTGTTAAATCATAATCATAAATACCAATGCTCATTCCAATAGGTACATTCAATATGAACTCAAAACCTCCATCAATTGCAAATGAAGCAGATGTAATAAAAACAAATGTAAAAATAGAAATAATTATTTTTCTCATAAGTTTTATACTCCATAATAATTAATTTATAATTCATATTTTAAAACTTTAACATTTTTAAATATATTTTACAATATTAAAATAACAAATTACAATAATTTTACATATGAAATAATAAAATATGCTTTTATTCAATTTAATTTGTATAATTCTTGACAATTTAAGATTTTGTAGTATAAACAATTAACATAATATTAATTCTATTTATCAATTTGAGGAAAACATATGAAAAAAGGCAAGAAATCTGAAATAAAAAAACTAAGAGTAAAAACTCATAAAAATCTTTTGCTTGTAAAAAGCGACAGTGAAGAAGATAAAAGAAAATTGGAAATTATAAGAGATATACTCATAAATGATGAAAATAAAGATAAAGCTGATTTACATAATTATTTTTTAAATAATAAAGGAGAAGCAATATTCAAACATCTTCCTTTTTTTGATATATATGAAAGACATTTCTCAAAATACAGAGGTAAAGATATTAATATGATGGAAATTGGTGTAGGAAGCGGCGGAGCTGTAAAAATGTGGAGAGAATATTTCAGAAATAATAATGCCGAAGCCAATATTAATATATATGCAATAGATAAAAATCCAAAATGCAAACAATTTGAACAGGATAATATAAAAATATTCATAGGCTCTCAAGATGACAGAGAATTTT
>CALXXQ010000084.1 GCA_944392715.1 uncultured Brachyspira sp.
TCCCGTAGGAGTCTGGGCCGTATCTCAGTCCCAATGTGGCCGGTCACCCTCTCAGGTCGGCTACCTATCGTAGCTTTGGTAGGCCGTTACCCCACCAACAGGCTAATAGGCCGCAGGCTCATCATAAAGCGGATTGCTCCTTTCCTCTACTCCACTTGTGTAGCAAGAGTATATGCGGTATTAGTCCATGTTTCCATGGGTTATCCCCCACTTTACGGCAGATTACCTACGTGTTACTCACCAGTTCGCCGCTAACTTATCCAGTTACCCGAATAAGCCCGCTCGACTTGCATGCTTAAGACGCATCGCCAACGTTCGCTCTGAGCCAGAATCAAACTCTCCATACTCACTTTTGTGAATCTGTACGATTCTAATTATTTACTATTCTACTGAATAGTGATTTACTTATGCAAAGAAATGTTACAAATTGTAACCGTTGGGTCATAGAACTTATTAAGTTCATTTACACCAGTTGTGTTTTGTTTTTCTTAAATTGCTTCTGCTATCCATATTTCAAAGAACTTTTTGTTAGCTGATGTTTTTTGTTTCTCATCAACTGTTTTATTATTATAGCATACAGCTTAAAAAACGCAATACTTTTGAAAGCTGTTTTTTTGTCAAAATTCCGTATTTTTTATACAAATCTATTATGTATTATACATATAATACATATTTTAGCAGAAATTTATTTAACAATGATATTTTTCAATAAAAAACAGGGAAAATTAATCAAAAAACACAAGAATTTCTGTGTATTATTTGATATTTTGGGAAATTTTATTAAAAATAATTGATATTTCTGATTAAAATATAATTAATAAAAATTAAGCCGATAAAATATTTCCTATTTTGAAGCTATTAAAAAATATAATTTTTTAATAGCTTGATTTTATATTAATTTAGATATATTATATAGTCCTAGAAAACTGGAGTAGAATTTTGGAAAACATTATAGATATAATTAATAAAGCACAATTAAAAACAATAGATAAAGATACATTTTTATCAATAGCATCATTATGTTCTTTTATTCCAAAATCTATAACAGAAAATAATACTTGGAAAAAACTGCCTTTATCCGCTAAAGAAGTATATAGAACTTTAGTTGCTAATTATGATTATGAACTTGGAATAGCTAAAACTACTCATTCTCAAATATTAAATGAAGCAGGAATAGGAGGAAATGCTACTATAGTTAAATCATTAGATACTTTAGAAGAAAAAGGCTTTATTACTAGAGTAGAATCTAAGGCAAAGAGTCATCATTATCTTATGCCTTATCAAGAAAAATTTTATGCTACTACATGCAATTTTGAAGCAAGAGATTTTTCTATACTATATACTATAAATAAAAAAATTAAAAAAGATAACCAAATTAAACAAGTTACTAATAAACTTTTCTTTAAAGTTTGTTATAATTTAAGTTGTTTAGGTATAGATGAACCGCAAAAACTAATAGATAAATATTCTTCAGATGGAAATCAGCTTAGAATAATCTTATCTATGTGTAATTATATTTATATAGCAAAAGAAAAAAACTTAAATAAAGATATAAACTTAAATAAATACCTTATAGAATCTATAAAAAAGGGAAATATAACTGAAAACATATTTGATGATAAAACAATGAATACTATAAAAAATATTATAATAAATAGAAAACAAAATATAACAGAGTAAAACTATGGCAACAAAAAAAACTAACACAACAAATAAAAAAGAAGAATCTAAAGAAACAACAAAGAAAACTACAGGAGCTGCTAAAAAAACTACTGCAGCTAAGAAAACTGCTGCAGAAAAAGCTGAAACTCCTAAAAAGACTACAGCTAAGAAAACTACTGCAGAAAAAGCTGAAGCTCCTAAAAAGACTACAGCCAAGAAAACTGCTGCAGAAAAAGCTGAAGCTCCTAAAAAGACTACAGCCAAGAAAACTACTGCAGAAAAAACTGAAACTAATAAAAAAACTGAAGTTAACAAAATTTCTGACATAGCCATAGGATCTGAAATAAATACAGATAAAAAAATATCAGATGAAAAAGAAATAAAAACAGAAACAAAAACATTAGAATCTATAATAAAAAAAGATGAACCAAAAGAAGAAAAAAAAGATTTGAAAGAACTTATTAAAGAGGCTACAGCAGACAGAAAATCATCTGATAGAAAAATGATTTTTAAAACATCAAGCCCTGTAAGAAAAATAGAATCTATAAAAACAGAAAATAATCATGAAAATAAGACAGAAAGAGAATCTATAACTCTTCTTAAAGAGGCCATAAAAGCTAAATCTCAAAATGTATCAAGACCTGTTAGTGTGAAAAAACGTTTAGCAGTAGTAGATGATGAAAATGCTATGGAAAATATGAGCAGCAATAAAGAAGAATTAAATATATCAAAACCTGTTATAAGCAGTGTATTTGCAGCTCATAATATAAAGGATGAGAAAAAAGAAGATACTGATTCTGCTAATAATGAAATAAAAGACAATGAAATAAAAAATACAGAAGAAAATAAAATAACAAATAAAGAAAATGAAAGCGTATCTTCTGCAATAGTTAATTCTGAAAGCTCTTCTCCTTATTCTTTTGAAACTTTGAAAAAAGAAAATAGCGAAGAAAAAACAGCTGAAGATGAAAAAATAGAGACTACTAATAAAGAGATAATTGAAGATATAAAAGAAAATGAAGAAGTTTATTCTAATAAAGAAGAAACAAATATAGAAATAGAAGTAAAAGAAGAAACAAAAATTGAAGAAGTTGTTGAAACTAAAACAGAAGAAAATGATGAAAAAGTAGTTGTTAATGAAAAAATTACAGAAGAAAAAGCAACATATAGTAAAAGCGATATATTTAAAAGACCTGTTATTATACCTGTTGAAGATGAACATGTTCAAAACACAAAATTTGAACAGGAAGAAATGGATACTGCTATAAAAGATGCTCCTACAATACCTGAAAATAGTCCTGTAGAAAACTATAAGGAATATTCATCTTATAATGAATCAGTTAAAGAAGCTGAAGAGGTACTTAATGATAAAATACAGGAATTAAAAGATAAAGATATAAAAATAATAGAAACAGAAGAAGAATTAAAAACAGGTTCTTTACCAGAAATAGAAAAAAAACCTGCTGAACCATATTCTGTACCTGAGCATTCTAAAGATAATAATAAAAAATCCAATAAAATTGTACCTATAGTTGGAATTATAATAATAATATTAGGCTTATCATTATTAGGTATTCAATTCTTCTCTGGAAAAAATAATAATACAGATGACGGATTCTATGAAATAGTTACTAATGAAACTATAGAAACAACAAATGATATAACTAATAATCTAACAGTAACTAATAATCTTGTATCTCCTACAAATACAAAACCGCAGACTAATAATACTGCAAATATTCAAACTAATGCTATAAAACCTCAAACTAATAATGCTATACAGCAGACTAATAATGCAGTAAACACACAAACTAATGCTGTAAGACCGCAGACTAATAATACTGCAAATATTCAAACTAATGCTGTAAGACCGCAAACTAATAATGCTATACAACAGACTAATAATGCAGTAAACACACAAACTAATGCTGCAAAACCTCAGACTAATACTCCGCCTACTCCTCCAAAAGAGCCTGAAATAACACCTCCTACTCCTCCGACACCTCCGCCTAATCCTCCTACTGCAAATACAAATGCAGCCGCAAATAATAATAATACACAGCAAAATAATAATAGCACATTATCTTATAATACTGCGACATATAAAACAAAATGGACGGATACTTTATCATCAATAGCTACAGCTGAACTTGGAGACAGCAGAAGATGGCCGTCTATAGCGGTATTAAATGAAAATATAATAAATAATGATCCAGATAGTATAGTTTTTAATATAGATATAAAAATCCCTAGGGGAGAAAAAAAAAAAGTTGAAGATATGAGTGATTCTGAAAAAAAAGCATTATACAATGATTATATAAAAGTTTCTGAAATGTACCTAAAAAAAGGTAAGCAAAATATTGCAAATTCAATAAAATCTCAAGCTAATTCTATTTTGAAATAATTAAAAAATGAAAAAATCTAATAAATCCAATAGAAAAAATAAAAACTCTATATTAACATTCTCATGCACAGGATGCGGAATATGCTGTAAAGAAAAAGGATATGTTTTTTTCACAGATGATGATATAAAAAGAGCATCAAAATTATTAGAAATATCTCCTTTAATTTTTATAAATCAATATTTAGACTATGAAGAAGGATATGGTTATCATATAAAAGTAACAGATGATAAACCATGCACATTTTTGGATGAAAATAATAGATGCACTATAAATAGTGCAAAGCCTAATCAATGTGCTACTTTTCCATATTGGAAGGAATATATGGATAAAAATGGTAATTTAATAGCAGGTAAATTCAATAGAGCATGTCCTGGAGTAAAAATAAAAAAATAATTTTTATTATTTCATTTTTTTTAAAATATTATATAATATAAGCTTAAAATACTATCTTGATTTTTTTGATTGAGGAAAATTAAATAATGAATGATTTAATGTCAAAATATGAAATTCTAACGGTAAAAGATCTTAAAACTATAAAAGATCAATTAGTTGCACATAATATACCTTTATTTAGACTAGATAAAGAAAAAAAACTTATAGCTTTTCCAACAGAACAATTAGGATTAATAATATATAATGATAAATACAGTAATTTAAAAATATATATACCTAAGAATTTTTCTATGTTTATAGAAGAATTTAAATCAATCATTCAGGCAAATGCTTCAAATGAACCAGAAATAGTGCCTTATGTATTTAGAACTCCTAAAGAATCAGAAAAAGAGATGGGAAAGAGAATATCCGAAATCTCTAAAATGACATATAAAGAAAAAGTTAATACTATAAAAAATTATGATAAAGAATTAAAAGAAATTAGAATAGATGAAGATGTAGGAATAAATAAAAATACAGCACAGCAAATAGTTAATGTAGGAAATGATGTTGGACTTATTGCTAAAGTTACTATGTTTGAAAGTATTCAAAAAATTAAAGGCGAAGAAATCACTCAGGAACAGGCTAAAATAGAGAATCAGGAAATTACTGAAACTACTACTAATTTAGTTACTACAATAGTTGATATGCTTTCTACTAATACAGAAACACAAAAAGTATTTGATGAACTTAGAAATTATTCAGACGGAGGAGTAATGTCCCATTCTAATAGGGTATTTATTTCTTATGTGAATTTCATGGTATTTTATAATAATTTAATTAATAGAAGGCATTTAGTACATAAAATAAGAACTTCATATACAAATAAATATAAGAAATTCTATGAGCAAGTTGAGACTATGTTCAATAAAGATAATGTACATAAAAATTTGGCTACTGTAGAAGATTGTATAGATAAAGGTATTAAAATCATAGAAGAGAGAGAAATGAATCTTTACTCTGTAGGTGCTTTACTTCATGATATAGGAAAGGTAAAAGATTTGGACTATTTTGAAGGAGCAAATGGAAGAGATTATGAGAGAATAAAAAAGCACTTATTTAATAGTTATGCCTTGGTAAGTCAAACTTCTGAATATCCTTTGGAAGTAATATTGACTGTTGCTTTACATCATGAATATTATGGACTAGGATATGGACCTTATGACCATTTATATAAATTAAAATTAGATAAATATCCTAATTTCCAAATACAAAGAATCATGACTTATGATGCTAAATCTATAGATGAATGCGAGGCTTTTGCATATTTCCCTGCTAAAATGCTTGAAATTATAGATGTATACGATGCTCTTATAGACCCTGCTAGAAAATATAGAGGCGGTAAAACATTTACTCCTGAAGAAGCTCTTAATATTATGAGGGAAGATTTTATAGAAAAACATGTGAAATTAGATCCTATACTATATGATGTATTCGTAGAATTTTTAAGCAACTCTATAGAACAGGATCTAATGTCTTGTAAGTTAATATAATTAATTATTTGTAATCATTTGAGTATTATTAGATTGTATTTGCTCTAAGGCATCCATACCGTTTTTGAAGGCTGAAAATATTTCCTGCCAATTACTTGTAGATAATATAGATATACCTATATCTTCATAATCATCTTCTCCAAATTGATTTACAAAATTGAATCTTATATTTGATATAGATTTACTTGCAAAACTTTCAAATTCACTATCTTGATTAAATTTATATCTTACCTCAATATCATAATAATTAATATCACCCATTAAATAAGGATTATAAATTACTTTTTGTATATTAGTTAATTGTATTGTACTTCCATCATCAAATGTAAATATAATTGGAGTGCCGCTATTTACTTTCATTTGGCTTGGATATTTATATCTAAACTCTAATGTCAAAGTTCTTCCAGCTCTTTTATAGAATCTAAATCTATTATCTCTTAAATATTTATATGTCTCTTTCCAAGATGTGTAAATATTTATCTTGGAAGTTAATTTATCTCTCTCTGTAAAAAATAATCTGCTCTTTAAAGCATTGGTAGGATTAGCATCATCTTGAGAATATAAATAAGATGAACTTAATGATATAATAAAAAATGAAATTAATAATATATATTTATTCATTTTAATTTCCCCATACAAAATAATATACTATTAATAAATACGGAATTTAAAACTTAAAATTAAATAATAGAAGATACTTTTTTATAAAAATTCTATTGACATAAGAATCATATTTGTTAGAATACTATAACAATTTTTTATAACGATATAACTTTAAAAGGAGCATTAATGGAAAGTATCATAATATTATCAATTATAGCAATAATAACCATATTTTTTATAATGAACTATATAAAAAAAATGAAATCTGGTAAATGCTGTTCTAACGCTGAAATAAATATTATAGAAAAAGTTAAAGTAAAAGATAAAAATAAAAATAATTATCCATATAAAAAAATAATAAAAATAGGGGGAATGACTTGCACTCATTGTGCTAGAATAATAGAAAACAATTTTAATAAAATTTCAGATGTATATGCCAAAGTAAGTTTTGATAATGAAGAAGCTTTAATATTAACAAAAAAAGAATTAGATAATAAAGTATTTGAAGATGCTATAAAAGAATCAGGATATAGATATTATATAAAAGATTAGAGGCTGATTATATAGTAAAATACTAAAAAAATAATATAACAAATAATTTTATTACTCAAATACAAACACTTCTAAATTAAAATTTTAGCCTATTAATTATAAAAAAATAAAAAGCACACTCACATAAAAAAAAGAGAAGATAAATTATTATCTTCTCTTTTTTAATATATATTAAATTAATATATTAATTATCTTTTACATCTTCATCTTCTTTTTTATCATTATTACTATTATCACCTTTGGCCAAAGTAGTATTTTCTTCCTGTTTAGGTCTTGGTCTTAAAGAATTAAGCAAAGTATAAGCAACTGCTACATTTTCTTCACCTGAAGAAGAAGCAACTCTAAATGCCATAAGTGAAGAATATCTGCTTCTTCCATAAGCATATCTGAATCCTATCTCAACAGTTTCACCAGCACCTATATCAACAGTCTCTTTATCAAGCACTATTGTAGATAAAGCCTGAGCTAAATCAGTTTTAATAGTTACATTATTCTGATTCTTAGAAGTTCTATTAACTATAGTAAGAACTCCCGTTCTATTTCTTTCATCCAACTTAACGGTAACATTAAATGGATTTTCTGAATATTTTTCTTCTATTCTTGAAACTATAGAAGCATTAATATTAGCCCATTCTCTTATACTATTTCCAGAGCCTCTAAATTTAGACCATAACATTCTTGATACATCATGGAAAAATATACCTCTTATTCTGCTGCTTCTATTAAATTTAGCTTCTGATTCATATACCCTTCTCATATATTCAAGTTCGGGTCTTAAACTTCCATCCTGAAGCCTATTATCTATCATATTACCAACTAATACATTGTATTCACCTGATAAATACTGAGGCCAAGCAGCAAGCATACCAACATGCTGAGGACGGCTAGCTTCATATATCATAACTGCATCATAATCTATACCAGCATCAAAGAACATATAAGGATCCTGACCATGCTCTTGACCATGATTCCAACCCAATGTAAATGCCCATAATTTTTTCTTGATTCCAGATTCTTTAATAGCTTTTATTATTAAAGATTCTTTATGAGCTCTAAACCATCTCCATTTCATACCTATTTCTTTTCTGCCTCTATTAATAGCAAGCCAACGCATACGGGCAGCTTTACTCATAGTAGACCAGCTAGCAGGAACATAAACACCTGTAAGCTCAACCATTTCGTCAACCATTTCATATCCATCTACTTCACCTGTTCTTATGAAGTCAAGACCTACATAAGATATATTAGGATTTGCATCATATCTTTTCAATATATCTATAATATCCTCTACCCTTTTAGGATCTGCCAAAGATATATGTCTGCTTTCTACAAGACTCTGAGTAGCTGAGTTATAACCTACAGATACCTCATATCCTCCTTTTCTAGCTCCGCCGCCTGCAGCAAAATAACTCATTACATAAGCTCCAAGCTCAACATTACCTTTAGCTTTACTAGCTGCAAGATTTTCAACATTTTTTATCATATCTCTAGCCCAAGGCTCTTCAGGTGTAATTCCTCCAGTCCAACCTGTAGTCTGTCCGCCTATAGCCCAGAATATATCGCATTTCATATAACGAATCCAATCGTATATAGCATCATAACTAGTAGGCTCTCCTGTTTCTACACTAGGAATCTTTTTAGTTGTTAAATCTATTGCATATTCTAAAGTTGCTATCTTTTTAGTTTCTTTAGCAGGAGGAGACTGTCTTCCTTTTACTGTAAAATCTTTAGTGTAGCCATAAACTCCGCTTTTAGTTTGAACTAAAACTACAGCTTGATATTCTCCTAAAATTCCTCCGAATGGATGTAAATAAGTTCCTTTATATTCTGAGTTTTGAACCTTAAATACATTTATAGAATATCTTTCATCTCCATTCTTTCTAACTATTTTATCTTTTTTATATCTTACATATATACTAATATTTTTTACAACATCCTCTGTATATACGGAAGCATTTATAACTACTGGCTCATATCTAAATACTGATATCTTCGATAAATCTATTGCCACTCTAGGAGCTTCTCTATTTCTTGAATTTTTTATAGCCATATCGACTGCTTGACTAAGTTCATCAGCAGCTTTATCTGTTGTATTAGCATTAAACACCATAGCCGGAAGTATATTCGGATTAGGCATATCGCTGCTAAGCTCATCATCACTAAGAAGCATATTTTGATTTAAATATTCTATATCAGCATCAGCACTAATTTCTTCCTCTGTATATATATCTTCCAAATCAACTGATAAATCATAATCATATATTGGTTTTGATGTAACAAGAGAAAGAGAATCAGGATTATACATATCTATTCTATGATTCTTTTCTGTTTCATTAAAAAGATAATTAGGATCATTATCATTATAACTAACTATTGTCATTCTTTCGCCTATACCAAAAGTTAAAGCTACCAATGATATAGATACTAGTAATAATATTGTTGTGGCTATTATGCTTCTTTTCATATACTCTTATTTCCAATTCATTTTATTTTATTTATATATTAGTGTTTTGTCTAGCATGTTTTGAATGTTTAGGATGTTTTGCTATTTGTTTTTTGAGATGGGCCGAATCTACATGCGTATAAATTTCGGTAGTAGTAATATCTGAATGCCCTAACATTCTCTGTACAGCTCTTAAATCCGCACCATGCTGTATCAAATGTGTAGCAAAACTATGTCTTAGAGTATGAGGATAAATATTTTTTTCTATACCGCTTTTTTTCATAGTCTCTTTTACTATTTTCCAAATACCTACCCTAGAAATCTTATCTCCTCTAAAGTTCAAAAATAATTCGCTTGTCTTTTTTCCCTTCACCATTATTACTCTGCTGGTTTGAATATATCTTTGCAAAATATCCAAAGCTCTGTCATTAATAGGAACTATTCTTTCCCTCTTACCTTTTCCGCATATCCTCAAATATTTACCTTCAAAAAATATATCGTCAATCTTCAAAGAACAAATCTCACTCACCCTTAAACCAGATGAATACATAAGTTCAAATATTGCTTTATCTCTTAAACCCTTATCAGTTTTTTCATTATGAACTGAAAGCAAATCATCTACCTCTGTTGTAGTAAGTGATTCGGGCAATACTCTTTTTAAACGTATAACTTCTAAATTATCTGTAGGATTTTTAGAAATATAATTTTCCATAACTAAAAATTTATATAAATTAACTATACTTACCTTATTTCTTGCTACTGTTCTAGACTTTGAACCCTGCTCCTTCCTCTCGCTTAAAAATTTCTCAATATCTTTTCTTGTAGCTTTAAAAATTGATTTTTTATTCCTACTTAAAAAATCAAGATATATTACAATATCTCTTTTATATGATTCTAAAGTATTAGATGATAACCCCTTTTCAACTGCTTCATAGTTTAAATACATTGATAATATTTCTTGATCGGAAACTTGTTTAACTGACATTGAAATCTGCCTCTTAATTTAAGATATAATATACAAAATTGAGCTGATTTGATTAATCAACCTAACATAATTATCGACAAGATTTACTATTTATTTAAACATAATACAAGCCTTAATAAAAATATTACATTAACTAAACATAAAATGAAAAAATGTAAACTAATTTAAAAATAATAAGATAATTATAAATGATATATTTTAAATATTAGAAAGCTAAATATAAAATAGACAAAGCATTACTGAAGGTAAACAGGTATGTGCCTTAATTTATTAAATTAATACTTTAGACGTAGATGAGTATAACAATAAATAAGCAAACCAGAGCATAGTAATAATGAATAAAAAAATTTTTTTAGATAAAAATGAAAATCCATACAAGCCATCCAAAAATATTATTAAAGAGCTTGAAAAATTTGATATCGGATCTCTAAGGCTTTTTCCTGAATTTAGTCCTCAGAAGCTCGATGAAGAGATGGCTAAATATCTTAATGTAGAAGCTAATAATATAATTTCTGTTAATGGAATGTATGAAGCTTTTGCATGCATCATTAACTCTTATGATAAATATAAAATATTCATACAAGAGCCTTATAGAGATTTATATACTAGAATCTTCCTATATTATAAAATGCATTATGATATAATAGAAGCTAGGGAAGATTATAATATATCTCTTAAAAAAAATATTAGAAATAAAAACTCAATAATAATAGCAAGCAATCCAAATGCTGAAACTGGTATGTTTATAAGTATAAAAGAAATTGAAGAGTTTTTAAAGCATTATGAAGGGATATATGTAATAGATGAATCATATATAAATTTTGCTGGTGAAAGTGCTATAAAATTAATAAATGAATATAAAAATTTAATTATAATAAGATCAATTGCTCATTCACATTCTATATCAGGGCTTAATATTAATTTTATAATTTCAAATTCTGAAAATATAGAAAATATATCAAGATTAAGACAAAAATACGGAATAAATAAAATATCTGAAACTATAGTACTAGCATCAATAAAAGATGAAAAGACATTATATAAAAATATATTTGATATAGTATTAGAAAGAGACAGATTAGATACGCTCTTAAGTAAAGAAGGTTTTATTGTAGTGCCTTCAAGGGCAAATTTTATTTTGATAAAGCATGTAAATAAAAGTGCTGATTACATATATAAAGAATTAGAAAATAGAAATATATTCGTGAAAAAATATGATGAAAATAGTATATTATCAGACTTTCTTAGAGTTACTATATCAACTCATAAAATAAATAATATATTCCTAAATGAATTAAAAGATATTGTCAACAAATAATAAACGATGTTTTTTAAACTTTACTGCTTTATTTTAATTTTTTATATCAATGATAATTAGAAATTATATCAAAGTGTTTATTAACTCTAGAATTTTGTATAACACACGGCAAACAAAATTTAAAGATATAATAAATTTAATTTGAAAATATACCTATATTTTTAGGTTAGTTCTGCTTGAACTGGATACTTATTACTTGGTCAGAATTAACAATTATCTTTAATATTCAAAAAATAAAAAAATAATAATTGTAAATAAAAATAATGAATCTATATAGTTAGGATTAAAATAGTTTTTTATGTATATATTATTTAAAGTATATGATTTACTATTTTATTTAACTATATAATAATATAAATAACAATTATAAATACAATATATTTTATAAAAGTTTATTTTATTAACAAATTAAGAACTATAATTTGTTTATTAATTTTTTTTTTAATATAATTTTATTATATAAAAATACTAGGAGTTAAAATATGAAAAAAATTTTATCTATTTTTATGGTAACATTAATATTAATTAGTTTGCCATCATGCAGTAATGCAAAACTAACAGATCCAAAACAAAATTTTGAAAGTTACAGATTAAATGATAATGTAACTCTTCAAAAAGAAAATGATAGACTTTCATTGAATAATTCTAAGGAAGAAAATATTTCTATAACATCAAGTAAGCTAGATAATAATTATATTGTTTCTATATTTGCTAAAAAAGAAAATATAAAAATTAATTTGTCTTATAATAATAATGATTTATTTCCAAATAAAGTATCAATTAGTGATGATGAAAAAATATTAGATGGATATATAGAAAATTATGATAAAGTAAATGGTACTTTTGACATAATTTGGGATAACAATGGATTAACTGTTAATAATTTTTTGGATTTGAAATTAAAAGAAACAATATCAGAAATATTATATTCTAATTTAGATGAAGAGACAAAATATGAGACTAATATCATGTTAGTATCATATACTGTATCAGATGCTATAAATGAATATATATCTTCTAATAATTCTAGATTTATGTGGATTTTTGCTGTTATAACTTTTGGCGGTCTTATTATATGGGGATTAGGTCAAATTTTTGCATAAAGTTATTATATATAAATATATTTTACAAATATATTTACATTTATGTTTATTACTATATGATTTAATTTAAGGATTTTACACAATGGTTTTATCAAAAAAAATATTTTATATACCAGCATTATTAATATTATTTTCTTTTAATCTTTTTGCTAATTTTAAATTTGGAATAAGCCCTAGATTAGGTGCGGATATCAATATAGCTGAAACTAAAGATTATAATAGTGTATTATTAGATCCAAGATTAGATA
>CALXXQ010000085.1 GCA_944392715.1 uncultured Brachyspira sp.
AAAGAATACAGCTCTCATAGAAAATATAATAGCTCCATAACTTAATGTAAGAATCATACCTATATAAGGATTAAATTTACTATGCGGTATAAATGTGAATCCTACTATTGCAATAGCTGATAATAAAAATGCAAATCTTATATATTTTGTAGGGGAATGGAATACTTTATCAGATAATACACCTCCTATAGGTCCTCCTACAATTTTCAATCCATATTGATTAATTACACCATAAGCTCCTACTAAAGCTACAGGTATACTGTATATATCTTTTAAGAAAGGTATGAAATAAGTTAAACCACAATATACAGAATATACACTAAATATAGTTAATGAAACTACCCATATTTCTAAACTTTTTACAGCTTTTATTACACCTTGTATGGCAACTTTATCTCTTGAAACTTTATTTCCGTTTTCATCCTCAAGATTAATAAGATCATCTTCCAATAAAATATATGATAATATTCCTGCTAATATAACGGCAGCAGAAAAGAATATTATACCGCCTCTTAATCCTGCTGAACCAGAACCTAGTAATGTAAATACTCCCAAAGCACTATAAGCTATAACTACATCTACAATACCTCTACCAGCTTCCAAAAAACTGAATAATCTTCCCTGTTCATTACTATCACCTAATAATCTTACAGATTTTAGTAATACAGGCCAATATATAACTTCCCCAAATAATGATAATAATCCCCACGAAATTAATATACCATAATATGGTGGGAATGTAGACATATATAGCCCTACTAAACCAACACCTATAAGCCCTATAGGAATTAATTTTCTTTTTGAAAATCTGTCAGCAATATAGATGGAAAAGAAATTTCCTACAGTCTGAACTAATCCATAAACAGATAATGCAAAGCCTATTTGCGTATGTGTCAAATTCATAAATTCCTGCATAGGAACATAAAAAGCATCTTTCAATGATGATAATTTAAATACCGTTCCTCCACTGAATACCAAAACACAAAATGTGAACCATTTTTTAAAACTATTTTTTACTACTTTTTCTTCTTTTGACATAAATACTCCTTGTTTTATTTATTATGATAAATATAGTTTATCTGAGATGATATTTGTTTTTTTGATTTTATATGATTAATAGAAAATTTATTTTTAAAGCAAAAATACTTATAATAGAAATGTATACTATAAAATAAATTTTTATTTAATACAGATGAGAGATATGTTGACTGTTGACTGTTGACTGTTGACTGTTGACTGTTGACTGTTGACTGTTGACTGTTGACTGTTGACTGTTGACTGTTGACTGTTGACTGTTGACTGTTGACTGTTGACCATAACTAATAATCCTATATTATTTAATATAGTTAAAATTATTATTTTGTCAAATTTATTTTATAAAAAAAGATAAAATATTATATTTTATTCATATAGTGAACTTGCTAAGGGTAAAAAATATCAAGATGTTATAGCTGAAAATCATGGTCAGGTTGCTGAGGGGGTATATGCTACTACTGCAGCTTATGAATATGCTCAGAAAAATAATATTTATATGCCTATAACTGAAGCAATATATAATATATTATTCAATAATGCTGATATACAGAATACTTTAAAAGAACTTATGAGCAAAGATGCTAAAAGCGAAGGATTCTTTTAATATACATTAAATTTTTGTCATATCAAGTACTTGCTGAACAACATTTTTCAATACTACAGATGCTTTTGCATTATTTAAATCTTTAAACTCTAATACCACATGAGTAATATTATCTATATCTAAGATAAACTTTTTATTTTCAGAATCAGGATCACCAACTTTTACAACACCTCTATAAACCATCCAGCCTTTTAATACAACATTGGCATATCCATTTTCTTTTAAATCTACATTAAATGTAAAATAAGGACTTTTACTTTTATAATATCCAGCTCTATCTCTTAATGTAATAGCTTTAGGTGCTGAAACGCTTTCTTTATTATGAACCTCTTCTTGCATAGCAACCATTTGGGGAGCGGTACTTTTACAAGAAATAAGGATAAAAGTAAAAATGATAATATTGATAAAAAATATTAATAGAGTTTTCATATTATATAATATAATATTTTTTTTTACAAATTCAAGTTTTTTTTATACTTGAAAGAATATAATATTTAATATATTATTTAATTAATTTAAAATAAATAAGGATATATATTTAATGAATAAACAATTAGATGAAAATAGGATTAAAGAAGGAGTAGGCGGACAGGCCGTTATAGAAGGCATAATGCTTAGAAATAAGAGTCATTATGTAGTTGCTGTTAGAAAACCTGATAAGCAAATAGATTTTATAAAAGCTTCTATTCCTGAAAACAAAAATAAATTAAGTAAAATGCCTTTTTTTAGAGGTATTGTGAATTTTATAGATATGATGAAATTAGGTTATAAGACTTTGGTATTTTCAGCAAATACTGCAGGCTTAGAAGAAGATAATAATAAAAAAGATGATAAGCCTAAATCTGAAAAAAGTGATAATATGGCTATGACTTTAAGTATGCTTGTATCTTTAGCATTTGCTGTTGGTCTTTTTATAGCTTTGCCTTATTTTATAACAACTCTTATTGGTATAGATGAAAAGACTAATTTTGTTGTATTTAATTTGGTTAGAGGATGCATAAAATTATCTATATTTGTTCTATATCTTCTTATAATATCTTTTTTTAAGGATATAAAAAGAGTATTTGAATATCATGGAGCAGAGCATATGGTAGTTAATGCCTATGAACATGGGCTTGATCCTGATACAGGAAATATAAGGGATTATACTACTATTCATCCTAGATGCGGTACTACATTTATGTTTTTAGTATTGACTGTATCTATATTGCTTTATATGTTTACAAGCTATTTTGTATATACTTATATATATGCTTCTTATACTCCTCCTAAGATAATTGGAAATTTAACTGTTCTTGGTATTAATATACTGCTGCTTCCTATAGTTTCAGGAATTTCTTATGAAATATTAAAATTAGGTTTTAAATTTTATAATTTTCCTCTTATGAGACTTGCCATACTTCCAGGTTTGGCTCTTCAAAAAATAACTACTAGAAGACCTCAGGATGATGAAATAGAAGTAGCATTATTTGCTTTAAGTAAATTATTGGATACTTCTATAGAGAAAAGAACAGAGGAGGAAGTACAGGCCGATATGAAAAATATTTCAGAAAATAATGATAGTATAAAAGAAAATGCAGAAGAAAAATTATGCGTATAAAAAAACGTCTTATAGCAAATGATAATTATTATGAATATTCTTCTAGTTATGTAAAAAAATATATTATTATTGCTATTGCTATATTTATAATTTTATTATTTGTTTTTATGTTTATACATATAAATTATAAAGTAGTACCTAGTAAATCGTATATGAGAAATGATACTCCTATATTTGAAGGTAATGTTTCTTCTATTACAAATAATAAGGGAATTTATTATACTGGAGATCTTACTAATATACCTAAATCTATACAGATAAACGATGATATGGTAGAGAATTTATATTTGTATTTATTTCATGATAATCATATAATATTTTGGAAATTTTATAAATATGGATTAAAAAGATATTTCTCTTATTATGCTTTTAATATACTTGATGGTGATTCTCAATCATTTATAATAAAAGAGGGTGAAAAAGATTTTTTGGATTTTTATGATAATTTTGTAAGAGCTAGATTTAAAAAAAGTGTAGGGGAGCTTGATTTAGAAATTCCAAATTTCTATAATACTAAAATAAATATAAAATCTTCTATAAATAATTTAATAAATACAGAATTTTCATTTAGATTTACAAATTTTTCAGCTTCTATGGTGAATTGGAGGCATAATAGAGCATTATACACAGTATTTTATTATGGTCTTCCTAATGGATATTTAGTTGTTCCAGGAAGTGAAAATGCTATAACTGATACAAGTTCTGTAATAGCAATAAATACTGTAGGACAAAATCCTTCAAGATATACTCATAATATAACAGCAGCATTAGTTTATACTTCATATACTACAGAACCTATACCTGTATTAATTTATGATGCTAAACCTGAATCTCAAAATTCTAAAATGATTAAATTTTTATTTAATAATAAATGGTATGTATATAAAAATTTTGAATCTCATGAATATAAAGATGTCATAGATTATTATTCTAAAGAAGAAGGATTCAGCTTTGTATTTACAGTTACAGGAAATTATCTTTATGAATCATTCGGAGGATTCAATAAAATAGATATGGAAACTGCCAAAGGCATATTAGACGGATATTTTACTATAAATGATGAACAATTTAATATTAATGGTAATGCTGTAAAGGAATTTGTTCATAGTGTATTTTAATATTTGGGAGTATAATTATATATGGCTGAAAATAAAAAATTTGTTAGACTATTTGAGATATATACTTCTTTAATATTGGATGGATTTATAGATAAAAACAAATTAATAGATTCTAATAATATGTCTATAAGAACTGCTCAAAGGGATATTGAAGAAATACAAAGATATTTACAAATAGATTTGAGTTTGGAAAATGATAGATATACTATAAAAAAAGAAGATTTAAAAAAATTAAAAAAGGGATTTAATTTTGATAATGATAATCTCAAAAAAAATATTGATATATTGTTTTCTGTATTTATGAAAAAAGTAAGTTCAAATTTATCACTTATACCTTACTCTACTATATCAAAATTACTTCCTAGAAATGTTGATAATGAATATTATGATGTTATAGTAATTGCAAATAATGAGATAAATAATATAACAGGAAGCAGTGAAAATATAGATAAGTTGCTTTCTTGTGTTAAAGATTTAAATGATATAAGTTTTAACTATTACATTCAAAGCAGTAAGATTAATTATAGGGTTAAGGCTATAGCATATCTTATTTATTATTTTCAAGGTATATGGTATTTAGTTGCTTATGATCATAAATATAAAAGGATAAAAACTTATTCTATTAGCAATATATCTGATATAGAGATAATACAGAAATTAAAATTCAATAGTAATAAAGATAAAGAAGAATATGATAAAGAACATAAAAATAGACTTAATAGCAGAGATAAATTAATAAAGTTAATAGAGAAAAAAAGAAGTATATATTGGAGCGATAATGATTTGATAAAAACTACAGTGTATTTTAATGCAGATGTAGCTCATTATTTTAAAAATAGAGATTATGGATTTAATCAAAAAATAAAAAAAGAATTAGAAGGTGGTGCAATATTAGTTAATTTTGATTTTTCATCTTTTACAGAACTTAGGATATTTTTAAGTCCTTGGCTTGGTTCTTTTAAAATCATATCCCCTAAATATTTTAATAAAGAGTTTATAGAGCATTTGAACTATTCATTGTCTATTATGAATGATTAATAATAGGCATAAATATAATAATCTATGCCTATTATTTTTATTTTATGATAAACTATAGAGCATATCTCCGTAAGTAGGGAGCTTCCAATATTTTTTTGACACTGTTCTTTCTAATTCATCTATTGTAGTTCTCATATCTTCCAAACAGGCAAATATTTTATCTCTTGAGAATTTAGCAGATTTAGATATATCATTAATTTTTTTAGCTTCTGCAATATATCCTTCTATCTTATCTAATTTATTGTCAAGATCTTTAACTAAATCATTAATTTTATTAATCAATTTTTTTTCAACATCAAATTTTAATTTTAAATTTCTTTTTTTATCAGCTATATCTGTAAGCTCTCCCATATATTCTATTGAGTATGGAAGTATTTGTTTATGAACCATATCTATTAAAGTTAAAGCTTCTATATTAATTTCTTTAACATATTCTTCCATACTTATTTCATATCTAGAATGTATTTCTGCTTCTGTAAGAACTCTATGTTTTGTGAGAACATCTATATTCTTTTTAGATATAAAATGCGGTAATGCTTCAGGAGTAGTTTTAAGATTAAATAAGCCTCTTTTAGCTGCTTCTTTAACCCAATCATCAGAATAATTATTGCCATTATATATTATTCTTTTATGTTTTTTAAAGGTTTCTCTTATTATCTCATCAATATCCTTTTCCAAATCTGATGATTTTTCTAATATATCAGCAAATTGAGATAATGCTTCAGCAACTATAGTATTCATTATGATATTTGGTCCTGAAACGGAAAGACTAGAACCTACCATTCTAAATTCAAATTTATTTCCTGTAAATGCTAAAGGAGAAGTTCTGTTTCTATCTGTTGTATCTTTTGTAAGTCTAGCTAAAGAATTAACTCCCATTTCCATTTCAACTTTTTCTTTGCTTTTATATTTTTTAGAATTTTCCATAGACTCAAGTATTTCACTAAGTTCATCTCCAAGAAATATTGATATAATTGCAGGAGGAGCTTCAGCAGCACCAAGTCTATGATCATTACTTGCAGTTGCTGTAGTTATTCTAAGCAGATCCTGATATTCATCAACAGCTTTTATTATAGCAACTAAGAATAATAAAAACTGCTTATTTTTTGAAGGATTATCACTAGGATCCAATAAATTTAATCCTGTATCTGTAGACATAGACCAGTTATTATGTTTACCGCTTCCATTAACACCAGTAAAAGGTTTTTCATGAAGTATGCATGCTAAATTATGTTTTTCAGCAATTACTTTCATAAGCTCCATAGTAATTTCATTTTGATCTGTTGCCATATTAGTAACTGTAAACTCTGGAGCCAATTCATACTGTCCAGGAGCTGCTTCATTATGTTCTGTTTTAGCAACTATTCCAAGTTTCCAAAGTTCATTATCAAGTTCTTTCATAAAGGCAAGTACTCTAGGTTTTATAGCACCAAAATAATGATCTTCCAATTCTTGCCCTTTTGGCGGACAAGCTCCGAATAATGTTCTCTTACAATATCTTAAATCAGGTCTTTGTAAATATAAGTCTCTATCTATTAAAAAATATTCTTGTTCAGCTCCTACAGTTGTAAATACTCTATTAATATTATTATGTCCAAACAATTTTAATATTCTTTTAGCCTCTTTTTCTATTACTTCCATAGAACGAAGTAGGGGAGTTTTTTTATCTAAAGATTCTCCGCTATATGAACAAAAAGCACTAGGTATGCATAATGTATCATCTTTTATAAATGCATAAGAAGTAGGATCCCAAGCTGTATATCCTCTTGCTTCAAATGTAGCTCTAAGTCCTCCAGAAGGAAAACTAGATGCATCAGGTTCTCCTTGTACCAACTCTTTACCTGTAAATTCCATACGTATAGAACCATCATCTGTTTGCGTAATAAAACTTGTATGTTTCTCAGCAGTTATACCTGTCATAGGCTGAAACCAGTGAGTGAAATGTGTAGCACCTTTTTCTATAGCCCATTCTTTCATAGCATGAGCTACTACATTGGCAACTTCTAAATTCAAGCGTTCTCCATTTTTTATGGTTTTTATGAGCTTTTTATAAATGTCTTTAGGAAGCTTATCTTTCATTACATTATCATTAAAAACCATGCTGCCAAAAATTTCTGGTATTTTTTTCATTTCTATATTTCTCCCAAAAAAATTATTATAAAAAATTTATAATATGAATTTCATTAATTATATCATCACTATAAATTAATTCAAGATTACTATTAGAAGTTATTTTAAAAAAATATAAAAAAATAATTATTATATATTATCATGTATAAATTGTTTGATTTTGTATAAGGCTTTTAATATATCTTTTCGATTAAGATTATTTCTAGTTGAAAATATAACTTTAATATCATTAATTTCAGAAAGGCCCATATAATCATCACTAGCTATTCTTTCATAAAGATATTCAATAGATTTTAATAATGCATCATCATAATTATTAAATTTAAAATACTCATCAGGCAAATTCCAAATTAATGCTTCTATTATAGGAGGGGTTAATTCATTAATTGATTTTATTTCAGAAGAAAAGTTTAGAAATATATGTTTAAATAATTTTACCATATTAACAAAATTAGAACCGCAGTCATGTTCTTTTTTATCAAAATTTTTATTGTCTAATTTAGGGTAGAATATTTCATTTACTTCATTAACATTTGTAACTAAAGCACCTTCAACATTATTATCAATATTTTTAAATGCTGGTATTAGTACAATTTTTTCATTTTCATGTTCTAAAATCAAAGATAAAGATGTAGAATTAACTTTATTTGCATATAAATCATTATTTTTTATTAGCTCTAAAATAGAAGATTTGAATTTTCTAGTGTCAGATAAATTATCATGTTCATCTAATATTAGGAATATATTCAAATATTCCATATAATTTATATCAGTTCTATTTCTTTTAGAACCTGTTGGAATTAGAGATATATTATTAAATTGTTTATGAGAAGATATTAATTTAGATATAAAATCTATTTTTTTTTCTATTTTATAATATGGGTAAGTGGTAAATCCGCTTACCCATTTATTTATATATTCATATAAATCTATATTTTTATCCATTTTATTTATACTCTTTTTAGAGCAGCAGCCAATATTCTATCCAATGGTAAAACTTCATCTACAGCCCCCCTGGCAATAGCTTCTCTAGGCATACCAAAAACTGTACAAGTTTCTTCATTTTGAGCAATATTGTATGCACCAGCATCTTTCATTTCTTTCATACCATTAGCACCATCATCGCCCATACCAGTAAGTATTATACCAATTGCTTTGTTTTTAGCATAAACAGCACCGCTTCTAAAAAGTACATCTACAGAAGGTTTATGTCTGGTAACAGGTTCACCATCTCTAACTTCAATATAATATTTACCGCCTCTAACTTTAATCATAGTATGTTTAGCACCTCTTGCAAGTACAGCCTGTCCTCTGCCAATACTCATACCATCTTCAGATTCAAATACATCTATTTTTAGAATACTATTTAATCTTTTAGCAAAAGATGTTGTAAAATGTTCAGGCATATGCTGAGCTATAACAATAGGAGGGGCAGAAGGTGTAACATTTTTAAGACATTCTATTAAAGCCTCAGTACCTCCAGTAGAAGAACCTATAAGAATTATTTTATCCATAGGAGTTTCTCTAGAAGGAGTAAGAGGAAGTATTACATCAGCAGTATTTTTCTGATATACTTTAAAACCAGCTGTTTTAGGAGCTTCTAAACTAATAGGGCTTTTTTCTACAGCAACAGGTTCTGCAGGTGCTGCAACACCATGTTTTCTATAAAATTTAGCTCTGTTAGCATAAGCATTTTTTATTTTTTCTACTAAATCTGTAGCTAATTCTTCTACACCATCTCTAACATTAGCAGAAGGTTTTATTACATAATCAAAAGCACCGATATTTAAAGCATCCAAAGCCAATTCTCTATGTTTATCCAAAAGAGAACTAAACATTATTACAGGAATAGGGTTGTTAAGCATAAGCTTTTTAAGATAAGTAATACCATCCATTTCAGGCATTTCTATATCTAAAGTAATAATATCAGGTTTAAGATTTTTAACCTTATTTTCAGCTAAAATTGGATTTGCAGCAGTTCCTACCATTTCTAATGCAGGGTCTGAATTAACAATTTTAGTAAGTAATTGTCTGATTAATGCGCTATCATCAATAGCTAATACTTTAATTTTTGTTGCCATAAAAAATCCTTAATTATTAATATATTAAAACAAAGTAATGTCTGATTTCTCTTCAAGTTTATGCTGTAAATTTTTAGAATATTTGATTTCCTGTTCAGCAGAAAATTCTTTAGTTTTACCTTCTAGTTTTTTCATAAGTACTCTATTTTCTGTATTGAAGAAGAATACTTTTCTAGGCCAAGAACCTCCTATATCTTCGCTTACAATAGGTATTTTCTCATCAGCTAAAAATTTCTTAGCGAACTGTATATTTTTATCTGGTACTTGAAGAATATTGCTAGTCATACCAGAAAGTACATGTCCTCCTCCGAATATTTTGGCAGTAAGGTTTTCCTTTTTACCGCCCAATTTAATAATCTCGTTTATAAGAACCTCCATAGCAAAAACACCATATCTAGTATTATTATAATCTTCGGCTGAATTTTCCCATTCTCTCATCTCTGGAAGCATAAAATGGTTCATACCTCCAAATTTCAACTTATTTTCAAAGAGACAAACAGATATACAACTACCTAGAACTGTTTTTATTACAGCGGGTTCTTTTGAAGCATAATAACCACCTATATATATTGTGATTCTTTTAAAATTACTATTAGCCGCTGCTGGAAAATCAATCATTATTATACACCCCTAGTTAAATCTTTTTATAGATATTACTTGCTACATATTTAAATTTATCAGATACACCGAATAATGTTTCTGAATGGCCTATAAATACTAAGCTATCATCCTTTAAATATCTATGAAATTTATTAAATAATTCCTTTTGGAATTCTTTATCAAAATAAATAATAACATTTCTACAAAATATTAAATCAAACTGAGTATGAATATCAAAATCATCATCTTTAAAATTTAATTGTCTGAAGAAAAGATTTTTTTTCAAAATATCCTTTACTTTATACAATCCCTCTTTATCACCTGTACCCTTCAAAAAATATTTTCTTAAAATATTATCCTCTATAGGATCAACAGACTCTTCTTTATAGATACCAGCTCTTCCATGCGCTAGAACATTTGTATCTATATCACTTGCCAAAACTTTGATATCATATTTATCATAATTAGAGCCAAAATATTCATGCAAAGTCATTTGTATTGTATATGGTTCTTCTCCAGTTGAACAAGCGGCAGACCATATTCTAAGATTTTTAACTTTTCCAGCTTTAAAATTCTTTTCCCAATCTGGAAGAAATGTACTTTTCATATACTCAAAATGCTTATTTTCTCTAAAAAAATCTGTTTTATTAGTAGTTACGGCATTTACAAAATTAGTTAATTCTTCATCTTTAGCATTTTTAACAAAATCTATATATTCTCTAAAAGAGTCCATATTCAATGCTCTAAGCCTTTTGCTTAATCTAGAAGTAACTAATGCCCTTTTATGATTAGACATTTGTATACGAGTTTTGTCATATATTATTTTTACTAATTCAGCAAACTCAGAATCGCTCAGAGCCGGCATATGCTCATTTATATCTTCCATTTTTTATACCTCAATGATATTATACTGTTTGATTATTTGTCTCATTAGATTTTATTATTTCTTCTATAGGGAGAACCATAATAATTTTATTTTCTAATCTAATAACATTAGAAATTTGAAGTCCTCTCATATTATCAATAGGTGTCTCTGTCATTTGACTTTCATAAACTGTAATAACATCACTTACCATATCTGCTAATATACCAAATTTTCTATTAGTAGTAGATATAACTATGATAACATCATCTTCAATAGAATGATCATCTCTTCTATCTAAACCAAATCTTATTCTTATATCAACTATATGAAGAATATTACCTCTTAAATTCATAAGCCCTCTCATAAATTTAGGACTTCCAGGAACAGGAGTTATATTAGTTACACCCACTATACCTTCAATACTTAATACGTCTAATGCATATTCTTCATTATCAATTTTAAATACCAAAAACTGCTGGCTAGGTTCAATAGAAATATTTTCATCATGATCTAAAGATGTACCTCCAACCTGAGGTATATTAGCTGCATTTATTTTTTGATTATCTAACATATTACAATCCTTTTATTTAACGCCGTTGTTTATTTTTCCTTGTAAAGACATATTAACTAGTCCCTGTATATCTATAATAAGAGCTATTCTTCCGTCTCCAAGTATAGTACCGCCAGCTATACCAGCATGTTTACTGAATGCAGAATCTAAAGATTTAATAACTACTTGCTGCTGATCTAATAATTCATCAACAAATATAGCACATTTTCTGTATCCAGCTTCAACAACAACTACTATACCATCATCTATATTATCTACTTGTGTTTCTATTTCAAATACTTTATGTAATCTTATTAAAGGTAAATATTCATCTCTAATCTTTATCATTTCACCTTTACCTTCAAAAGGTTTTACTTGTTCATTTTTTACTTTTATCTGTTCAATGATAGAAATTAAAGGCATGATATATATTTGTTTACCTAGAGCAAAAGTAATACCTTCAATAATTGCTAATGTAAGAGGAAGTTTAATAATAAAAGTACTTCCTTGTCCTTCTGTGGATTTGATTTCTATTTTACCTTTCATCTTTTCCACATTTGCTCTAACAACATCCATACCAACACCTCTTCCTGATATGTCTGTTATTTTTTCAGCTGTAGAAAGACCAGGACTAAAAATAGTTCTATATATTTCTATATCAGAATATTTACCATCTCTGGAAAGAAGTCCTTTTTCAACAGCTTTATTGAATATTTTTTCTTTATTTAATCCATTACCATCATCAGATACTTCTATAACAACATGTCCTTCTTGGTGAGCAGCAGACATTGTTATAGTACCAAATTCAGGTTTACCTCTGGCTATTCTTTCTTCTTTAGTTTTCTCTATACCATGGTCCATAGAGTTTCTTATAATATGTTTAAGAGGGTCAGATAATTGCTCTAACATATTTTTGTCTATTTCAGTTGTTTCACCTTTCAATACTAATTTCACTTCTTTATTTAATTCTAAATTCAAATCTCTAACATATCTATGGAACTGAGTAAATATAGGGCCTATAGGCATCATTCGGATATTCATAACTTCTTCTTGTATTTGTCTTGAAGTTCTATCCATTGAGCTTACAGCCTCTTTAAGTCCATTATCTATATCTAAGCTTTGAGTAAGCTGCATTATTCTAGACTGAGCAATAACAAGCTCTCCGATTAAGTTCATTAAGCTGTCCAATTTTCTAGTATCAACCCTTACAGTAGAAGGAGCTTGTACTTTTGTAGCAGCTTTAGGAGCTGGAGTAGGTGCTGTTTTATTTGCAGGTGCTGAAGTTTCTGCTGGTTTTTCTTCAGTCTTAGCTGCTTCTTCTTTAGGTTCTTTTGCTTCAGGCTGTTCATTAGTTTTAGCCTGAGTATCGGCAGCTTCTTCATCTTTTACATCAGCTTTCATATTTATAATATTAATATCATTATCATCTATTACAAATAAGAAAATATTTTGTACTTGTTCTTCTGGAGCATTTGTTTCAAAGTCCAAAGAAAATTGAGTATAACAAACATATGGATCTTCAAGATTCAAAATAGTAGGTAAGCTATTACATTCTATTTTTAAATTACTAATAGTACCTATAGCTCTAAGGTCATTTAAGAACATAAGAGGGTCTATACCATTATCAAAAATAGTGGCTTTAAAACCCATTTCAATATGGAAAGAATTATCTCCGCCTGAAGCAGATGTTTCTTCTTCTTTTTTTTCTTCTTCAACTTTTTTAGGTTCTTCTGCTTTAGGTTCAGGTGCTGGCGCTGCTTTTGGTGCTGCTGCTGTACTTACATCATTACCATCAGCTATAGCTTTTATTTTAGATTTCAATGAATCTATATTAGTAACACCTTCAGTTTCACTTTTACCATCAACAATATTCTGCAGCATTAGTTTAACAGTATCCAAAAACTCCAATAATACTGTTATCATTTGAGGAGTTACATCCAATTTACCGCTTCTTACTTTTTCTAATAAATTTTCTGCAACATGGTTTAACTCACTCATAGTAGTAAATCCAACTGTACCTGCAGAAGATTTAAGAGTATGAGCACTTCTAAATATTTTATTTAAAAGGTCTTCATCACTTTTATTATCTTCCAATAATACTAAGTCATTTTCAAGACCTTCAACAATTTCATTAGCTTCACTTAAAAATATCGAAATAAATTCATCGCTATCAAACATATCACACCTCTACCTTTAAAAAATTCTTATTATATAATAAGATTATTGCAAATCAGCTTAAAAAACGTTTTACAACATCTAAAAGCTGTGTTGGGTTAAATGGCTTTACTAGCCATCCGCTAGCTCCAGCAGCCTTACCCTCCATTTTTTTCTCATCTTGAGATTCTGTTGTAAGCATAAGAATAGGGGTATATTTATGTTGATCTACCTGTCTTACATGCTTGATAAATTCTATACCATCCATTTTAGGCATGTTAAGGTCAGTTATTATCATATCAACATTAGGAGTCTTACCCAAAACTTCTAAGCCTGTAGTACCATCATCTGCAGATACCACAGTATAACTGCCTTTTTTCAAAGTATATTCAACAGATGCTCTAGCTGTATTTGAATCGTCTACAATTAGTATTGTTTTAGCCATACATTAACCTCTTATTCATTAATTATTTTTTATCATTAATTATATTTAAATAGTCCACAAATAATTTATCCATGCCTTCCACTATAAGGTTTTTTTGATTTTTAGCAAGCTCTTTTTTCATAGCATATAATATTTGAAGTCCTGCTAAATCGACATGGGCATCGCCTTCACAGTTAAACTTTATAGTTATATCATCGTTATAATCAGCACTTTTTATGACATTCTTAAAATATTTACTCATAGTTCTTATATTAAGATTATCACTAATTTCTATAACTGACATAAATACCTCCATTACTTTTATTAAAACATAGTAAAATCGCCGCTATCGGCACCTACATCTATACTTATATCGACATTTGGTGCATCTTCACCAGATAAAATACTATTAGCAATAGCTCTCTCTTTCTTAATAGTATAAGAGTTAACTATATCTAAGTATTTATCACTTTCTATCTTCCAATTATCTATACCCAATATATTATAATATTCATTCTTTTTATCTCTTATAACATTTCTCATGCTATTAAAAATTTCTATTATTTCATTAATTTTAGTAAGCAAAGTACTCAATGAACTTAAATCTATTAATGTTTTTTCTATAAGTCCGAATAATTCATCAGCATAACTATCTAATCTTTTTATGTTATTATTTATAATAAATTTAGATTCATCCAAACGTTTGCTTACACCTTCAGTCATAGACTCTATAAAACTATGTTCGCTTGACTGCTGATTAATATTAGATTTAAATTTATTAATAGAACTAAATATAGCAGATTTAATATTATGGAATTGCTCCAAACAAGCATCTACAGTTTCTGTTATGTTAGTTGCTATTGATTCTACGCTTTCTATAGAGAATGTCTGAGAGTTATTGAATATATTACTATTTTTTTCCAATTCTATTTTTGCTAAAAAGTTAATAGAGTTAAAAGTCTTAGCAATATTTTTAGTTTCTAAGAACATACTTTCTAATTCTTCAATAGAGTCTATTATAGCTATATTACTGTCAGATATCCTGTACTTATTAGTTAAAAATAGCTTGAAATTTTCCAAATATAATCTTATAAATCCCATATATTCATTAAATAAGGATTCTGAAACTGTAAATGGAAATTCTGATTTACCAGTTTCTCCTCCTATCATATATTCTACGATAGTTGTTCTATCAGATGTTATATCAATTAAAGCATCTTTTAGACCTTTTAAGCTTTTATATATATCAGAATTTGTAAGATTTATTTCTTCATATATAGATTTAAAGTTTTCTATAATTAATGTTAGAACAACATCATCAAAAGTAAGCAAATCTAATAATTTATGTTCTAATGTTTGATTTTCTTCTTTTTCCAAGTCCTCAGGACTCATTACTTCTACTTCTTTTCCATAAAAGTCTATAAAATTTCTATTTTCATAAACAATAGAATTTATTGATTCTATTATATGCTCTGTTTGCTGTCTAACTATATCTTCACGAGGCAAAACCATCATTATTTCAAATATAAAATCATAAGTATTATCAACTCTTGATATTATATCTGATATTACATTAGAAAATACAGCAAAAGAATTAACCATATTATTATGTTCTTTATCAAGCTGTTCTCTCATAATTGTAAAGTTCTGTCTTTGGAGTTCATTTGTTTTTAATATTTCAGTTTTAAATGATTCAAATCTAACAAACAATTCCTTACCAATTCTATTCATTTGATTAGCCTGTTCGTTAGAAGTTTCAGACATTTTTATGATGTTTTTAGATATTTCTCCAAAAGCTTTACCGCCTGCACCATATTTAGATGATATAATGATGGCATTTAATGAGTAAACTTTAATTTGGTCAGCAAGCATCCTAATCTGTTCTATGGAATCCATAATATTGCTTGTTTTACCAACGTCTTCAACTAAGGAATCAGAAAGTTCATTATCTTGAGAAATGAAATTTTGCATTCTATCAAATGATCTGAAAAAATCTTCCTGATTTTCATCCAAATCATTGGAAAAATTCTTTTCTCCTTCTTCCTTATTTGTAAAATATAATAATAGTCCGTTAGCTTTCTCATTTTCATTTTTCATTTCCTGCTCTATAAGAGGGAACTTTTCACCTATAAAACTATATACTCTTCCTACTTCTTCAAGGAAAGAATGTATATCTTTTACGGTTGTTTCCAATATTGCAGAATAATCGAGAATATCCTGTTTTATACTATTGTCTATAATATTAGCTGCTGCCACTTTATATGATTCCTAACATTCTATAAATTTTATATATCACATTATAAATATAACATTTATTATTGCTTTTTGCAAGTAAAATATTTAATTACACCATAATTTTACAATAAATTTTACATAAACATTATTTTTTATTAATTAGAATCAATAATTTTATTTTTCAATTGTAAATATTTTGCTGTATAATATATTCTATTTTGGGATTCACGAGTTCCGAAGCCAAAACTTCTTCTGCTTATAGATAATATAGGGGGAGCTTGTATTCTCTTTGAAATTCCCATACCCATAAATTGCTTCCACCATCTTTCTAAATCATCTATAAATTCAGAACCGTTTTTAAAATGTTTTTTTAATGTTCCTTCTTTACAGCCTATTCTTTTTTCTAAGCTTCCATCTATATAGAATTCTAATATATTTTCTAATATAATTCTATTCCAAGACTCAGTTAAAAACTTAAATAAATGATCATGATAATCATATTTTATAGGATCTCCTTTTCCTTCATCTACAGCCTGAGCAGTTGAAAGTTCAGCACTTGGAACAATATTTATAGTGCCTTCTGGAATAATCTCTTTTTTAAATATTTCCTTGTTAACATAATCTGCCAAACCATATATCTGATACTTCCATAAATCAGCTAAGCATGCAAAAAATCCTGCACCGTCCCCATACATAGTAGAATATCCAACCATTGTTTCTGTTTTATTAGCATTGCAAGTAAATACTCCTCCAAAACTCGCAGCAATAGCAGATAATACCCTTGAAGATCTGTCTCTTGCCTGTATATTTTCTATAACAAAAGATGATACTTTTAAATGATCTTCTTTACCATTTCTTATGATAGGGGAGCTTTCTAATTGTTTTACAGTATAATCAACTGATTCCTGTATTGGAACTACCATATATCCGCATCCCAAATTATCAGATAAACTCTTAGCAAGATTTTTAGTAGTATTAGAATTAAATTTACTAGGCATATTTACAAGTAAAACATTATCATTACCAATAGCACTTACATACATAGCAGATGATAATGCAGAATCAATTCCTCCTGATACGCCTATAACAACCTTATTAATTCCTATTGATTTCATAAATTTTCTTATGCCGTAAATAACTGTATCATATATAAGTTTATATTCATTTTCTTCTTTTATATCAATTGGTTTTGGAAATACCTTATTTTTTACATCAATATCTATAAAATATAAATCCTCTTCATATCTATTTCCAGTTAATAATAGAGCTCCTTTGTTATCATATACTCCGCTTCCTCCGTCAAATGTATAAACTACTTTTCCATTATTTTGTATTCCTACATTATTAACATATACTAATGGTGTATTATGTTTACTTGCTATTTCTCCGTACATAGTATGTCTTTTAGTATCTTTGACTAAAGTATAAGGAGAACTTGATATATTGATAAATAAATCTACATCTTTATTAGTATTAATAATATCCATAGGAGAAAATAAGTAATTTTTACTCCAGGCATCTTCACATATAGTCAATCCAAGCTTTATTTTTTCTCCATTACATTCTATTTCTAAAGGCTTTAAATATTCCTTTATATCAACATTATTTTCAAAGGCTAAATCTCTTAAGCTGAAAAAATGTCTTGGATCTTCAAATTCTTTATAATTAGGCAGCAGAGATTTTATTATATATGGATATGGTAAAGCATTATTATGTATTAATTTACCATCCTTGGCTACAAACATAGCATTATATTTTCTAGTTCTGCCGTCAAAATTCTTTTTATTTTTATCATATGCAACATTTCCAAATATTACATATATACCATTGGAGGATTTTATTATTTCTTCTCCAAGTTCCTCGCATTCTTTTATAAATCCATCGCTTTCCAACATATCTCCAATCATATATCCTGAAATGCATAATTCTGGAAATATTACTATATCAGCATTTTCTTTTTTTGCCCTACTTATAAAACTTATAATTCTTACTGTATTATCGCAAGGCATAGATGGTATTATTTCTAATTGAGAAACAGCTATTTTCATAATAATAACTCCAATATTAATTTATAATAAAATATAATAAAAAAAATATAATAATAATAATAAAGAAAAAATACAATAAACCGTATATATATTATAATAAAAATTATTAATTTAGTCTAGTATATATTATTGGTTAAAGGTTATATTTTAATATATGAGAAGAAAAGATTTTTTATTTGAAAATAAAGAATATATATATAGTATGTTAAATAGTATAGAATTTGGAGTTATGGCATTGCCTGATGATGATGTACCATATGCCGTACCTGTAAGTTTTTGTTATAAAGATAATAAAATATATTTTCATGGAGCTATGGGTGGAAGAAAATACGAAATATTAAAGAATAATCCTAAAGTTTCTTTTACCGCTTCAAAAATATATTCATATATACCTTCTTCATTTTTAAATGGAAAGATGATACCTACTCAATTTTTCTTTTCAATATATATAGAAGGCGAATTTGAAACAATAAATGATATAAATAACAGAAAAAATATATTATATGAATTGGTGAGAAAATATGAACCTAATAACAATAATATATCAATAGATGACAAAATGTTTGATTATGCTCAGCATAATATGCTTATAGGAGTTATAAAAATTCATCATATTACTGCAAAAGCTAAATTTGGTCAAAATATGCCTGATGAAGAAATAAAAATAATAATTAATGACCTTAAAGATATGGCATATGATATAGATATAGAGACAATAGATATGATAAATAAACTTAGAAAATAAAAAAAAATAACTTGAAAAAAGTATTATAAGTGATAGAATAAAAAAAGCGAAATAATGTTTTATTTATTCTAAAAAAATTTATTAAGAATAAATATTAATTGAGGGAAAATTAATGCAAACAAGAGTATATAAAGCAGGTTCCATAGTATATTTTACAGGCGATACCTCAGACAGAGTTTACATATTAAAACAAGGACAGGCGCAGAGTATATTTTTATCTGAAGAAACAGGTTATGAAACTAGAGAGCTTATTAATATAGGTGAATTCTTCGGAGTAAAAAGTATACTTGGAACTTATCCGCAGGAAGATACAGTTCAATGCTTAACTGATTGTGTTGTTATTATTATTACTTATGAAGAGTTTGAAAGCTTGGTAGAAAAAAATAAACCTATAATCATAAAAATGCTGAAGGTATTTTCTAATCAGCTTAGAAGAATAAATAAAAGAGTAAGCGAACTCGTTGAAAATGATATTAGTGAAGAGGGTATGGATCCTTTAGAGGGTTTATATGGAATAGGGGAATTCTATTTTAAAAATAAAAAATATAGAAATGCTCTTTATGCATATAAAAGATATATACAATATGCTGATGAGGATTCTTCATTCTACAATACTGTAAAAGAAAAGATAGAAGAATGTAAAGATGAATTAGATATTACTGATGATAGCGATATAGCGCCTCCTGTTTCAAATGCATCTCCTGCTAGTGCAAAACCTCAGGCAAAAGCTGCAATTAATGATCCTACTTATAATAAAGCAGTTGAATTATATAATAATAATGATTATGTTAATTCTTTAAAAACATTTAATACTTTAATTAAAAGTACAAATACTGCTATTGCTGAGAATTCAATATTCTATATGGGCAAATGCTATTATAATATAAATAAATATGATAATGCTTCTACAGTGTTATTGTCAGCGATAAAATAATATCCTAAATCTTCAAATGTTAAGGAAGCTATACTATTTTTGGCTAAAAGCTGCGAAGCAAATGGAGATAAAACTAAAGCAAAAGCTTACTATCAAAAGGTTATTTCAATGCCTCCTATGGATAATTTTTCAAAAGAGGCTAATGCTAATATTTCAAAATTATAATTTAATTTTTAAAAGGAATATATAAAATATGGATAATAATTTAGCTTCACATACCAAAAAATACAATACAGATGATGTTATATTTTTAGAATATGAAAAAGGTGATAAATTCTATTTAGTTCAAAGCGGTTCTGTAAAAATAACCAAAGTTATAAAAGATGTTGAAAAATTATTAGACATAGTTTATACTGGCGAATTCTTTGGTGAAATGGCTATATTAGAAGATACAACAAGAAGTGCATCAGCTATAGCAAATGAACCTACAGTACTTTTAGAGCTAAGAAAAGAAAATTTCCAAAACATATTGGCTAATAATACTATCATGGCTTTAAAGCTATCAAAAACATTCGCAAAAAGAATATTTGACGCTAAAAGAAGACTTCTAATATTACAATTAAATGAAACTGATTTGAGAGTATATGATTGTCTTCTATTATTAGCTGAGCTTCAAAATATACCTAGAGATCATTATTACGAACCTCAGGAATTAAATGCTACTATAAATGATATTGCCAATTGGTGCGGTGTAAGAGTTGTTGATGTACAGAAAGTTTTAAATACATTGGTAAAAACAGGTAAAATAGATATAAGAACTAATACTATATATGTTAAAAACTTAAAAGAGATTCAAAGACAAATCGATTTAAAGAGAAAGAAATCATAATTTTTATTATTAATAATAAAATTATTTAAAAGCTGATAACTATAAGTTGTCAGCTTTTTTATTGTTTTAAAATATTAATATTATTTAATTTCAAATAATAATATTGAAAAAACTATATAATTAATATATTATTAACTAAATATTCTTATAAAGAGGTTTATATGAAAAAAATTGTATTGATGACAGTATTATATGCTTTATTTAGTTTTAATGCACTATATCCTGCAAACTCTGAAAATGAAGCACTGTTTTTATCGTATATAGCGTCTGGTAATATTGAAGAAGTTTCAAATTTTATAGATGATAAGAAAATTAATATAAATGCTAGAATAAAAAATAATGCTACGCCATTAATATTTTCTATTGTTTTTAAGCAAGATGAAATAGCAAAAATGCTTATAGAAAAAGGTGCAAATCTTAATATCAAAGATAAGTCAGGATTCACAGCTTTAATATATTCTATAATGTACAATAGAACAGAAATATCAAAAATACTTATAGAAAAAAAAGCTGATGTAAATACAAAAGCATCATTAAATGAAAATGGAGTATATATGAAAAATGTTACTCCTTTGATACTTAATGAAAATAAAGAAGTAGCTCAATCATTAATAAATGCTGGTGCAGACATTAATATTAAATTCTCTTTTCAACATGCTGGAAAAAATATAAAATTAGAAAATGCTACACCTTTAATGTATTTTATTTTGAATAATAATACTGAAATAGCTAAGTTATTGATAGAATCCGGAGCTGATATTAATGCTAAAGATAAAAGCGGAAAAATTGCATTAAATTATGCTAAAGAAAAAAACAATACTACAATAGAGCAGCTGCTTATAGCAAAAAATGCTAAATAATAAAGAATATGTACTGTTAAAATCTCTATTAGTTAAAGCTGATAGAGATTTTTTATTTGTAAATCATTAAAAAGTTAAATATACAAATATTACTACTATTAAAATAGCCTAAATAATTAAATGTAAGCATTGTAAAATTATATGCACTAATGAAGTATATACCAAAACAAATATATTTTGTCAAAAATAATTTTTTAAATTTTAAATATTTGCAGGGCTTTGCCCTTACGAAGTACACAGCGTGCAGCACCACACTTCTTTTGCGACTGAAGGAAGTGCCTGTGGTATTGCAACAAAGAAGCTTATATCCTGATAAACTCGGATACGCTTCGCGAAAGGCTACATTTTGGCTTTAATTTTATGAATTACCTTACATTTAAGATAATTTTAGTATGATTTAGTACTAATTTTATACTTGCACTTTCGCGAAGCGTGCCTGCGGCAGCAACTTTGACGAAGTCCGCCTGCGACCGAAGGAAGTACCTTTAGGTAGACATGCGGCGGGAAAAAGTTGCAAAAAAAAAATGACAAACTTAAAAATTTTCAGTATATATTGATAAAATAATATAATTAATATATATTTTGTATATAATATTTAAGAAGAGGTTTATATGAAAAAAATTATATTAATGGCAGTATTGTGTACTTTATTTAGTTTTAATGCTTTGTATCCGGAGCTTAGTAAAGATGAAAAAGAATTTGTATCATATATAGCTAATGGTAATAAAGAAGAAGTTTTAGATTTTTTAAATAATAAAAAGGTCAATATAAATTTAGATATTATGGATGGCGCTACACCTTTGATGTTATCTATTATTTATAAGCAAGATGAAATTGCAAAGCTGCTAATAGAAAAAGGTGCTGATCTCAATAAAAAAGAGAAAGAAAGCGGTGCTACACCTTTAATATTATCTATTCTCTATGAGCGATATGAAATATCAGAGATACTAATAGAAAAAGGTGCTAATGTTAATATAAAAGATAATTCCGGATTTACAGCTTTAATACATGCTATACAGCGGGAGAAAACAGATTTATCAAAAATGCTTATAGAAAAAAAATCTGATGTAAATACAAAAGTATCATTCAAGACAGATGGATTATATTTAAAAGATTTTACTCCTTTGACATTTAATGTAGATAGAGAAGTAGCTGAGTTATTAATAAAAGCTGGTGCTAATATTAATGCTAGATTATCTATAAAAGATGATTCAAGAAATATACAATTAGAAAATATTACTCCTTTAATGTGGGTAATTTTTGATTATAATCCAGAATTAGCTGAGTTATTTATAGAAGCTGGAGCTGATCTTAATGCTAAGGATAAAGATGGAAACACAGCATTATATTATGCAATAAATAGAAATAATAGTAAAATAACGAAGTTGATTTCTGAAAAAGGCGGTAGATTCTAAAAATAATTTTTATAACTAGCTTTATAATATTTTTAAATTACTATTTTAGTTTTCATTAGTTCTTAATATTATTCTATGCACTAATATTATTAAAATATTATATATAAGTAATGCTATAAAAAATATTTTCATTATGAACATAAAATTTTCAAAGGTTCTAAGTCCGTTTCTTAATGAAAAATACACATAAGCAAATATAACTAAATATGCATAAAATGGAGCAAATAATTTATAAGCAAGACCATAATTAAATGTAAGCACTGTAAAAGCTAGAGAAAAACCAAATATTACAGCCTGAGGAATTAATGGGATAATAGCTTCATATCTGCTTGTAAATTGTATTAGTACTATCTGCTTAGCAAATACAATTAAAAATATTGATAGAAAAAGCGAAGCTAATACCAAAAGAGCTATGGAATAATAAACTACCTTTTTTTCTTTGCTTTTATTATTTTCTCTCATAGCTATTAATATATAAGAAAACATTACTGAAGCTATTGGAGTACCTATATAGAAAAACATTTTTATTATCAATGATATAGTAGAGTAGTAGCCCGCACTTGTTTTATCCAAATATCTGTTTGCCATTAAAACATCGCTTAATGATATCCAATTAAATATAAAGTTGATAACAACTATATTAATTATATATCTTAAAAGTACGGATAAATTCGGAGAGGTAAAGTATTTTTTTATATTTTTTAAAGATGTATAATAGGGTAGATTAACTTTCTTTAATTCTATCAAATTTATAATAAGATATAAAACGCAAAATAATGATACTGATATAATTGATTTTTCTAATGTTAATCCTGTTATAATAAAATATGCCAAGAGTAATATTTTAGCTATGAATATTGCTGTAAGACTTGCCATATAATCATAAGCTATATAATTATTAATTTTTAATATAGACTGTGAAACTATAACTAAAATTGAAGCAAATATTCCAATGGACATTATAAAAAGCGAACTGTAGCTTTTAATATTGAATAATATATCCATAAGCGGTATTGATAAAATATATGCTATAAATATTATAATTGCAATTATATATCCATAAGCCCAATAAGCCTTTGCATCTTCATCATCTTTATAATGATGCATTATATAATAACTAAAACTAGAAACTGTTAAAACTATTATGGAATATATATTAATTATACCGTTATAATGAGCGAAATCAGATATTGATAAACTTCTATTAGTATAAATAGAAGATACATAATTTAATACACTTGCTATACCATTGATAAATACTAATAAAGCATAGTTAATATAATATGAATATTTTTTATATAATTCTTTAATATTATTCATATTATATTAACTTAATAACCTTCATTATAGTAATATTATCTTCTTCTTAAGAACCAAATTAGTATACCTAATATACCAAATAAACAAGGCAATCCAATTTGAGCAACATATCTAATAAAATTAGTTTGTGTTGTAGTAAGAGTAAGATTTTTAATGCTTGCTTCTTTTGGTCTTATAGTAATTTTTTGTCTTGCTTCCAAAAGATAAGCAACAGTATTCATAAATAAATCTTTATTTCCAGCAAAAGCAATATCAACAGACTGACCTTGTTCTGGATTAATATATGCATTCAAAGCAAATGTAGCATCTCCGAATACTACTATTCTTGCTGGTTCTTTTCTTCCTTCTATTTCATAAGTACCGCTTATAGCTAGAGGCACTGGACCTGAAATATCTGTTTTAGGATTAAATCTAGCTCTTGATAAATCAAAAGTAGCTTCCTCTTTTCCATATCCTTGAGGAGTAGTAGTGATTATATTTTCAAAGCTGCCATTATATTGATTTTCTCCGCTTAATATACTTCTTGCAACAACCAAACAAGCAAATACATTTCCTTCTTTAAGAGTTTGTGTTATAGGATGAGAAGTATATTGAGGAACTATATTAACTGGTATAACAACACTTGAAGCTGTATCTATTATATAGTCATTTTTAGTTTTAAATCCCCAAGCTGATAAGAAATCACCTAAATTAGTGTTAAACTTACTTCTGTCTAAGAAACTATCATATAAAACAAGAAGTTTTCCACCTGTTTTTACATAATTGTTTAATTTATCTATTTCAAAATCGCTGAATGTTTCAACTGGAGCTGCTATTACTATTAATGATGCATCAGTAGGTATATTTTCAAGTATAATATTTAATTCTTTTACTTTATAATTTTCATTTTCCAAATAAGTTTTAACATAAGATAAACCTTCTCCGCCTCTGTCTTGTATTTGTCTTTCACCATGTCCTACTGTGAAATATATAGTATAAGATTCTGCATCAAGTAATGTATATATAGACTGAGTAAATTTTTCTTCTCCGACAAATAAAGGCTCAGAAGTTACTTTAGATTGAGTAGTTAAATCTTTTCTATATACTCTAACTTGTTTTCCTTGTCCATAAGTAAATACTATTTCACCAACCTGAGTCATTTGGTATTTACTCTTAGCAGAAGGTTTTTCTATAGGGTTTATGTATTCAACAGTTATATGTTTATTTATTCTTTCATACTGTTCTAACAACAAATCAGCTTTCCAGTCTGCTGAAGTAGGATCTGTACTAGGAGATCTTAATACTACTATAGAAAGAGGACTATCTATTCTTGATAGCACATCCATAGTCTGCTGTGATACAGTATATGATTTATTTTGAGTCAAATCGAATCTTATAGGGAAGTTTATACTTATAATATAAAGCCCTACAAGTATAGCTAATATTATAACAAGAGATAATATTCCAAAAAATGCTTTATGTACAAATCTCATTTTTAATAGAGATATGATATTTTTTCTATCTATTATCAATGTTGCAATAGTTAAAATAGAAGATAATGCAAGTACCACCCAAAAAACAGGGGTAGGTGTTTGAGTTACAGCGTAAAAGAAAATCCAAGCAAAAAATAATAATACCCAAGATGCTATTGTAGCGATTTTTAAATTAAATTTTTTATTTGACATCAGTTAATAATCCATTTTATAAATTAATTTGAATAAATATTATATATAAACCAATATAAATTTCAATAGTTATGTTTAGTTATACTTATTCATCACAAATTATCGACAGTTTACATATTTACTTTATTTATTTTATTTCTCGGACATTCTTAGTATTCCAATCAATTTCGAATTTTTTCCAATTATTTATATCAAATATATCATTTTGTATTGTATAAAATATATCAAAACCATATCGATTATCATTTCGAATAAAATCTCTTATATTTATAGCATGTACTACATTAGTATAATTATCTCTTATCAAATTACCTGTAAAATAATTTTGAATATTTGTAATATGCTTTGTAGCTAAATAGGGCATATCTGCTATTGTAGAAAGATTTGTATTAATTTCTAATTCGCCTCTGGAATTAAAATCTTTATACATTAATAATGCATTAAATGGAGATATTTGCCCAATACCATCTAAATTTCTGTAAAGATATGTTGACTGTATTTCTACTCCATGATCAGATACTAATATAATTTTAGTATTATCATATATTTCATTTTCTTTTAAGAATTCTATAAAATGAGTAAGTTCTCTTAAAGATATTGCATTTGCATAAAAAAATCTTGTAGAATAATCACTTTTATATATATCTAAATCTTTTTTATCAACTTCTTTAGCCTCATAACCTGCAGTATAATCAGAATTAAAAAAATATGGTTCATGAGTAGTACCGTTATAAAACAAATTATAGTAATTATCATCACTATCATTTATATTAATAAAATATTTTAAATTTGATAATATAGCATAATTATAAATTGTAGAATTAACTCCAGCAATAGAATAAATAAACCAATTTTTATTATCATAAAAATTATATCTAAAATTTATTGGCATCATTCTAAACATAGAAAATCTAACCATTTTATCCTTTTGATATTCCAAAGAATAATCATCAATATTTGTATTAGTAACACCAAGATATTTTTGTAAAGAATAAATATATAATTGACTGGAATCATGTACTGATATATTAGTATATTCTTCAAAAATACTTAAATCCGTATAAGATTTTAAATTTACATAAACTGGCTCAAAAATAGAAGATTTATACCCATATTTTTCTAGTGACATAGGAAGCATTAATATAGATTCATTATGTTTATCCTTTATATTATAGTTACCATTTATACTTAATTCATAAGGCAAATATTCATATCCACCATACAAAGAAGATATGGTCATAGTATTAACACCAAAAGAAGAATTATTTTTAAAAAACACAAAACCATCTAATTTTTCTTTATACTCAGGAAATTTCTCAAAGGCATCTAACCAATATAAACCCAAAGCTTTATCTAATACAATAACAAAAATATTATCACCTTTTTTTGATAAATTAAATATCTTTATATTATTATGGTCATTGTTTCTAGATATACTAATTAATTTATTATGCTCTTTAACTATATTAACAATATTGAAAGTAGAAATAGAAAATAGGGTAATAATTATTACAAAATATACATTTATTATTAAATTCATTTTATTTTTCCTAAAAAATAAAATTAGAATTAATATAACCAATAAAAATAATAGTATACTTATAATTATTTCTTTAGATGAAGCTTTAAGTAAATCAGTATTATCAAACACAAAATCAGAATTTATATTTAAATAACTACCTTTCATAATAAAAGTATTTACTAATATTATAGAAACAAGAAAAATAAATATCAATGTAATATAGTTTTTGATATTTTCAGGAAATATTAAATATATAAAAAGAGGATATATTAAAAATAACCCAATACTCATTGATAAATCATTAAATATCAAATAAAACGGATATTTAAATTCATGAGGAGATGCTCCTATTAATGAGCTAGGTATAAAAGCCCCTGATAATATTGTAATAACAAAACAGCTAATTAACATCAATTTATATCTATTTTTCAAATAAAAATTCAATGCTGTATTATTATTAAAAATTAAATTAAATATTTTTCCAATATTTAATAGTAGAAATAAAATTAATATCAAGTAAAAAATATTTATAGCATAATCTTTTAAATACAACCTATAATATACATTTATAGTTTCATCAATATTTTCTATAGTTTTATCAAATGATATTTTTACATATTTAGTGTTTATACCACTGTCAACAAATAATAAATCCTTTATACTATCTGACAAAAAAATATCTGTATTCAATTTTATTTCAAATATATCACTACTTTTAAATATTTTACTATAATATTTTATAGTAGCATCATATACATATACTTCACCATCTTTATAAGATAATTTAAAATCATCCAAATAACATTTTCTCTCTATATTTGACAAAAATATAATTAATACAAATAATACTGCAATAACCATAAAAACTATATTGTAAATTTTTAATAGCTTATGTTTATTTATAACAAATATATTATAAAGTTTATATTCTATAACAATATTTTTAATTAATGAAAATAAACAATTAATAGTCCAATAGAATAAAAGTCCGGATAGTGAATTATATAATATCAATAAAAATATTAATGAAACTATATATAATGGCAAACTCTCTTTAAATTTTAATTTTCTAGCATAAACGAAACCAGCTAATAAACTAAATAAAGTCATCAAAAATGGAAG
>CALXXQ010000086.1 GCA_944392715.1 uncultured Brachyspira sp.
ATTAGGGTTTATTAAAGAAGCTCAGGAATATCGTACTATGAGTTTAGCTTCTATAATAAAGCGTCCTGAATGCGGTATTGATATGTTAAAGCATTTAATAGACGGCGATTATAATAAAAATGTTTTAGAAAATGCTGAAATTGCTATTAAATATGAAGGCTATATTGCAAGATATTTAAATGAAATAAGAGATATTGAAAAATATGAAAATATGATAATACCAGAAGATTTTGACTACTCTACTTTAAAAAGCGTAAAAATAGATGCTATTAACAAATTAAAACAATATAAACCTTATAATATATCTCAGGCATTAAGAATACCTGAAGTTGATAAATCAGTTGTTCATATTCTAATATTGGCGCTTACAAATAAGAAAAAATATTAATATCAATATTCTAATATACTTAAAATATAAATAAATTGATTTTTTACTGACAAAATATATAATAGTAAATAATAAAAATTAAGGATTGATGTTATGAAAAAAATATTAGTTGTTTGCAGAACAGGTATGGGAAGCAGTATGCTTTTAAAAATAAAAGTAGAACAAGTAATATCAGCATTAAATTCAGATGCAGAAGTATATCATGATGTAACTTCAGCTATGGATGGTTATAATGATATTGATATTCTTGTAACTATGAAAGATTTGGCAGATGAGCTTCATGGAAAATTTCCTATAGTAATAGGTATAGAATCTATTACCAATAAAGAAGAAATAAAATCAAAAATATCAGAAGCATTAAACGCTAATTAATTGATGGGGTAATTTATGAATGCAGTTTTAGAATTTATAGTTTATGACTTATTGGGTACCAGCTCTATATTAGTTGGTTTTATAGCTATGTTTGGACTTATTTTGCAAAAGAAGAAATGGGATAAAGTTGCAATAGGTACTATAAAAACTATAGTTGGATTTATAATTTTCAGTGCGGGTTCTTCTTTAGCTACTACTTCATTGAATGCTTTTCAAACTCTATTTACAAAAGCATTTAATTTAGAAGGAGTTTTACCTTTAGCCGAAGCAGTTACAGCTTTAGCTCAAAATAAATTTGGACCTATAGTTGCATTAATTATGGTTGCAGGTTTCGTAGCCAATTTAATAATAGCAAGAATAACACCATTTAAATATATATTTTTAACAGGACAGCATAATCTATATTTAGCTGCTCTTTTAACTGTAATATTTAAAGCCAATGGCGTATCTGATGGTTTAACAATAGCATTAGGTGCTGTAATATTAGGAGCATCAGCTGCTTTATTCCCAGCATTAGCTCAAAGAGGTATGAATAAAGTAACAGGCGAAAATGAAATAGCTATGGGACATTATGTAACTATAGCATATGCATTATCTAGTTTCATAGGGTCAAAAGTTGGAAAACCAGAAGATAGTACTGAAAAATTAAAATTACCTGGCTGGCTTATGATATTTAAAGATTATATAGTTTCTGTAGCTTTATCAGTTGCTGTATTCTATTATATATCAGCATTTGTAGCAGGAAAAGAGGCTGTAGAATCTTTATCAGGAAATGTAAGCTGGATTCTATTCCCATTCTTACAGTCTTTATCCTTTGCTGCATCATTATTTATCATAATAACAGGTGTTAGAATGGTTCTAGGTGAAATAGTTTCAGCATTTGTAGGAATATCTGAAAAGATAATACCAAATGCTAAACCAGCTTTAGACTGTCCTGTTGTATTCCAATATGCCCCTACAGCAACAGTTTTGGGATTTTTATCAGCATATATAGGCGGTCTTTTATGTATACCTGTTTTATACTTTTAAAAACCCCTGTGATTATACCTGTAGCTGTTCCTTATTTCTTTATAGGAGCTACTGCAGGAGTATTTGGTAATGCTACAGGAGGATGGAAAGGAGCTATAGCAGGAGGATTTGTTACTGGAATACTTATAGCGGTAGGACCTGCTTTAATATATCCTATAATGAGTTCTATAGGCTTAACTGGTACTTCTTTCCCAGAAACAGATTTTGTGGGTGTAGGTTTAATTTTAAATGCTATTTTGGGAATATTCCATTAATAAATATTTAATATTTAATTTTTTATAAAAATAAAAATAGGAGAAATTTAATGAGTTCAGTAGATGAATTACAAAAAAAAGCCAAGAAATGCAGACAAATACTTTTAAAAATGGTATATGATTCTAAAGGTGTAGCACATCTTGGCGGATCATTATCGGCTATGGACATGGCAGTAGCTGTTTATGACAAATACATTAATGATTTGAAAGATCCTAATAGATCACGTTTTGTTTTATCAAAAGGTCATGTTGTTGTTATGCAGTATGCTATATTAGCAGAAAAAAATATTATTCCTATGGATGAATTAAAAACTTTAAAGCATATAGGAACACATTTACAAGGACATCCTGATATCAATAAAATACCAGAAACAGAAATGAATACTGGGCTTTTAGGACAAGGTTTAGCTGTTGCTATGGGTATGGCTTATGCTAGAAAAATTAACGGCAATAAAAATAAAATATTCGCTTTATGCGGAGATGCTGAAATGCATGAGGGACAAATATGGGAAACTGTTCAGCAGGCAGCACATTTCAAATTGGATAATCTAGTTGCAATCATAGATAATAATGGATTATCTTCACATGATCCTGTTGATCAAGTAATCAATTTAGGTTCATTAGAGGATAAATTTAAAAGTTTTAATTGGAATGTTATTAACATAAAAGATGGAAATAACATGAATGAAGTAGTAGAAGCTTTAGATAATATGGATAAATTAAGCGGAAAACCTATAGCAATTATAATGAAAACTGTAAAAGGAAAGGGTGTTTCTTTCTTAGAAAATAATCCAAATTGCCATTCTGTTACTATCAGCGATAAAGATTATGAACAAGTAAAAAAAGATTTAGATATGTAAATAATTATTTAAGGAATGAAATTTATGATGAATATAGAAAAAACTTCTGCTCCTAGAGCAATAATAGGAAAACATTTAACAAGTTTAATAGAAAAAAATAATAAAATTATAGTTATAGATAATGATTTAGGTACTTCTACTTCTTCTGCTGATGTAGCAAAAACATTTCCTAATAATTTTTGGGAATTAGGTATAGGAGAGCAAAGTTCTTTAAGTGCTGCTACAGGATTAGCTTTGGAAGGAATGCTTCCTGTATATGTTAATTTTGCTATATTTGCCACAGGAACTATATGGACACAAATAAGACAGGCTGCATATGCTAAAGCAAATTTAAAAATAATAGCAACTCATCCAGGTTTGGATGCAGGTCCTGACGGAGCCAGCCACCAAGCTACTCAGGATATGGCATTAATGAGATGCGTACCAAATATGAATGTAATTCTTCCTTTAGATGAAAATGATGTAAAATCAGCTATTAATTATGCTTTAAATAATAAAGGATTATATTATGTAAGAGTTTCAAGAGAGCCAGTACCTATTATATATAATTCTCCTGAAGAAGCTAATTTTGACATTACTAACAAAGTTATTAATTCTACTGGTGATGATGTTGCTTTATTCTTTGACGGTTCTTCTTTTGAACAGGCTGTAGCTGCTGTTAATCTTTTGGAAGAAAATAATATTAAATATCATTTAATACATGTACGTTCTTTGAAGCCTTTAGATACTAAAAATATTTTAGAATATGCTAGTAAAGTAAAATGCATAGTTACTTTAGAAAATCATAGCGTTATAGGCGGATTAGGAAGTGCTTTTGCTGAAGTTCTTGCTGAACATAAAAATGCTGCTCCTCTAAAGATTGTAGGCTGCAGAGATACATTTACTGAATCAGGAAAATCTACAGAGCTTAAATTAAAATATGGTGTATCAGCTCAAAATGTTTTGGATAAAGTTAAAGAAGTGATAGGATAAAATATGGCTGGATTTGTAGATGTTTTAAAAGAAATTGATTCTATCAATATTATAGATAATATTGATACTTGGCAAAATGCTGTTAAAGAATGCTTCAAGCCTCTTTTAAAAAAAGAGTATATTACTGAAGAATATATACAAAAAGTAATAGATTCAGGAAAAGAGCTTAATTTTTATTATCTTATAGGTAAAAATTTAGCTATGCCGCATGCTAAAAGAGAATCTGGAGTATTCAAAAATGGCATAACTTTGCTTATAGTAAAAAATGGTGTTAATTTTGAAAATCATCATAATAACCCTGTTTACTGCCTTATAGGATTATCTGCTGTAGACAATGATTCGCATATAGAAATAATGTCTGATATATTAGATATATTCGGAGGAGAAGAAGACGGAGTTGTTGCTAATGATTTAAAAAATCTTAATACAAAGGAAGATATTATTAATTATCTTTCTAGTAAAAAATCTAATTAAAAGGAGATTCATATGTTAAAATTTATAGCAGCTTGCGGTTCTGGTTTAGGATCATCTTTGATGGTTTCAATGAATGTTACTAAAGTACTTAAAGAACTTGGTGTAGAAGCAGAAGTAGAACATAGCGATATATCAAATGCTGTGTTCAAAAATGCAGATTATTATGTTTTAGGAAGAGATGTAGCTGAATCATCAGCTGTAAGCTCTATTGATAAAAACAAAATTATAACATTGCAAAATATATTAAGCGTACAAGAATTGAAAGATAAAATTAAAGAAAAACTTAAAATAGAATAAATAAAAATAAAAAATTAAAGCTGTATAATTACAATACAGCTTTTAATATAAAATACGGAGTTAAATAATGATATTAAAATTTCTAGTTGATTTACTAAGCCAAGCTTCAATCCTTGTAGCTTTATTTACTATGGTTGGGCTTATACTATTGAAAAAACCTATTAATGAGATAATAGCAGGTTCTATGAAATCTTTAATAGGTTTCATATTATTAGGAGCAGGTGCAAATGTTATAACAGCTTCTTTAGCACCTTTCGGAAATATGGTAGAGGTAGCTTTTAATGTTCAAGGTGTTGTTCCTAATAATGAAGCTATAGTTTCTTTAGCTTTAACTCAATATGGTACCCAAGTTTCTATGGTTATGATACTTTCTATGGTATTTCATATAATTATAGCTAAGTTTTCACCATTAAAATTTATATTCTTAACAGGACACCATATATTTTATATGGGTGTTATGATTACTGTTATATTAGCAGTAGCAGGATTAAGCGGTGTTACTCTTATAGTGGCATCTTCTTTAATAAATGCTGTTGCTATGAGTCTTTCTCCTCTATTGAGTTATTGGGCTATGCCTAAAGTTATAGGAGATAGTACGAGTCAGGTGGCACTTGGACACTTCTCTAATGTTACTTATAGTATCTCAGCACTTATAGGTAAAATAATAGGAGGAAAATCACCTTCTGTTGAAGATTTAAAATTACCTAAAGGATTAAGCTTCATGAGAGATAATATATTGGCAATAGCATTAACTATGTCTGTGATATATATTATTGTTGCTGTAGCTGCTGGAAGTGCTTATATAGAAAAAGAATTATCTAATGGACAAAACTATTTAGTATTTGCTTTAATACAAGGTGTTACTTTTGCTGCTGGTGTTTCTATAGTATTATCTGGTGTTAGAATGATATTAGGAGAGATTATTCCTGCTTTCAAAGGTATATCTGAAAAAATAGTTCCTAATGCAATACCTGCTTTGGACTGTCCTGTAGTATTCCCATATGCTCCTAATGCTGTTTTAATAGGTTTTATTACTAGCTTTATAGGAGGCTTAGTTGGATTAGCTATACTTGGTGCTGTAGGAGGAGTTTTAATTATACCTGGTGTTGTACCTCATTTCTTTGTAGGTGCTACTGCTGGTGTATTTGGAAATGCAACTGGCGGAAGAAGAGGATGTATAATAGGTTCTTTCATAAATGGACTTCTTCTTGCTTTCCTTCCTATTGTATTATTACCTATACTTGGAGATTTAGGTTTCCAAAATACTACATTCAGTGATGCTGACTTCGTAGCTGTGGGCGGAATAATAGGATTTATAACTAATTTAATAAAATAATTAATAATTTAAAATTCTTAAAGGGCAGGTATTTTATATCTGTCCTTTTTTATTTTAAATCTTAAAAAAAGAGAAGATCTTATAATATATAAAATCTTCTCTTTTAATATCATAAAATAATTATTATTTTTTTGCTGATTTTCTTACGCAAGGTTTTCTAGCAGGTTTCTTCTCTGCTGTTTTTGCTTCAGATTTTTTTTCTAATTCAGGAAGAAGCAATTCAGCTATTTGAACAGCATTTGTAGCAGCGCCTTTTCTTATTTGATCGCCTGCACACCAGAATGTCAATGAATTTTTAGCACTGATATCCTCTCTTATTCTTCCAACATATATGTTATCCTGATTAGAAGTGTCTAAAGGCATAGGATATTTGAACTTTGCAGGATCATCAACTACTTTTACACCTTTTGCTTTTGATAATAATTCTTTAGCTTTTTTCGCAGTAATTTTCTTATCAGTCTCAACAGTAATAGATTCGCTATGACTTCTTATAACAGGTACTCTTACACAAGTACAGCTTATTTGCATACTTGCATCATGAAGTATTTTTCTTCCTTCATTAGTCATTTTTAATTCTTCTTTTGTGTATCCATTTTTATCAAAAGAATCTATTTGAGGTATTAAATTGAAAGCTATTTGATATTTAAATGTTTTATTAACAAGTTTTTTTCCTGCAACATAATCTTTAATCTGCTGCTCTAATTCTTCCATACCTTCTTTTCCAGCACCTGAAACAGCCTGATAAGTAGAAGCTACTATTCTCTTTATCTTTCCAAATTTGTGAAGAGGTGCTAATGCCACTAAAGCTATTATAGTAGAACAATTAGGATTAGATATTATTCCTTTATGAAGTTTAACATCTTCAGGATTAACTTCAGGAACTACTAAAGGAACATTTTTATCCATTCTAAAAGCACTGCTATTATCTACAACAACACTTCCTGCCTTAACAGCTAATGGACTTAATTTCTTACTTAAATCAGCACCAACTGCAACTAATGTTATATCCATATCTTTGAATGAATCTTTAGTTGTCTTTTCAATAGTGTATTCTTTACCGCAGAATTTAACTTTTTTTCCAGCTTCTCTATTTCCAAGTAATCTTAATTCATTAATTGGAAACTTTCTTTCTTCAAGTACTTTAAGCATCTCCTGACCAACAGCGCCAGAAGCTCCTAATAAACATAAATTTACTTTTTTCATATTGTTACCATTAATTATTTTTTATTTTATCTATTATATAATGATTATTTATTAAAATCAAGATTTTTTTATGTATTAAAAAATTTACTTTTATATAAAATTTCCTCATATTTCTATGAATTTTTAAGAAAAAATGTAAATTTTTAGTAAAAAACCAGTAAAATTAATTGACATTATTATAAAATTAGACTATAATAATAAATGTAAAGATAATTTACTTGTAATCAAGTTGTTTTTACAAAAATAAAAAAGGAGAATTTTTATGACTAATATAAAAAAAATTATATCAGTGCTTTTTGTTTTAGCGATATGCACAGGCGCACTATTTGCTCAATATTATGATAATGGACAAGCTGGAGGACAAGGCGGATATCAAGATCCATATGGTCAGCCGCCAGCTCAAGGAGGAGATCCAAATTATCAAGACCCTTATGCTCAGCCGCCAGCTCAGGGTGGTAATGCTCAATATGGTTATGGAGTTCAATTATCTTCTATACCGCAAAATGCACAAAACTTCATCAAACAGCATTTTGCTAATGTACAAGTAACTTTCATAGAAAGAGATTGGGATGATATAGAAGTTTATTTAGCAAATGGAACACAAATAGATTTCTTCCCTAATGGAGATTGGAAAGAAGTTAAAGGCTATGGAAACATACCTAATACTATATTACCTGCTAATGTTATGAACACAGTAAAAAGAACTTATCCTAATGCAGCTATAATAAAAATAGAAAAACAATTTACTATTTTTGAAATAAAATTGAATAACATGATGGAATTATATGTTGATAATAATGGTCAATTAATAGGTCAAAAATGGGACGATTAATTAAAAGCAAAAAACTTTAATCATAAAATAAATTAATTAAAAGGAGAAAATATGAAAAAAATACTTTGTTTATTAGTGGCTTTAACAGTTTTAAGTACTTCAGCTTTATTCGCAGATTGGTATGTACCTCTTAATCAAGTTCCTCAGGCTGTATTAGCAACAGCAAGAAGAACATATCCTCAAGCTCAAATTTGGGCTGTAGAAATGGAACATTACAATGTATATAAAGTAAAAATGAATAACATGATGGAATTATACATTGATAAATCTGGTCAATTATTAGGACAAGAATGGGACGATTAATAAAAAGTTGAAAATATAAAGCTTTAATAAGAACAAGGGAATATAAAGCCCTTGTTCTTTTTTTAAATTTAATATTTAAATAAAGTTATTGACATTAATTTATAATTATGTAAACTTAATTATGTTTATAAAATATAATAAATATAATTAAGGCAATTTCATTATGATAAGAGTAGATTCAAATGAACTTAGAAAACAAGTATTAAATAAATTCAAAGCAGCTAATGTTAATGATGAACAGGCTTCAATTGTAACGGATGTTCTTATTTATGCTGATATAAGAGGAATACATTCTCATGGTGTATTAAGAGTAGAGCATTATATCAATAGAATAAAACAAGGCGGTATAAATCTAAACTCAAAATTCAATATAGAAATAAAGAAACCATCATTTGCATTAATGGATGCTGATGGAGGATTTGGTCATGCAGCAAGCAAATATGCTATGGACTGGGCTTTAAAAACTGTTGATGAACAGGGAATTGCTCTTATAGGAATAAAAAACAGCAGTCATACAGGTGCTTTAGGATATTATAATAAAATGGCAATTGATAGAAATAAAGTTTCCCTAATAATGGTAAATACTGATCCATGCGTTATACCATTTGGAGGAAAGAGATCATTCTTTGGAACTAATCCTATAAGCTATGGTTTTCCTGCAAAAAAGGACTTCATACTAGGTGATATGGCTACAAGCGAGGTATCACTTGGACGCATATTTACTGCACGTGAAAATAATGAAACAGTACCTATGCATTGGGGGGTAGATGAAAATGGTAATCCTAGCTCTAATCCTCATGAGATAAGATATGTTGTACCTTTTGGAGGAGTTAAGGGATATTTAATAATGACTATGGTTGAAGCTTTTACTGGTCTTTTAATAGGGCAAGTTTACTGCAATAACTTAGTAAAAATGTACGGAGATATGGATAAAAAAAGAAATCTATCTACATTTATACTTGTAATAGATCCTGCTGTTTATAATGATTTAGATACTTATTTAAATACGGTTCAATCATTCATAGATGATATAAAAAAAGAGCCTGCTTTAAAAGATGGAGAGACTATATCAATACCAGGCGAGAGAAAAGAGGCTTGTTCTAAAATCTATGCTGAAGAAGGTATACCTTTGCCTGAGCATATTTATAATTATATTTTTAATAAATAATGATTAGAGAAAATATTAAATGAACGATTTATATACTATTCTTTCAAAAGAATTCAAAATTCTAAAAGATGAAAAAGAAGCTGTATTAATGGCTAAATACATGAAAAATAATTTTGAGTTTTTAGGTATTCATTCAAAAGAGAGAAAAGAGGCAGAGAAAAAAGTATTCAAAACAATTCCAAAAGATAAAAAAGCGTTTATTGATTTTAACTTCACTGATAAATGCTATGATAATAAATACAGAGAATTTCAATATGCTGCTATAGATTATCTTATTTTAAAAAATAAATATTTAAATAAAACTCATATAAAAAAATTAAAAGAATATGCTCTTAAAAAATCATGGTGGGATAGTATAGATTTTTTAGACAGAATAATCGGAGATATTGCTTTAAGAGATGAGTCTATCAATAACATACTTTTAGAATGGTCTTTATCAGATAATATTTGGCTTAGGCGAATAGCTATAGATCATCAGCTTTTAAGAAAAGATAAAACAAATACTGAACTATTAGAAAAAATTATAATAAACAATTTAAACAATAAAGAGTTTTTTATAAACAAAGCTATAGGATGGTCTTTAAGGGATTACAGTAAGACTAATCCTGATTGGGTGAGAGATTTTATAGAAAGGCATAAAGAAAATATGGCAAATCTAAGCATCAAAGAAGCTAGCAAGTATATTTAATTTATTATTGTTGCTAGTGATAAACCCGCTAAGAAATAGCTGAGAACTTCCTTCATCAGTTATCAGCTGCTCGTTTATCACTTTAAAACTCATAATTAGAAATTATAGTACCTACCAAAGCAATTTTTATATTTAAAAATTATTTAACGCACGGTAAACAAATTAAAAATATAATAAAATTTGAATAATAAATAATCTATATTTTTTAGTTTAGTTATTCGTGCGGTGAATACGCTATAAATTTAAAAAAATCTTGGGTGGGTTGTCAACAATTTCTTTTAAACATCAAAGAAATGAAAAACAAAAATATCAAATTATCTTAATGAAGATAAAGGGTGGGCAAATGTAATTAAGCTTTAAAACTTTATTTATATACCCCGCCCTTTCATATTTTTTATATTATTTGAAATTATAACTTTATTAATATTTAAAATTTAAATTAGTAAAAGCACACCCGCCCAAGTATTTATTAATTTAGAATTTCTATAACGCATGATAAGCTAAATTATCTATATAATAAAAAACTTTAATAAAAAACTAATCAATATTTTTAGTTTTATACTGCATGCGATTAAAAATATATATAATACTATAAAATTTAATTTTCATAAATATTTTTTGAAAACTTCATAAAAAAATAAATTTTTTTTATTTTTTTTCTAAAATTTTTTCTTATTCCTTTTACATTTTTACAATTTTTTTTATATTTAACCTTGTATAAATGTAAATTGGGAGAAATTAATGAAAAGAGGATTAATGTTCAAATTTTTGAGTATTTTTTCTATATTTCTATTTGCTGCATTCTTAGCAATATTCTTTATATACAAGCCAATATATAAATCAAAATTTTTAAAAGAAAAATACTTTCAAACTTTAAACTCAAAAAATGAAACAGAAGCATATGTAAAAGAAATAAAAAATACAGTTAATTTAGTAGTTAATAATTTAGAAGCAAATCCAAATTTAGAAACATTCGGAAGTTTTATAACCAATATTCAAAAAACAGGATCAGGTTATTTGAATATGTATTTTGGTGATACTGTACCTTATTCAGAAGGAGGGATATATATAAATACTTTAGAAGAATACCCTCGTACATATAATCAAACATCAAGACCTTGGTATAAAGATGCTATAGCTACAAATGATATAGCAATTAGTAATCCTTATATAGATTTTGCTGTTAATGAACTTACAGTTACATTCAGTAAAGCTATATATACAAATGGCAAATTAAAAGGCGTATTTGCCATAGATTTTGCTGATATGAATAGCATTATGAAAAATATAAAAGATAATTTTAATGAAAATTTTTACATAGTATCATCAGATGGAATATATATGACGCATGAGAATAGCGATTATATTTTAGATGAAAATAATAATTTATTTAAAGACCCGCTTTTTGCTTCTTTCAAAGGAAACCTAATATCGCATGTAGGAGAGGTAAAAATCATAGGCAATCAATGGTATGCTATACAAAAAACTGATAATGCTCCATGGATATTAATATTCAAAGGAGATGCCAGCGAAGTAAATAATCAATTTATGATTTTAATGTTTGTAATATTTATTGTAATGGTTTTTCTTCTATTTCTTGAAGGATTTCTCGTTTATAAAATAGTTAAGCCATTAAAGAATACAATAAAAATTATAGACTTAATGAAGGAAGGTAATTTTAATAGTGTATTCAATAAAGATGATTTGGCTTTAAAAGATGAGTCAGGACATTTAGTTAATTCTGTTAATGATATGCAAAATAGAATATCTTCTATAGTATCAGAAATAAAAATGAACATAGCATCTATAAATAATTCAAGCGGACAAATATCAAATGGTATAGATAATTTATCAGACAGAACAAATTCACAGGCTGCTGCAATAGAACAAGTAAGCAGTGCTATAGAAAATTTATTCTCTTCTATATCAGAAACATCAAGACATACTAATGATGTAAAAGATATGAGTAATAAAGTAGCTGATTCTACTAGAATCGGAGTAGAAGCTGTAACGCAGATTTCAAATAATATGCTTGATATATCAGAGTCAAGTAAAGAAATATCAGATATAATAAAGCTTATACAATCTATAGCATTTCAAACTAATATACTTGCTTTGAATGCTGCTGTAGAGGCTGCTAGAGCTGGAGAGCAGGGAAAGGGATTTGCTGTTGTTGCTTCAGAGATACGTTCTCTTGCCCAAAATGTTAATGATGCTGCTGGAAAAATTACTGAGATAATAGAAAATACTGTTACTAAAATAGAAACAGGAGATGAATCTGTTAAACATTCCTTAGAGATACTTATGAATATAGAAAATTCTGCAAAAGAAGTTTCAGATGTTTTAACAAGTTTATATAATGCCGTTTCAGAGGAAGAAGGAAGCGTAAGAGAAATTGCCCTTGCTATGAATGAATTAAATAATATCACTCAGGAAAATTCTAATCTAGTCCATAACAGTGCCCTTTTAGGAAGAGAAGTTGCTAATAATACAGAAAGTGTTTACTCAGAATTAGAATATTTCAAATTACATAAAATAAGCTGATTAAAAAATAATTAATCATATACTGCATACAAAATGCATTATATGATTATTTTACAGTGTATTTGTACTGTCATCATCCATATTTCTTCTATTATCTTTATTATCCCTATCATCCATATTAAGACTTAATATTCTAAGTCCTTCAGCACCAAGTACAGATTTTAATGCTATTAAAAAAGCAGTATCCCTACTTCCTGCAATATTGCTTTTATATAGCTTCATAGCATATCTTGCCATATTAATACCGTCTCTTACAGAAAAAGATGCATTATGTATATGAGACTTTTGTAAGAAACCAACTGTAATTTTTAATATTTCATCATCAGCAAAAGGAAGATTCATTTTTAATATATCATATTCTTCTTTAGCATCAGGAAAAGGAAGTTCTATAGTAGGCTGCAAACGTGAATGTATATATTCAGGAAGCTCAAAAGTACTAGCATCATCATTCATAGTAACTATTACTCTAAAATCAGGATGAGCCTTTATTTTTATTCCAGCTATAACACTTTCAACATATCTTCTGTCATCAAGTAAAGGAGCTAAAGAAGCCCAAGTTTTTTCACTCATTCTGTTTCCCTCATCTAATATAGCAACTCCTCCCTTAATCATAGCAGTAACCAAACTAGAAGCATGATAGCTTATTTTATTATTTTCAGATATTACAGGTATTATTATTAAATCTTCAGGTCTTGTATCTACTGTGCATTGAAATATATAAACATCTCTATTAAGAAGCTCTTTAGCAACATAATAAGAAAGCGTAGTTTTTCCCGCCCCAGGCTTTCCTACTATTCTAGGATTCAAAGGTATATCATCTTCTGAAATTAAATGCCAAGAGGCCATTATTTGCCTTACTAAATCATTTTGTCCTGTCCATTTTATATTTAAATTATCAGGATGAGATAATGTAAGCTCTACATTTTCTATTTGAACTTTTTCCATTTTTTAGCCTCTTCATTTAATATAATTTATAATTTCTCAATAATATTATTAATTTTATAAAAAGTCAATTATTTATAATAATTTTAACAATCTATTATTGATTATTTAGATTTAATTTATATATTTATATTTTATAGAGAAAAATTAAAAGGAATCTATTTATGTTAAATAAGATTGTGTATATATTTATATTTTCTATTATATTTATAATTTCATGCAATAAAAATAATAATATCTTAGAAAAAGAAAAAAATACAAAAATAGAAGAATCTAAATTCTATTTATTAAATGGTAATATATCTGGAGAAAAAGCAGATATGTATTTATATGTAAATGAAAAAAATAAAAAAATAAGCGGATATTATTATACAAAAGATAAAAAAGCTATGATTACAGGAAGCATAAATAATAATAAATTGAATTTACATGAATTAGATGAAAATAATAATATACATGCTACTATATCAGGAAATTTAAGCGATGATATAGCATTCAATGCAGAAATAAGATATGATGAAATAAATGAAGTTAAGGATATGCAATTCAATTTAAATAGAAATTTACCAGTTTATTATGCAGATATAGTTGATTATTATAAAAATGATAATATAAGCAATTCAATATTTTCTTATCATAGAACTATACTGCTATTTAGTAAAAGTAGTGATATTAATTCTAATGATATGGAGTCTTCTATCAATTATGTTAAAGAAGAATGTGATAATTATTATAATGAATGGAAAGGGCTTTTATATACAGGAATAAGTAATACAACATATGAAATAGATAATACTGTAAATGTTGGATATATAGATAATATGATAATAGCTCTTGATAATTATTCTTCTATGTATACAGGAGAAGATAATAGAACAAAGTCAAATATTCAGGAAGTATTTTCTTTGGAAAGTTCAAATTTAATTACAATAAGAGATTTAATAAATGATTTTAATAATGAAAATTTAATTTCATTAATGAGAGATAAAATACTTAAATCAGGCTATACTAAAGAAGATTATTTTGAATTTAATTCTATAACATTGGAAAGTTCTAGTTTTAGAATACTTCCTAATGCTATTAATTTTATATGGCAAACTTATGATATAGCACCTTATACTGTAGGTATAACAGAAATAAGCTTTACATTTGATGAATTAAAACCTTATATAAGAGAAGATTCTCCTTTATATTATTTATTTTTATAATTTTTTTATAAAATAAGGCTTAAATATATAAAAAAATTTGTTTAACTATTAGCATAAAGACAATAAAAAGGAGATACAATATGTCTGGAAATGCTAATATTATAGTAATAGAAGGAAGATTAACAAAAGACCCTACTTATATGAAAACAAAAAATGGAAAATCTTTATGCAAATTTTCTATAGCAAATAATAGGTATTATTATACTAATGGTTCTTTACAAAAGGAAGTATATTTCTTTGATTTGGTAACTTGGGGATATAATGCTGATAAGGCTGCTGTTAGTTTATTTAAAGGAAGACATGTACTTGTTAATGGCGAATTAAGACAAAGCAGCTATATATCAAAAGAAGGAATTAAAAAAAATACTTTTTATATACTAGCATTAGAGATAAAAAATTTAGATAAGAAATCTATAGGAAATACTTCATACACAAGAACTGCTAATAATCAAATAGTATCAGATTCTATTGAAGAGAATTTAGAGGAAGCATTTTAGATTCTTTCATAATATTTAAAAGTTCATCGCTAATATATTTTTTATCTTTAGAGGCATCTATATGATGTATATACGGAGCATTAAAAGAATAGAATATTTTATCGACTTCCTCTAAATAATGCTCATTTTCAAATCTATCAACAAAGCCTCTTTTTTCCATAATTCTTTTTAATGCAGTTTCTATGGAAAGATGAAATATAAATACCAAATCAGGCTCTACTATAAAGTCTTTATGAAGATTATATATATAATCTTTATCAATTCCTTTAGCACCCTGATATGCTATAGATGAGTACATATATCTATCTAGTACTATTACATATCCATCATCAATAGCAGGTTTTATCATATGCTTTATATGTTCTTTTCTATCGGCTATAAATAATGATAATTCTTCTTCAGGCTTTAAATCTTTCGAGAGCATACTTTCTCTTAATTTAGAACCATAATAGGCATGAGTAGGTTCAAATGTATATATTGACTTTATACCCATATTATTTAAAGTATCAGTTAAAGCTATACCGCTGCTTGACTTACCAGATCCGTCAATACCTTCTAATACTATTAATTTGCCATCCATAACCTTATTCCTAATATATTAATTATAATACTCCTAATTTAAATATAACAATTATTTATAGTAATGTTAAAATAAATTTATCTTATTTTTAATGTTGCTATACCTATAAGAGCAACTATTATACCTATAATATAAAATCTAAATACAACCTGAGTTTCTTTCCACCCTGATTTCTCAAAATGGTGATGCAAAGGAGCCATTTTAAATACTCTCTTTTTGAATAATTTATAAGAAAATACCTGTAAAACTACACTGAAAGCCTCAGCAACATATACAGCACCTATTATAACAAGTAATAACTCATGTTTTATAAATAAGGCTATAATACCCAAAACTCCTCCAAGGGATAAACTTCCTACATCCCCCATAAAAACCTGAGCAGGATGAGCATTGAACCATAAAAATCCTAAACCAGCACCAATCAAAGCACCAACAAAAACAGTAACCTCACCTGCATCTGATATAAATGGTATTTTTAAGTAAGTTGCTATTAATGAGTTTCCTGATACATATGAAAGTACAGCCAGTGCCATAGACATTATTATTAAAAGACCTATAGCAAGACCGTCTAAACCATCTGTTAAATTTACAGCATTACTCATACTTACAACTACAAAAGTGGCAAATGGTATATATAATATCTTTAAATCTATATATATATTGCTTGCAAATGGCAAAAATATTGTTGAAGACGGAACCTGAGCCACTTTAACTGCTTCTAATACACCTATTCCCTGATTAAGCTCAAATGTCATTAAAAATGTTGAGTTATCAAAATAATATAAATAAACACCTATTATAATACCTACTAAAGTCTGAAAAAATATTTTATATTTACCAGGAAGACCTTTTGAATTCTTATATTTAATTTTTAGAAAATCATCTAAAAAACCAGCTATAGAAAGTATTATTAATGACACAGTAAGAAGAATTATTTTTAAATTATCAAGCTTTCCCCATAAAAGTATACTTATTAAAACGCTTCCTATAATAAATATACCGCCCATAGTAGGAGTTCCTGTTTTTACCAAATGTGTTTCAGGACCGTCATCTCTTACTACCTGACCAAAATTTAACTTTCTTAACTTTTCTATAATACCTGGAGCAAATATTAAAATAAATATCAAAGCCGTAGCAACTGCTCCTGCTGTTCTAAAAGTAATATATCTGAATATATTAAAACCAAAAAATGACTCTCTCAACGGATAAAAAATTTCGTATAACATGATTATTAACAAACCTTTCAATAGTAAAAATTAAATGTATATTCTATACTATTATATATAAATTGTTTTGTCAATTAAAAAATATTATGTTAATTAGATTTTTTTATGAAAAATTGTATAAATTAGAAATAGCAGAGAAGAAATATTACTTCCCTGCCAATAATTTTATTAGCCTAAAATATTTTGTATAATAGGCATAAGTACTTTAATTAAAAGAAGTGCTGATAATATACAAGTTAATAATGATATATCTTTAGTTTTTCCTGAAACAAATTTTAATATAGTAAATGATAATACTCCGAAAGTAATACCTTCAGCTATACTATAAGCAAATGGCATAAATATTATACATACAAATGCTGGTATGGCTTCTGTATAATCATCAAAATTAATTTCTAATATAGGAGTCATCATAAATAATCCTACTATAATTAAAGCAGGTGCAGTAGCAGCACTAGGAATAGCTAAAAATATATGAGATAAAAATAATGAAACAGCAAATAATCCTGCAACAACAAGAGAAGTTAATCCTGTTTTACCGCCCTCAGCAACACCTGAAGCACTTTCTACATAAGTAGTAACAGTAGAAGTACCCAAACAAGCTCCTACAACTGTACCAACAGCATCTGCAAATAAAGCCTGCTTACATCTAGGAACTTCACCGCCTTTTGTAAGCATATTTGCCTTTGTACAAACTCCCACTAATGTTCCTACTGTATCAAATATATCTACAAAAAGAAAAGTAAATAATACTATAAACATATTAGGAGTAAATATATTACCGAAATCAAGTTTGAAAGCTATAGGCTCTAATGAAGGAGGTATAAAACTAGCATCAGGAGAAATTTTTGTAAGCCCCATAGGTATGCCGATTATTGCTGTAATAAATATACCTAAAAGAATAGCTCCTTTAACATTATATGCTAGTAAAATAGCTGTGATAATAAGACCTATAATTGCAAGCAAAGCACTTCCTGAAGTAATATTACCAAGTCCAAGTAAAGTTGCATCATTATTTACTATAATTTTGGAATTCTGAAGGCCTATAAAAGCTATGAATAATCCAATACCTACTGAAATAGCCCTTTTCATATTAACAGGTATGCTATTAACTATTGCCTCTCTAACATTAAAAACTGTAAGAATTACAAATATAATACCTTCTATAAATACAGCAGTTAAAGCAGTTTCCCAACTATATCCCATACCAAGTACAACAGTATAAGCAAAGAAGGCATTTAATCCCATACCAGGTGCCAAAGCAAAAGGAAGATTAGCAAGCAATGACATTATCAATGTTGCTATTATTGCTGATACTACTGTAGCTGTAAATACTGCCCCTTTATCCATACCTGTATCGCTAAGTACATCAGGATTTACTGCTAATATATAAGCCATTGTCATAAAAGTAGTAAAGCCTGCTATTATCTCTGTTTTTGCATTAGTACCATGCTCTTTAAGCCTAAAAAAATTTCCCATAAATATATTCCTTATAAGACTTTTTTATTCATAATCATTTAAGTTTATGAAAGCTATAATATATATGAGATTATAATTTTTGCAATATATTTTAAAAATATATTTTTATAATAATCGCTTGGGCGGGCATGCTTTTTTAAACTAATCAAAAAAAATATTTTAAACAAACTTTTCAACAAAAAACGATAAATATAAAGGGTGGGGAGTGAAAATAAATTAAAAAAACAATATATTTATTAATTACAAGGGAATATCTTTATGAACAAAAATAATGTATACAGAAATGCAAAAATAGAAGGCAGAAGTTTTTTTGGTATTATTAAAAATAGTTCTTATTTTCTTTCTAATTTAGCAATTTATGAAGATGGTATAGTAA
>CALXXQ010000087.1 GCA_944392715.1 uncultured Brachyspira sp.
AACAAACAAACAAACAAACAAACAAACAAACAAACAAACAAACAAACAAACAAACAAACAAACAAACAAACAAACAAACAAACAAACAAACAAACAAACAAACAAACAAACAAAAATTTCTATATACTCAAAAGTTTTACTTTCTTAAGCAAATTTATACTTGTTGCAAAAAATATTTTTACAATATTTTTATCTTATGGAATGATTTATGAAAAGCAGTAAGTTGTTCATAAAGATTTATCTTTCATTAATAATAATATCTTTTATATCAATAATAATTTTATATATATTAGGCATGAAAGTAAGAATAGGTTATTTTTCAGGATTAAATTTAAATATAGATAAAACTTTAGAGTTAAATGGTTTAAATATAAGTGAAATTAAAAATTTATTTATAAAAGATGATAAATTAGATAATGACTCCTTTACTAATTATATATTTACTAATGAAATTATAAAAAATTATAGCTATGGATTTAGAATAAAATATTATAGTAAAATTTTTATAAATAGTGATATATATAGTGTTTATATAGATACTAATAAAGTTATTCAAGATAATAATTTTATTAAAGAAATAGAAATGGATGGTAATGGCAGTCCTTTTGGTAATTTAATTTCAAGTAAAATAATAAATTTTGAAAAGATAAATAATGTTAATTATTACTTGAAAGTAAAATCTTTTTTCTTTTTTTATTTAATTATTAATATTATTTTTATTTTAATTATACTAAATAATATAAAATATAAAAATATTATGATTTCAAATAATAAAAATAGCATCTTATATGATTTTTATTTAAAATATAATAATTTTTTTACAGAAAAAAAATTTATTATATTTATAATTGTAATAGGATTAATATTATTTTCATTTCATTTATGGATAGGTTTTCCTGGATATTTTCATAATCCAGATAATATAGTTATATTAAAACAATCCGTATTAAAGAATTATTCTAATTGGCATCCTGTAATTATAGCAGCTACTTTGAATTTTTTATATAAATTATTTGGACAGCATACTTTCTATATAACTTTAATTAATTTAATATGTCTATATTTAGGATTAGTTTTAGTTACTATAAGTTTATATTTAAAATTGAAAAATAAAAATATTATTCTTATTTATTTTATAACTTTTATTCCAAATTTTTATTTTACATCTATAAGTCAATTAAAAGATGTTACAGCATCCATGTATTTATGGCTTGCTGGATGCATAATATTTTTTATGATATTAGTTCCAATAAAAAAAATAATTTTCAAAGTATTTATTTACATTTTTTTATCATTTATATTGATTTTATCACTGTTATGGCGTCATAATATGATTGTAAGTATATATCCAATTATATTATTTTTAATATTTTTAATAGTATATAAATTAAATATTAGAAATAAAATTAAAAATATATTTATCTATTTATCTACATCATTATTATGCGCTTTAGTATTAATTTTAATATTAAAAATTACACCATATATTTTTATAAAAAGTCAAACAGGTTATTATGAAAATGTAAATATTGATGAATTGTATAATAAATACGGTTATATAATAGATTATCTTGTTTGGATGGATATCAATGATAATTTTTCACGTAATGCTGCTAATAATATATTTTTAATACAAATAGCTTCTTGTGCTGTTCAAAATAATGATGATTCTTTAATACCTAGTAATTGGTATGAAAAAGGAAAAAATTTTGAAGATTTAAAAAAATTATATTCTATTGATAAATACGATGCTGATTCCTATGGGGCAAAATGGAGGAATGAAAGAATATTTAACTCTTTATATTTAAAGGATTTAAGTAAGGTTTGGATATCATATATAATTAAATATCCATATTCTTATATTAAGTTTTTATCTTTATATTTTTATAAATGGCTATCATCAAATATTGGCTATATAGTAACAGCACCTAATTATATTCCAGAAGTTTTAAAAGATATTGGATTTAAAACTTATAGTGTGCCATTCAATAATTTAAGAAATAAATTAATAGCTTTCTTGTATTCAACATTGGATGTACCGATTTTATTATTATTTATAATATCTGTAATTATATTTTTATCGTCAATATCTATTTTAATTAAGTATAAACCTCAAAATTATACATTGTTATTATTTTCATTTTTTTTATCTTTTTCATCATTAGCTACATTTTTTATAGTTGTTATTTTTTCATTTATTGATGGCAGATATATGTATCCAATGTTTGTAACTAGTATTTTATCATTAATATCATTTTCTTTATTTTTATACGAAAGAATAAAATTAAAGAAATTATAATTCATTTTATGAGGTAATTATGAGTTATTATTTAGAAAATTATGATCTATTAAATATGAAAAATAAAATACCTAACTATGATAAATATATATTTTTTGAAAAGAAAAATAAATATTCACTATTAATACCTGTTATAAATGAAGGTGATAGATTTATATCTCAAATGAATAAAATGAAAGAACATAATATATTTAATATTTGTGATGTTTATATATGTGATGGTGGAAGTACAGATGGTTCTACAAATATAGATTTTATAAAAGAATATGGATGTAAGGCATTAATAATAAATAAAAGTGATAAAAGAGGGCAGGGTGTTCAATTAAAACAAGGTTTTTTTGAATCTATGAAAGACAATTATGATGGAGTCATCATGGTTGATGGTAATGATAAAGATAATGTACATGAAAGTTTACCGTTATTTTTATCCAAATTAGAAGAAGGATATGATGTAGTTCAAGCAACTAGATTTAGCTTAGGAGGTAAAGAAGAGAATA
>CALXXQ010000088.1 GCA_944392715.1 uncultured Brachyspira sp.
TTTATGCTGTTATAGAATGGTTTGATGAGAGCATAACAGAGAAAAAATCTTTTTATCCTTCTATTGAGATGGTTGGAAAAAAATCTTATGAAGATGAAGATTTTATTTACTGGGAGAATTGCGAAATCAAAGCTGTTGCTGCTGTAGAATATCCTGCAAGCCGTAATGTTGATTTGCTTTGTGCTAGTGCAATTATCAGTAATGAAGAAAATATTAATGGAGAGTATATGCAAAAATTAAAAAATGTATTAGAAAAATTAATCAGCGAAGAAAAAGAAATTCAGAAAGAAGCAAGAGATGAGTTTGTTTATTTGTTTAGAAATGATGAAGAAATTCAAAATATTATTATTGATATGATAGTGAAGAAATTAAAAGAAGATAATTCAAATGATAAAGCAAGTAATGCAGATAAACAAAATTTAAATAATTCAAATAACAGTAATAAAGAATTAAATCTATCAGCTATAACTTATGGAGATTGGTGTAATGAATACGCAGAAAGTCAGAATGCCGTGAGATGTTCTTCAAAATCAGAAAGCTCTACATTTATAAAGGCAAGAAAACTTTTCAAAGCAGGATTAAGCAAAGAAGAAATAATGTCAATAGTAAGAAATGATTTAGTACCTATCGGAGTAGGAGGCGGAGAGAAAATCAACTTATCAGCATTAAGCGAAGAAAACAAATACAGCGAGATAGCAAAATTATTTAAATAATATTTATATTAAATAATTTTAAGTTTGTAACAATAAATTTATATTTTCAATTTGCCTGTCGTAAGATATTGCATTTTTTACTTCATATATAAAAATGAAATTAGTATTTTTACTTGCACTTTTTGCAACTTTTTGCGGCGGGAAAAAGTTTAATAAACTATAAAATATGTTTTCAATATAAAATATAATTATAAAATAATTATTTAACACTTGAATTCATTTTCTTATATGCTATAGTTTTATGGTATTAATAATTATTATAACAGACTTGTTTCAAAATTAAGAAATTTTATAATAATAATTGGGGCTTTGCCCCAAACCCCAGTTCTTTTTGTGACCAAAAGAACCAAAAAGACTGCAAGTTTATATACTAAAATAATTTAATTATACAATATATAAAATATTATATTTAAAGGTTAAATAATTTTATCAAATACTTTTTAAATAAGTCTAATAAATAGGAAATAACTTGAATATAAAAAGTCAAAACAAAAAAATAGAACTGCTCGCACCTGTAGGAGATGAAAGAGGTTTGAAGGCCGCTGTTAATGCTGGGGCTGATGCTGTATATTTTGGTACTAAAAGTTTTAATGCTAGGGTAGGGGCAGCTGAAAACTTCGATGAAAAGGCACTTCAAGAAAATATAAAGTTTGCAAAATTAAGAAATGTCAATGTTTATATTACAGTGAATACTTTAGTTTATAATGATGAGATTGATAAAGTGCTTCCATTAATAAAAACTGTTTCTGATTTAGGGGCTGATGCCATTATCGTTCAGGACTTAGGTATTATTGATATTGTTAGAAATAATTTAAATATTGCTATGCATGCAAGTACTCAGATGTCTTGTAATAATTTAGATAGTATAAAACTTCTTAAAAGTATTGGTATTGATAGGGTAGTGTTAGCACGTGAGATGAGTTTGGATAATATAAAATATATCAGAGATAATACAGATATAGAACTTGAAACTTTTGTGCATGGAGCTTTATGCGTAAGTTTTTCTGGTCAATGTGCTTATTCTTATTTGCATGGAGGAAGAAGTGCCAATAGAGGAGCTTGTGCACAGCCTTGCAGAATGGAATATACTGGAGGAAAAACTGATTATCCTTTAAGTACAAAAGATTTAATGACTATTGATATAATTCCAAATTTACTTGAAAGCGGAATAACTTCTTTTAAAATTGAAGGCAGAGCTAAAAGAAGTGAATATGCTGCAATCACAACTTCAATATATAGGCATGCTATTGATTTGGCTTTAGAAAATAAAGATATACCTATTGAAAAATATAAAGAAAGTTTAATGAAGATTTTTAATAGAGGCGGATTTTCTCAAGGTTATTATTATAATTCAAAAGATATTTTTGAAAATTATAAGCCTAGCCATGACGGTGAGTATATAGGAGAAGTTACAGCATATAAGAAAAATAAAATATATATAAAAGCAGAAAAAGAATTAAATGTTTATGACGGGCTTTCATTTGGAGATAGCGGAAAAGTTGGAATGCAGATTTCTGATTTATATAAAGATAATACAAGAGTAAAAAGAGCTAAGGGAAATTTAAGTTTTTCAGCTGTTTTAAAAAATGTAAATATTGGTGATGAAGTTTATAGAACCACTGATAAATTACAAATGGATGAAGCAGAGAAAATAATTGAAGGCGATCATTTTAAACATCTGATTGATTTAAATTGCATTATTGGTTTTGATAATGAAAAAATAAAATTAATAGTAAATAGTAAATATGATGAAAGACTAAACAATATAGAATATATAAGCGATTATAAACTTCAGGAAGCTAAAACTAAAGCAACAACTAAAGAAGATATTTTTAATTCTCTTTCAAAAACTGGCGGAACCGTATTTGAATTTGAAAATATTAATATTGAAGAAAAATTCAAAAATCCTTTTATACCTGTTAAAATTCTAAATGAAGCTAGAAGATGTATAATTGAAAAAATTGAAAATATTTTAATGCAGTCTAAAAAAATTAATTATGATAAAAATCTATATGATGAAAAAAATATTAATTATCCTAATACCGATATAAAAGTTTTAATTGCTGGCAGCGAAGAAAAAATTAATTTATATTCTGATATTCATTATGATAAAAAAATATTATTTCCAAATATATACGATGAAAATATAATTAAGCTTTTTGAAAATAAAAAAATAGACGGTATACTTCTACCTCATGTTACATTCGATAAAGATATTGAAGTTATAAAAAGTATAGTAGAAAAAACAAATGGCATGATAGTAATATGCAATAACTTAGGACATATTGAGGCATTAAAAGGAAAAGCTATATTATGGGCAGGAATCGGAATGAATGCTATTAATAATTATAGTGTTAATTTTTTATATAAGCTAGGAATTGATACTGTTATATCTGCTGTTGAGGCAGGAAAGAGTTTGAAGCATACATTATCTATAAAAGAAGGTTTTATACCTGCTATGAATTTTGCCTTTTGTCCGAAAAGTATGTCTATAGGATGCTCTAAATGCAAAGAAGAAGATATTATTGATCATAGAGGAAATACTGTAATATTCGATTGTGTTAGAATGCATAATAAAACTAGTTTTATATTAGAAAAAATTAAGAATAAAATAGGAAATATTTATATTCATTATTAAAATATAGTAGATAAAAAATTACTTTTTTTGATTTTGTTTTAATATACTATATCTATGTATTTGACTTTTTGTATTTTAAATATTATAATTTTATGAAATTGTATAATGTTTGATACTATTATTTTTATTCAAAATGATAACAATCGTATACTCCTTTATATAAATAAAAAGGGCTTGGATTGATATTCAGGCCTTTTTGTTTTGTTTATTCTTATGATGAATATATAATTAGTATTTTTTAAAATATTAGATAAAAAAATAGAGATATAAATTTTATTATATCTCTATCTTTAGGATAATTTTTTAATAAGTATTTATTTGCTATTTTTTATATCATTATATTTAGATAAAAATTCATCTGCTAAATTTTGAAGTTCTTTTGAATATTGGATATTTAAATTCATAGAATTACTTATAACATTAGTATCAGAATTTTTTTTAGACATTTCCAAATCCATTTTAGTTTTTTCTAAATAAATTTTTTCTTTTAATTCATGGAATCTTTATTGATATTCTGCTTTTAATTTCATAACTTCTTCTAATTGAGTCTGAGTAAGTCCTTCTTCATTATAAATAAAATATTCATAATTACATTTTCCATTATAATCTTTCCAATCATATTTTTTGGCATATACAGATACTGATAATATAACTATAAACAAAATAATACTAAAAATACGTCCCATAATAAACCCCCTATTTTTAATTAAATGTTTTATTTATTTTATTAGACGAATTATACAAATAAAAGTTCCTAATAATTTATATTTTTTTATATATCCCGCCCTTTATTCTTCAATATTTAAATAAGTAATTTTAGTTTTATTATCTTTATTGCTTAATTAGAAATTATAGCCCCCGCCCAAGCTTTGGTTAATTTTAAAATTTTATTCAACGCACGGTTAACTAATTTTTATTTATTATTTAAATTACTATTTTTAATTAATTATAAATTTAAAACTTTGCTCTGCGTGCGCTGTGAAAGCAATAAACTTACTCAGATCTTGGGTGGGCAGCTAAAATAACAGATTAAAACTAAAAAGAAAAATGATACTGAAATGACAAGTAAAATTAAAAAGCCTATAGGGTGGGATTATTTAAAATTATTCAAAATAAAAGGCTTGATAGTATTTATCAAACCCTTTATTTATAGTTTTTATTATTTATATAAAAATCTTTTTATTTTTTGAGTTGGATTTTTAATGAACTCTTCTTTTTGTATAGTAAAACCTGATATCCTTCCAAATTCAGGAAGTATCTTATTAACTTCTATTCTATTATTTTCCATAATTTTATTAATTTCTTCTTCAGTTAGATTTTCTTTTTTTATTTTTTCTGAATCTAAATATAATAAAGCATGAAGTTTATTATCTCTTTGTAAAACCAAAGATTCCAATATATAAGGCATAGTATTTAATTTGCTTTCAATCTCTTCAGGATAAATATTCTGTCCGCTAGCACCAAGAAGCATATTTTTACTTCTTCCCCTTATAAATATTCTATTATTTTCTCCAAGGACACCTAAATCCCCAGTTCTAAGCCAGCCGTCTTTAGAGAGAACATCAGCAGTGGCCTTATAATTTTTATAATACCCAAGCATAACATTCTCACCCTTAACCATAATCTCCCCAACATCGCCCTCTTTTTCAGCATCTATTTTTACTTCCAAAGTATCTATTATACATCCGCAGCTTCTAGGTACATGCTTATCCCAAGGTCCATAACTAATTAAAGGCCCGCATTCTGTCATACCATATCCCACAGTAAATTTAAAACCTATATCCATAAGAAATTTTTCAACATCGCTATTTAAAGCACTTCCTCCAATTATAAGCTCATAAAAATTACCGCCAAAAGACTGAGTTAAATTATTTCTTATTTTTGATTTAATTAAAGATGATATAATAGGCATTTTTAATAATTTAGAAACTATAGGTTTCTGTATAGCAGGAAGTATTTTTTTCAAATAAATTTTTTCTATAATAAGCGGAACCATTAATATAAGATTAGGCTTCACATCATCAAAAGCTTTAAGAAGTATATTAGGACTAGGTATAGCATTGAGCATATGTATGCATGCCCCTCTTGAAAAAGGAAATAAGAAATCAAATAAACATCCAAATACATGGGCTAGAGGAAGAAAAGAAAGTATATTATCATTAGGTTTTATAGGCATATTATTAATAGCAAACCTTATATTAGCTGCTAATGAATTATGATTAAGCATAACACCTTTACTGAAACCTGTAGTTCCTGAAGTATATATAATACTTGCTAATGTATCATTTTCAAATATTGTAATGTTAAAGCTTTCTTTACTGAAATTTTGTATTTCTATTTGACTAAATATATTTTCTTCTTTTTTATTATTTTTTTCATTTGATTTATTTTCTTCTTTAGGTTCTATAAAAGTATTGAAATTTTCTAAATAGAATACTTTATTTAAAGATGATAAAGTATTTGTATCCATTCCTTTTATAATATGAGAATCTGCAAATAAAAATTTAGAGCCTGAATCTTTTATAATTGAAGCTATATCCTCCTTTGAAAAGTCAACTAGTATAGGAACAATAACAGCCCCATAAGTTAAAACAGATAAATATATTAAAGCCCAATTAACGGAATTCCCTCCGCATAATGCTATTTTCTCTCCTTTATGAATATCTAATTTTTTAAAAGCTATATGTATTTTTAATATATTTTCAGCAACATCTCTATATTTTAATATATTATTAGCTCCATAATCAGATAAAGCATTTATATCCCAATTTTCTCTTATACTATTTTGAATATAACTGCTCAATTTCTCTTTAATCATATATTAATTCTCCATTCCAATTTTTTGTAAAGTTAGAAAATATTGGCAACATATCTAAACATAAATACTGCATGGCATATATTTGATATTATTAAAAGCGAATAAAATAAAGGTAAAAATAAAGTATATCTTTTATTGGCCTCATACATTGCAAGCCTATAAAATACCATAGCTATATTTAAAAGTAAAAAACCAGTCAGATATAATATTGCCCCATATTCACCAACAGCAGAAGATATTTTTGATATTGCTATAAGCCAAACCCAGTTCAATAAAAAATAGTATATCGTTTCAGTGGCACCGCGCCATCTATATCCGAATACGCTTCTCAATGTAATACCTAATGCACAAATTCCTGTGATAATTCCAAAAAAGCTCCAGCCCCAGCCATTTTGTAATGATATTAGACATGGCGGTATATATATTCCCCATATCATCATTATAAAAAAAGCATGGGATAATATATAAAAAACTTTTTTAGCTTTATTATTAAAAGGGAAAAAATGATATATTGAATTTATTATATAAAATATTGTCAAAAAACTAGAATAAAGAGAAAAAGAAGTAATTTCCCTTGCTGTTTTTGAATTTATTATTAAAAGTACCAAAACAGCTATTGCCGAACTTGCACATATTATGCAAATAACAGCACTTATTTTGGAAACAGATTTTCTAATTTTGTTATTATTTAAACTAATATCCATAATATATACATAATAAACCTTATTAACAATAAAGTAAATGGTAATTTGTAACTATTTTCATATTAATATAATTATAACATATAAAATTTCATTATAAAATTATAAAATTATACGATAAATAATACTTATATGATAAGCAGAATTAAAATATTGATTATGGAGGATAAAAATGATTTTAAATGATGAATTAAAACAAAATATATTAAACAGATTTAAAAATAAAAAAATAGCAGTTTTATATGGAGGATTAAGTTCTGAGAGAGAAGTTTCATTAAGAAGCGGACAGAATGTTTATAAAGCATTAACTAGCTTTAATGAAATTAAAGATAACTGCATTTTAATAGATGTTCAAGATTCTTATGAATTAGTAAAGACATTAAAAGAAAATAATATTGAATACTGCTATAATATTTTGCATGGCACATCAGGAGAAGACGGAACTATTCAGGGATTATTAGAGAGTCTTAATATTAAATATACAGGTGAAAATATTTTAGTAAGTTCTGTTTGTATGAATAAAGTTTATACAAAAAGAATATGGCAGTCTTCTAATGTATCTACAGCAGATTTTATGCTTCTTAAAGATATTAAAGAAATTAATGATAATAGTATAAAAAGTAATTCATTATCTTTTAATTTTCCTATAATATTGAAACCTATATCAGATGGTTCAAGTGTAGGTGTTCATTTGATAAAAACAAAATCAGAATTTGAAAATATATTAAGCAGTATAAAAGATAAGCAAAATTATTTTGTAGAGCCTTATATAAATGGAAAAGAAATTACTGTTGGACTAGTAAAACAAGATGATGATATTTATGTTTTTCCTATATTAGGAATTAATTCTAAAAATGAAATATATGATTATGAAGCTAAATATACACCAGGTAAAACAGAATTAGAAATGCCTGCTAAATTATCAAAAGAAATAGAAGATAAAGTGATAGAAACATGTAAAAAAGCATATTCTGTTTTAGGCTGCAGCGGACTTTCAAGAATAGATGCTATAATAGGCAATGATAATAAAGTTTATCTTATGGAAGTGAATACTCAAAGCGGTATGACAAATACTTCAGATATACCTGAAATGGCTAAGCATATAAAGCTTGATTTCAATGATTTAGTTTTATATATTTTAGGACTTATAAATTAAATTATAGTCATTAAATTAGAATAATCATTGCTATATCCCATTTGATCTAGCATAACTGATATTTCACCTCTATGATGTGTACTATGATTAAAAGCATGCATTATTAAATGATATCTTGGCTTTTTTATTTCTGCATTCGGTATGATTACTTTATCTGATATATTAAAGTTTTCTATAGAGTTCACTATAGCTATAATTACATCGTCTAATTTTTTTCGAATATCTATTAAAGTTTCAAAATCCTTATCTATATCTTCATTAAAACTGAAGTCTTCATTATTTAAATAATTAAGTATATCTTCATCATTTATAATTTTTTTGTTTGAATATTTCCTATATGTTTTAAAAAAGTACATATCACATTTTATTATATGTATAAAAGTGCCGTATATAGATTTAAAATAGGCTCCTGTTTCTTTTTTTAATTCTTTATCTTTTAAAGTTTCTAAAATAGTAATAAGTTCTTTATTGGCATTTTTATTATATAATGCCATCATATTCATAATTTTTTTTGCAGTTTTATCTATAGGTTTCTTATTGATATTATTTTCTATATTTTTTTTACTTTCTTCTATTTTTTTATTAACTGCTTTAGTAGTGCTATCTTTTTTAGCATTTAGAAGATTTGATTTCATCTCTTTGACTTTATTTGTGATATTTTTCTTTTCTTCCTGAAGCTTACTTAATTGTTTAGCCTTTAATTCCTTAACATTTTTTTTCAAGTCTTTTGTTATGCTTAATTTTATTTTTTCTATATCTTTTATTTTTTTATCTAGCTTTCTCGATTCCATTTCTATTTTTCTGGTAAGCTCTTTAACCTTATTATCTATCATAAATAAATCCCAAAAAATGTTTTAAATAATATTATATTATTTTATTTTGATAATTCAATATTATATAAAATGTTTTTAAATGAAAACATGATTTCTATAACAAAAAATTAATATTTCTAAACTATAATTAAAATTAAATTTTTTAAATATTTTTATTATCTCTTTTACAGTTTCTCCAGAAGCATAAACATCATCAATTAAAATTATATTTTTATTTTCAAGTTCATTTATATTGATTATTTCAAATGCATCTTTTATATTTTCATTTCTCTCTTTAAGAGTTTCTAAAAATTTCTGTTCTTTTATATCTTTTTTTATTTTTATAAAATCGCATTTTCTTATATTAAACTCTTTAGAAATATAATCAGCAAAAAAATCCATTATACCATTATTTTTATTGGAAGGTATATAAAGTATAATATCAAATTTTTTATTATTTATTTTTATATACTCAATAAAATACTCTTTTATATTATCTATTATTTTTGAGGGTACATTAATATCTTTTCTTTTAAAAGCTCTTAATTCATCTCCTAGCTCTTTATCTAAATCTCCTAATGCTGTTACTTGTATATTTTCAATATGAAATTTTTTATAGGTATTATTCATATATATTAATTATTTTTTTCTTTTAATATAAAAAATATTATACTTGCAAAAGCCCAATTAACTATTATTCCTTTATATCCAATAATAACTCCGTTCATCCAAGTATTAATGCTTATATCAAAAATAAATGTTAAAATCACAGATGATAATCTTGCTGCTATAATTGCAAATAATGAAACCAAAATAAATGATATATTTTTATTTCTTAGTAAACTTATAATAGAAGCAAATACTATTCCTTCAAATATTAAAAAATATAATGTTGGAGGCATAGGCATATTTGTAAGAAAGTAATTTAAAATCGGAGATATTATAGCAAGCAATATTAAAAATAGGGGATTTAATATATATGCTCCTAATGATAAAGCAAAAAATATAGGTAAAAATTCTGTTCCTTTAAGTCCCAAGTAATGAATAATAATAGGAGAAGCTAAACTTATTATGCTTAATAAAAATAATATAAGAATATTAATATTTATTTTTCTTAAAGAAAGTGTTTTCATATATTGCTCCTAATAACTTATTTTATATTATTATAACTAATATATAATTGTTTGTCAAAATTTATAATTAAATAAAAATTAGGGCGGGTGTTAACATTTCTAATTTAATAAAAAAGAAATTTTATATTTTTATTACATTAATTAAGTTAAAAGAAAAAAGGGCGGGGTATTTAAAATAAATTTTTAAACTTAATTTATATATGCCCACCCTCTATATTTATAATCAAATTTGAAATTCTAATTTTTATTTTTTTATTGCCAAAATAGATTTTTTAGCTTCCCACCCTAATTTTTTTAAAATTATTGCAAATACAACGCACGCAGAATATAGTTGAAAAATATTATCTATTAATAATTTAACTTTTTTATACACCGTGCATTAAAATTATTCTACAAAGTTTATAAGCTCTCCTATATTTTCTATTGAGCATACTATTTTATCGCCTTTTTTCATATAACTAGGAGGATTCATAGACATTCCAACTCCTCCTGGTGTTCCAGTAGCAATTATATCTCCAGCTTCTAAAGTCATACCGCTTGATATATCAGATACTAAATAATTAATATCATGAATCATATATTTGGTATTTGAAGATTGTCTTGTTTCATTATTTAATATACTTTTTACATCGAGTTTTAATGGAAGTTTTAAATCATCTTTATGAACTATACAAGGCCCCATAGAAGAATAATAATCTAAACTTTTTCCCTTATACCATTGTACATGGCTTTTCTGTATTTTTCTTGAAGATATATCATTAAAAATACTATAGCCGAATATATAATCATTAACTTCATTCGGCTTTATATCTTTTGCAGTTTTTCCAATAATGACTGCAAGCTCAACTTCATAATCTAAGCATTCATCTAAATCAAATCTTGCTTTAATTTTATCTCCAAGTCCTATAATTTCTATGGCTCTTTTAGAGAAATAAACAGGCTTCTTCAATTCTTTTTCCTTGAAATCAGTCATATCATTTTTTATTTCATTTAAATGATCGCTATAATTAACTCCAACACATATAATATCATGTATAGGTTTTCTTATAGGGGAGAGTATTTTTACATTTTCTATGGAATATGATCTTTCAAAATTTTCTTCTGCATGTTTTAATTTATCTAATATATTTTTATCTTCATCAATCATTTTTATTAATTGAATCATAGGATTATTATTAGGCTTAAAGTCAGATATTATTTCATTGATGGCAATAACTTTATTTCCGTCTTTGCTTAATATTCCTACTGATTCTGTATTATTCCATTCTACAAAAGATACAAATTTCATTATATAACTCCGAAATATTTTTATTGATACACTAAAATTTAACTTCTAAAAATGAAGTTATTATTTTTAAATTATTCAAAATAATAATTAGATAATTCTTAAAGTTTTTTAATTAATAGTGTTTTTTATATTATAGTAAATTTGAAAATGTTTTTCAAGATATATTATTCATAATATATCTTTATTATTTTTTACTTATAAAACAATCATTATTTATTGTACTAAATATTTAGTTTTAATCTTGATTGTTTAATCATAACAATATTAAAATGTTTGTCAATTTTGCTGATTTTAATATATAAAATGGTATTTATATACAAAATAAACCCAATCCAATAAAAAAAAAAAACAACGAGCTATACCATTTAAGATATAACCCGTTATAATTTAGTGAAAAAAAATGATAAATAGTTTTATTTACTAAAATTCATAGAAGCCGAAATATTATCGCTTCTTGAAAGAGATACACTGCAGTTAACAGTTTCATTGTCTTTAGTAAAATTAAAATCAATTGTATAATCTACACTTGTAATACTGTCAGGTCCACCATATGATTGAAAGGTATCGCTATAACTAAAACTATATGATGGTTTTTCGGAAGTTAAATCCCATGGTATCAAACCAATACCATATATATTTTGAAATGCATTATAATTATCCGTATCATTTTTGTCTATACTAAAATTAACTCCTCCATTAGCATCAACCGTCATAGTAGAGTTCCCACTCCTATACGTACCTATTAAATTTGTAGTTTTTACTTTTGAACAAGCCGTAGCCATTAACCCTAAAGCCATTAAAACAATGGCTATTTTAAGAAACTTTTTCATTTTTAAGAAATCTCCTTTTTTTATTTAAAATAAATTTATTTAATAAAACGCTATATCTCGAGCTATAACGTTTCATTATCAAGATGAATTTAGATGCAACGCCAAAAGAAAAGGCATAGTATATAAAGTGTAAATTTTTAATACTGTAGACTGTAGACTGTAGACTGTAGACTGTAGACTGTAGACTGTAGACTGTAGACTGTAGACTGTAGACTGTCTATAATTTTTACAGAATCATTAATTTTCATAGATGTTAATTTAACATATATTAAGTTTATGTCAAGGAAATCTATTAAATTTATAATAAAAAATAAGAAATTTACGATACTAAATATATGTTTACTTCGATTGAAAATGCAGCTGTAATTATTATTTTTATTATACTTACTGTTTCCTGCATAATACAGTTTATGTATTGGATAATTAAGAAAAATAATGATCATGGTATTTACCTTTTGATAATTTTATTTATAGCACTTTTTATTTTTTCATTTATATGGTACAATGAAAGAGCTTTTGATACTTATGAAAAGGCTTTAAATAGGATAGAAAAAATGTATCTTAATAAATACGGCAATACAAATATAAGCAGTATTATTTCTAACCATAATGAAATTAATAAAAGAATACTTTTTTTAGAAGAAAGAATAGCATATTATCAAAATAATTCCAACAATTTTGCTTCTTTATGGTTAACTTTATTGTCGGTTTTATTTATTACTATTACTGGATTTAATTTATATAATTATAACGAAAGCAAAAAGAAACTTGAATAAATTATAGAAAAAGGAGAAGAATCTATAAAAAAAATAGATTCAAAAATAAAAGAAATAGATATTAAAGACGCAGAAACAGCATATAGAACTGATACAGATTCTACTAACAATTTAGGAAAAATAGATGCTAAAGGAGGCGATAATGTCTGAAGAGATTATTAAAGAGTTTAATAATCAAGGAATTTTATATTACAGAAATAAACAGTATCGTCTAGCGGCCTCAAATTTCAGAATAGTACAAACTCTTGCAGATAAAGAATCTAATTCTTATTTTTCAATAATGTCAAGATATAATTTAGCTATGACTTATGAAAATATAGGGAATGAATTAGAAAATAATGCTGAATATTTTGAAGCTAGAAAATATTATTTATTATCTAAAAAATATGAAACAATATGTAAAAATCATTTAAAAGGTGAGTTATTAGAAAATATAAATAATTTAGAAAAAAGATTAGAAAATAAATTTCAATTTACAAATATCTAACTTATTTCTTCTCTTCCTTATCTTTCTTTTTCTTATAATCTAAATTCTTAACATTTACATTTATAATACTTTCCATAACTTCCTGAAAAGTTTTACCCTTTCCTATACTCGGCAATACTGTTGGTTTCTTTGACATTTTATTAAATCCTCATACCTTAATCTATTCTAAATAATCAATTAAACTATTAAATTTTTCCATACCTAACTTCCTATATATAAGTTATACTAAATTATCTGGGTTTGTCAAGTATTTTTATTTGTTTTATTGATAATTTTTTATTTGCTTGGGTTTATTTTGTATATAAATACCTATAAAATTATATTGAAAAAAAATCAAAATTCATATAAAATAAACATAATATTTAAAAAAATTACTTTAATAATTAGGATTAATAAATATGGAATATGAAGCAGTCATAGGATTAGAAGTGCATGTTCAGCTTAATACTAAAACTAAAGCATTCTGTTCATGCCCAAACACTTTCGGTGCTCCTGCA
>CALXXQ010000089.1 GCA_944392715.1 uncultured Brachyspira sp.
GATTTCTGGATTTCCTCACTATGAAATAGTTTTTAATAATGTACTTGCTTTTTTTATGAATAGTGATGAATGTCATAATTTTGGTAATTTAGTTTTTACATCATTATTAGAAATTTTAAAAGAAAAAGATAAAGAAAAGAATATTATTAATATTATTGATGATTATACTCAATATGTTATTAGGGAAGAATCAACAATAAATGGTAAGCTAATAGATATACTTATAAAAAGCGAACATTATATAATTGGAATTGAGACAAAAATAGAAGCAATTTTAAATAATGATTTAGAAGAGTATTATAATCACGTAAAATCGTTGTCTCTGAAAGAAAACAAAAAAAGTATATTGATAGTTTTTTCCAAAACTAATAAATATAATGATGTTATTAATATTTCTCATAAAGAATTAGCGGATAAAATTTTATTTAATTTGCAAAAATATAAAAAATCTTTAATCCATAATAAATATTATTATTTTCTATATGATTTTTTGGATAATATTTTATTTATTAGCAGAGGAGGAAATATGAATAAAGATTTTTTGGAACTTTTAGAAGATAAAAATAAATATGATAAGATTGAAAATATTTTTTCTAATATTTGTGAAGTTAGGAAATTGTTTGAGTATAAGGCTAATGAATTAAAAAGTGATTTGAATTTAAATATTTTTAAATCTTATATTAAAAAACCTGAATGGACAATAGCTATATGTTTGAGTTTAGAGAGATATTTTTATGATAATGAAAATGAATTAGTTATTGAAATTTATATTAACAATATTGATGATGAATATGATGTTTATATATATTTTAGAAAAAGAGGAAATGTTATAAAAATTAGTGATAAATTAAATATTTTTTTACAAAATATATTATATAATTATGATGATTTTGATAAAAATTATTATAACGATTATGATGAACTTAATTTTGTTTTTAAAAGGAAAGATGAATTAATTAATTTAGTAAAAAATATAGAAATAAGATGCCAACAATATAAATATTAAATATGCCTATTGTATAAGTATGCAGTTTTTTTGCTTCTTTGTAACAACAAAAGAAGTGGGGGTATGGGGGCTAGCCCCCATAAATTAAAAATTATTATTTTTTAGTTAATATGATAATTGACATTTTAATGATTTTGAGTATATTTTTATATAATAGTGTAAGATATAATAATAATTAGAAGAAGGAAATTTAATTTGCAGAATATATATTTACATAGTTTAGGATGCGAGAAGAACACGGTTGATGGAGAGCATATATTAGCCATATTACAGAAAAAAGGATTTAATATTACTGATAATGCTGAAGAGGCAGATATTATAGTTATAAATACTTGTGCTTTTATAGAAGACTCTAAGAAAGAATCTATTGATGCTATATTTGATCATTCTATGTATAAAAAATACGGTAAATGTAAGAGATTAATAGTATCAGGATGTATGAGTGAGAGATATAAAGAGAATTTTCTTGAGATGTTTAAGGAAGTTGATTCTGCTATAGGTATATATGATTTAGAGAATATATTAAAGGCTGTAGAAGAAGACGGTTTTCATGATGCTAAAGAAAATACTGAATATAAAGAGTATGGAGATAGAGTAAATACAGGTACTAAACATAGCGTTTATATAAGGATAAGCGATGGATGTCATGCTAATTGCAGCTTTTGTGCTATACCTGGAATCAGAGGAGAGCATAGAAGCAGAAAGATTGAAGATATTGTAAAAGAAGCTGAAAATTATGCAAAAAACGGAGCTAAAGAAATTAATTTAATAGCTCAGGAAACAACATTTTACGGATATGACTTATATAATAAATTAGCTTTACCTGATTTATTAAAAGCACTTTCAAAAGTAGAAGGCATTGAATGGATAATAGTATTATATCAAAATCCTGTTGTTTTGAATGATGAAATAATAGAAGCATTTTTTAATACTGATAAAGTTGTTCCTTATTTTGATATACCTTTGCAGCATGTTGATAAAGAAATATTGAAAGATATGAACAGAGGTACAAGAAGCTATAAATTCTATAGAGAAATGATTGACAAGATAAGAAGCTATAATAATGATGCTGTTATAAGAACTTCTTTGATAGTTGGCTTTCCTGGTGAAACTGCTGAATCGTTTAAAAAGCTGATAAAGTTTGTAAGAAATGCCAAGCTTGATAGGGTAGGAGTATTTACATATTCTGAAGAAGAAAATACAAAGGCATTACTTATAGATAAGCCTAAAATGAGCCGAAATAGAAAATTAATGCTTAGAGAAAAACTTATGAAGGCTGCTATAGAAGTATCCGAAAAAAGATTAGAAAGATTTGTTGGAAGAACGATAGATGTATTAATAGAAAAAAAAGAAGATAATGGTAAATTTATAGGCAGAAGTATATATGATGCTCCTGAGGTTGATGGTTTTGTTGAAGTTTATAATGAAAATAATAATAATATAAATATTGGAGATATAGTAAAGGTTGCCGTTACTCATAGTACGGAGTATGATTTAATAGGCAATGTTATTTGATTTAGGAGAACTCTAAAATGAAGAGAAAAAAACAAGAAAATGAGCCTAATAGTGATGAAAAAAATTCATCTAGTAAATATAATAATAGAGAGGAGGCTTTTAAAGCTTATTTTGAAATAGTTACCAAGATAGTTTATACATTAAATTTGATATCAGATAGAAATGACATGGCTAGAAGACTTTCTAATAATATTGACAGAGCTTTGGGCTATGATGATGAAATGCTTCCTAATAATGAAAAGATTGTAAATAATACTAATGATGTTGAGATACTTATTAATTCTCTTAAAGGGGATATTAAAAGAATATCAGCATTTAAAAAGTATAATTTTAATATAGAGAGATTTATAACAGAGCAGAATTTAGATTTAGATGAAAAATTTATATTATATTCCGTATTAGTATATACTATTTACGGGGATTCAATGTCTGCTATTTCAATTAGAAGAATATTAGAGCTTATCACATTTAATAATGATATATATATAAATAAATATCATTATTTTGATAATAATAGCAAATTAATTTCAAGCGGAATATTTAATCTATCTCATGAACCTTATCCAAGCGGAGGAATACTTGAAATTACAAATACATTGATAACATTTGTAAGTTCTAAAGTGATATTTGCCTTCTTGGAGAAAGATAATTATAATGTGATAAATAATATAGTAAATAGCGGAGAAGTTTTAAAAAAGGCTGCATCTGAAGGTAAATCAATAAATAATGGAAAAACTGCTAAATCTGATATATTAACCCCTAAAGAAATAGTAGCAGAATTAAATAAAACTGTGATAGGGCAAGATGAAGCCAAAAAAGCATTAGCTGTACATGCTTATTTACATTGTCTAAGAATAAATGGAAATAAAGATATACCATTTAGATCTAATATTTTAATGATAGGTCCAACAGGAGTTGGGAAAACATATTTAGTAAAAACATTAGCAGATATTTTGGGACTTCCATTTGCACGTGCTGATGTTACCACTCTTACAGAAACAGGATATGTAGGAGATGATGTAGAAGTTGTACTTTATAATCTTTATAGAAAAGCTAATGGAGATTTGGATAAGGCGCAATATGGAATAGTATTTTTAGATGAGGTTGATAAAATAGCTAAGGCTGATGCACATCAATCTACTACAGGCAATCCTTCTGATAAAGCTGTTCAGGAAGCACTTCTTTCTATGATGAATGGGGAGGATATAAGAGTACCTGAATTTGGCGATAGAAGAATGATGCATTCAAGCGATGGCATACTTATGAATACTAAGAACATATTGTTTATATTTGGAGGTGCTTTTGTAGGACTTGATGATATTATAAAAATGCGTTTAAAAGGAGAGAGCAGTTTAGGATTCGGTTCTAATGCTGTTATAAATAAACTGCAGAAAAATAGGATATTAAGTCAGGTTGATGTTAAAGATATAGAAAAATATGGTATGATACCTGAGTTTATAGGAAGAATACCAATAATAGTAACCTTAAATGATCTAACTAAAGAAAATTTAAAAGATATCTTGACAAAAACATCAGAATCTCCTATTATTAAATACACTGACTTTTTTAAGAGTATAGGGAAAAAGCTCACAGTAACATCAGATGCTATTAATTTTATAGTTGATAAAGCAGCTAGTATGAATATGGGGGCTAGATCATTAAAAAGTATAGTAGAAACTGCTATGGTTAATATACTTTTTAATTTGGACGGAGTAAAAGGAAATACTTTAACTCTCACTAAATATGATATAGAAAATGCATTTAGTGAGAAAGAGCTTGTAAATTCAGGTAATGATGATAAGAAATTAGATTCTTCTAACAAGAATTTTTCTAAAGAATCATTTATGGCTTGATTTTACTTTATGTTTGTTTATTTGTTATAAATAATGTATGTATATTTATTATTTAAGAACAGGTAATAATTGGAGTTTGTAGAGATGACAGTAACTAAAGAAAAAGAATTATTAAAAGATTATGAACTAATAGAGGCACATAAGAAAGGTGATAGCGAAGCATTGGATATATTATTGACAAGATATAGAAATTATATATTTAATTTGTCATATCGTTTTATGCATAATTATGAAGATGCTATGGATTTAACACAAGATGTATTAATACGCGTATATAAAGCTATAGATAGGTATGAAGAACGCAATTATTTTAAAGGCTGGTTATACCGTATAATAAGCAATACAGCTATTAATATGTATTCTAAAGCTTATAGAAGAGAATCACCTTATTTAGAAAAATTAGAGATAGTGGATGATAAGAGGTATAATACCGAAAAAGAATATGAGAGGATATACCTTCAGGAAAAAATATATAATGCCTCTAGAAAATTAAAAGGAAAACAGAGAGATGTCTTTATATTGAGATATTATGAGAATTACTCATATAAAGAAATAGCCGATATATTAAACATATCAAGCGATTCAGCTAAGAGTAATTATTCTTATGCTCTTAAGAAAATGAAGTCGCTATTAGAAAAAGAAAGGACTCTTTTATGAAATTACATGATATGATGCAATTTAAAAGCAAAATCGAAAAGAAAAGACATCATTTCGATTTGCCTAGCTTGCCTGATAGAGAATGGCAGTATATGCTTCAAAGAGCTAAAATGGAAAGTTTAAATAAAAGAGAACTTAATCCATTCTATGCTTTCATGTGTTCTGCTAGACTATCTTTAGCTCTATCTACGGCAATAGTTTTAGTATTAGTCTTATCTTTATTCTATGGAAAATTCGATAAGGAAAGCTCTATTAAAACTAATACTGCATCATCTAATAAAACTAGTGTAAATGTTGTTAATGTAGCTAATAGTAGTTTTATTTAAAATTTAAAACCTATAATAGAAATTCTAATTATACATTAACATTTTTATGTTAATGTATAATTTTGTTTTATTTAATAGTATTTCTATTATATCCGATAATTACTATTAAAATATTTTTTTATATATAATAAAATTATATATAAGCAGGATTATAATATGTTTCAATTTCATCTAACAAGTAAAGCAAAAAAAGTTATAGAATTATATGCTCAGGAAGAAGCTAAAAGACTAAATCATGATATGGTTACACCAGAGCATATACTTTTAGGTCTATTGCATGAATCAGAGGCTTTAGCCACACGCGTTTTAATGAGATTGAAAATTGATTTAGATAGATTAAAATTGGAATTAGAGTCTGCTATGGTAAAATCTTCAACTACAAAAGTATTTGGAACTTTACCTACAGCCCCAAGAGTACAAAAGCTTATAAGCAGATCAGCTGAAGAGGCTAGGGCTTTAAGCCATAATTACATAGGTACAGAGCATCTTCTTTTAGGTTTATTAAGAGAAGAAAGCGGTACTGCTTATAATGTTCTTACAAGTATGGGGCTTGAACTTACCATATTAAGACAGGAAATATTAAAAATGCTTGGTGTAGCTGGAAGCAATATGTCTTCTTCAGAGCAGACGCATCAGGATGATAATGTTAAAAAAGTAAAAACACCTACTTTAGATCAATTTGCTCGTGATTTAACTAAAATGGCTAGAGATAAGGCTTTGGATAGGGTTATAGGAAGAGAAAATGAAGTTATGAGGGTTGTACAAATTCTTTCAAGAAGAAAGAAAAATAATCCTATACTTTTAGGAGAGCCTGGCGTTGGTAAAACTGCAATAGTAGAGGGACTTGCAGAAAAAATAGTAGCTGCTGATGTTCCTGATATACTTCTTAAAAAGAGAGTATTAACTTTAGATTTATCTTCTGTTGTAGCTGGTACTAAATACAGAGGTGAATTTGAAGAGAGGATAAAAAATATAGTATTAGAGATAAAAAAAGCTAATAATATTATTATATTTATAGATGAGCTTCATACTTTAATAGGAGCAGGCGGTGCTGAAGGAGCTTTGGACGCTGCTAATATGTTAAAACCTGCACTTTCAAGAGGCGAGATTCAATGTATAGGTGCTACTACAATCAATGAATATAAAAAATATATAGAAAAAGATGGTGCTTTGGTTAGAAGATTCCAGCCTATCAATGTAGAAGAGCCTAGTGTAGAAGATACTATAGAAATATTGAATGGTATAAAATCTAAATATGAAGATCATCATAAAGTAAAATATACTGATGAGGCTATTGTTGCTGCGGCTGTTTTGAGTAAAAGATATATTTTTGAAAGACATTTGCCTGATAAAGCTATAGATTTAATAGATGAAGCAGGAGCTAGGGCAAGACTTCTTAATATGACTAGACCTCAGGAATTAAAAGATTTAGAAAAGAAAATAGAAGAGCTTAATGAAGAGAAGAAAAATGTAGTAGATAATCAGAATTTTGAAGAGGCTGCTAAAATAAGAGATGAAATTAGCTCTTTACAAGAAGAATTAGTAAATAAAGAAGAAAAATGGCGTGAAGAAAGAGAAAAAATAGAAACTTTTATTGAAGAAGATGATATAAGACATGTTATATCTGAAATAACTAATATACCTATTAAAAGACTGCTTAATTCTGAAAGCAAGAGACTTATAGATATGGAAGAAGAATTGCATAAAAAAGTTGTAGGTCAGAAAGAGGCTATAGCTTCTATATCAAAAGCTATAAGAAGAAGCAGAGCAGGACTTAAAACTTCAAAAAGACCTCTTGGAAGCTTTATTTTCTTAGGTCCTACAGGGGTTGGTAAAACTGCTTTGGCTAAAGTTCTTTCAGAGTTTATGTTTGGAGATAGCGATGCACTTATTAGAATAGATATGAGTGAGTTTATGGAAAAGTTTGCTGTAAGCAGACTTATAGGAGCTCCTCCTGGATATGTAGGTTATGAAGAGGGAGGCGGACTTACTGAAAAGGTAAGAAGAAAACCTTATTCTCTTATATTATTTGATGAAATAGAAAAAGCACATCCTGATGTTACTAATATACTTTTACAAGTGCTTGAAGAGGGACAGCTTACTGATAATTTTGGAAGAAAAGTTGATTTCTCTAATACTATCATCATTATAACAAGCAACTTAGGTGCCAGAGATATTGTAAAAGGAAGTTCTTTAGGATTTAATGCTGTAGGAAGCGAAAAAGATGCTGATGATATTAAGAACTTTGCTTTAGAAGAATTAAAACAAACTTTCAATCCAGAGTTTTTAAATAGAATAGATGATATTGTAGTATTCCATACTCTTACTAAAGATGATTTAAAAGACATCATTAATATAATGCTTAAAGAGCTTAATGATGCTATAAAAGATAGAAATATAGTTATCAATTTAAGTGATGAGGCTAAAAATTATATTATAGATAAAGGCTTTGATAAGAAATATGGTGCTAGAAGTTTAAGAAGAGCTATACAGAAAGAGATAGAGGATTATGTGAGTACCGAGATATTATTCGGTAATATTGAAGATGGTGATACTATTAATGTTGATGCTAATGATGGCTCTTTGATATTTTCTTATAATAAGTCTGTTAAGACTGAAGATAAGGAATTATCTAAAAGTTAGTTAACATACTCCTATAAATATTTTAGATGCTTCCAGAATTGTTTTTATGATTTTGGTTGCGTCTTTTATTTTGATAATTTAGTGATTTGTTAATACTTTTTTATTCTATAATTTGTATAATCTTTTTCTACAGTATAATTAATAATAATTAAATTAGGACGCATATTAGTATATATATATTTTATATCTATAATAATATTATTTATTTCATATCCATTTATAATATTTTCTCTCCATTCCATTTCAGTATTTTTCATATCTCCCATATTTAGTTTTTTATTTATAGGTATAAGGTTATCAATATTAGGAGAGCCTCCAAATTGTCTTCCTATTATATGTCCTCCTTGATCATATTCTTTTATACCGTAAAGCTCTACTACTTTTCTTTGAGCATAATTATTTCTGCTTGCATTTGATAATATTAGACTTTTTTTTCTTGTAACTTTATATATTCTTGATAAATTATCAGTATAATATTCTGTTTCATTTATATTATATATTATATTTGGCTTTAGGTATTCTATTCTATCAATTTTTACAATATGAGATTTATCATTTTCATCTTTTATATTGTATACTGTTTGGCAGGATATTATTAAAAAACTAATAAAAGTTATTAAATAAATATATATTTTCATATTTTATTTTTATTAAATATTATGATATAAAATCATTTTATAAATTATATTTTTTAAGAGATTAGTTACAACCTTTTAAAAGATTACTTTTTAATTTTTTGATATGAAAATACATTTTATATTTGGTGTTTTTTGACATAAAAAAGCCGTACATGAATTAAATCATATACGGCTATTATTTTTACTGATTAATTACTTATTGAGCAGCTTGATTAGTATTATTATTTTGCTGATTTCTTAATATCATAGCTTCATCATAAGTTATGTATTCCATATTAGGATCATAAGTACCAGCTCTTTCTTCACCATTCATGCTAGGTATAGTTAATACCTGACCTGGTAATATTAAGTCTGGGTTATTAGGATCTCTTAATACATTTCTATTAGCTTGATATAATCTGTACCATTGTATAGGATCATTATATATGAATGAGTATCCAGCTATTCTCCATAAAGCATCAGTTAAAGGAGTTCTTTGTACTACAGTATAATACATAGGAAGTACAGTAACTTTACCTTCAGTATTAACAGTTTGACCAGTAGTAGCATCTATGATTTGACCAGTTTCATTATTATTGTCTACATCAACTAAATCGCCGTCTCCAGGTCTCTTAGGTCCCATTTCATATATAGCATTCATATTTCTATTAGCTTCTTCTAATTTTTCTTTAGCTAAAGTATTATCATTATTATTTAATGCATCTTCAGCATCTTTTAATGTTTGAGAAAGATTTTGATCTTCTTCACTATTTGGAATTATATAACCTTCATCAACTAATTGCTGATATCTAGCTTTAAGATCATCTAATTGTCTTTGATTTTCTTCTCTAGCTATATTATTATTATTGTTATTAACTAAATCATCCATAGCTTTAGAAGCTTCTAATGCTTTTTCACTTGCAGCAGCAGGATCAGTTTCTACTATATTATTAGCATCAGCTAAAAGAGTAGATATATTCTGATCAACTTCATCACCTCTTGTTATAGTATTATCATTAACAAGATTGTCATATTTTTCTTGAGCATTAGCTATATCTTGTTTAGCTTTAGCAATAGCATCAGCTTGTTCTTTTGCAAGAGCTTCTTGTTCTGCTTTTAATCTAGCTTCTTCTTCAGCTTTTTTCTTAGCTTCAGCTTCTGCCTTAGCTTTTGCTTCAGCTTCTGCTTTAGCTTTTGCAGCAGCAGCCTTAGCTTTTGCTTCAGCTTCTGCTTTAGCTTTTGCAGCAGCAGCCTTAGCAGCGGCTTCTGCTTTAGCTTTTGCATCTGCTTCAGCTTTAGTTATACCAGCAAGAGCAGCAGCTACATTTTGCTGTACGCTTGCAAAATTATCAGCTTTTAAAGCTTCATCAGCTTTAGTTAAAGCACCAGATACAGTTTTATCATTATTATCACCTGCTTTTATGCTTTTACCTAAAGCAGCATTATATTTTCCTCTAGCATCAGCTATAGCTTTAGAAGCAGTATCTCTCTCTCTTCCTAAATATCCTTCTTTAACTGTGTTAGCAGAAGCTAATGCATTATCAAAATATTGCAATACTGTATTAAAAGTATTAGAAGCAGTATTAAATTCTTCATCATTTTGAGCTACAGTATCAGGACCAGGTATGCTTCCTATATTAGCATTACCTTCTTCAAAGTATTTAACAGCTTCTTCATACTGTGCTTTGAATTGATTATCAGTAGAAGCTCCCATTTGATTGATTTCTGTTATAGCATTATTAGCATCATTTTTTGTTTTGTTTATTCTAGCATTCATAAGTCTGTAGAATAATGCCATTTGAGCTTTATCTATACTTAGAGATGCTTCTTGAGATTTATCATAAGACTGTTGATATTGTCCTTCATTTTGCAGAGTATTTGCTTCTTCTGTTATTCTTGCAGCATCTTCATAAGTTTGTGCTGGCAAAATAGACCATGTAAAAGATAATAAAGCTATAGTAGCTATTATTTTTTTTATTTTCATCATTTACTCCTTAAAAATTAATTCTGTTCCTGTTCAAAGGCTTCTATTTCCTGCATCATTTTTTCTAATTGAGCAAGACGTTCTTTTACTAATTTTAAAGCCTCATCACTTTTATCAAATTGTTCTTTAGTTTTATTGTATAAATCTGTATAAGCTACTTTAGCTTGATAGAGCTTATCAACCATAACTCTGTAATCTTTAGTTTCAGCTGTGTACATTGCATTAGCTTCTTGATATATAGTATCAGCTTTAGTGAACTCATCACCATACATTACGCTAGCTTTGATATCAATAGCATTAGTTGCACTTTCATCAGTCTGTTTTTTTAATATTTCAGAATATGGTGGCAAACCTTTGTCTAAAACTATATTATAATTAGTTTCAGCAGTTAATAATAATTCTTTTGCCTTTGCAGCCTCATCTTTGTTTTCTTCTTTCATTATAACATCAGCTTCTGCATATCCTTTTTCAGCTATGTCGAAATCTTCTGGAGCAAATGTTTTTATCTCCGGATATTTGTTTACTACTGTATCTCTTAGAGCAGTTACTCTTTCATATTCTTTTACAGGTAAACCGCCGCAGGAAATAAGCATAAAAGCTATTAGAGTAATGAAACCTATTTGTACCTTCAATTTCATAATCAGATTAATCCTCCCAATCTTTATAAAATATATTTTATGGCTTTTAAATAAATAAAACCAGAATTATCAAAATAAGAAAAAAATATAATTGTATTTTATAATAAAAACATGCAATTATGTTAACTATATTATTATTAACGGTATAAAAGTCAATAGCTTTTGTAGTTTTTTATTATTTTCATATAATACAAATGCATATTTTTGTTATAAAAAAGGGACTTTACAAATCGCAAGTCCCTATTTTTAATAAAAAAAATTAATGAATAAATTATTTACTAGACAAATATTTATCTATTCCTGCAGCAGCTTTTTTACCATCACCTATAGCCAAAATAACTGTAGCAGCTCCTCTTGCAGCATCTCCGCCTGCAAATACTCCTTCTATAGAAGTAGCACAAGTTTCTTCATTTATTTCATAAGTACCTTTTCTAGTTGTTTTTAGATCATGTACTTTTCTAGCTATAAGAGGGTTTGGTGTAGTACCTATTGCTATAACAACAGCATCAACTTCTATATCCTCAGTTTGTCCTTCAACAGGTACAGGCTTTCTTCTTCCATCAGGGTCAGGATCTCCAAGCTCCATAACCTGAGTTCTTACAGCTGTAACATTATCATTTTCATCTCCAAGTATTTCTAAAGGAGCTCTTAAGAATCTGAAATCTACTCCTTCTTCCATAGCATGGTGAATTTCTTCTAATCTTGCTGGAAGTTCTTTTTCTGTTCTTCTATATATTATATATACTTTTTCTGCGCCTAATCTTACAGCGGTTCTGCAAGCATCCATAGCTACGTTACCGCCTCCTAATACAGCAACTTTTTTATGCTTTATTACAGGAGTATCAACTTCTGGGAACTTATAAGCACCCATTAAGTTAACTCTTGTTAAATATTCATTAGCAGAATATACACCGCAGAAATGTTCTCCAGGTACATTTAAAAATACAGGGAGTCCTGCTCCTGTTCCTAAAAATATAGCATCATATTCTTTTCTTAGTTCTTGGAAATCTAAAGATATACCAGCAACTTCATTGATTTTAAATTTAACGCCGTCTTTTTTAAGATTTTCTACTTCATGAGCTACTAATTCTTTAGGTAAGCGGAATTCTGGTATTCCATACATTAATACTCCGCCTATAGTATGTAAAGCCTCTAATACTGTAACATCATATCCTAATTTTATTAAGTCTCCAGCACAAGCCAATCCTGCAGGACCAGCTCCTACTATACATACTTTTTTACCATTTTTTTCTACCTGTAAATTTTCATGTTTAGAATGCTTTCTTTCATAATCAGCAACAAACATTTCTAATTTACCAATAGCAACTGGTTCAAATTTTTTACCAACCACACATCTTTCTTCGCATTGTTCTTCCTGAGGGCATACTCTTCCGCAAGCAGCTGGTAATGCATTTGTTTCTTTAATTTTTTTAGCTGCTTCTAAAAATTTCTTTTCTGCTATAAGTCCTATAAATTCAGGTATTTTTACTTTAGCTGGGCAGCCTTCCATACAGTGCGGTACTTTACAATCTAAACATCTTAAAGCCTCCTGATATGCTTGTTCTTCAGTATATCCAAGAGGAACTTCTTTAAAGTCATGTTTTCTTTCTTCAGCACTTCTAGTAGGCATTTCTTGTCTAGGTATTTCTCCTAGTTTTGATCTTGGTGGCATATATTTCTCCTATTTTTTAGGTTTTTAACTAATTATTAATGCCAAATATTATACTACAATTTTAAATATAATCAATGGTAATATAGTTTTTTAATATAAAAATATATTTTTAAACTATTGACTATAATTATTTTTTATCATATAATAATATGATACATAGTTAGAATTTTTTTATATAATATTTTATTGGAGGAAAATAATGGCAAGAGTATGTGAAATATGCGGTAAAGGCAAGCAAAATGGTCATAGCGTAAGTCACTCTAATATAAAAACTAAGCGTTCTTTCAACGTTAATTTACAAAATGTAAGAATAGAAGTAAATGGGGCAGTAAGAAAAGCATTAGTATGCACTAAATGCATTAAAGGCAATAAAGTTTCTAAAGCTAAATAATAAATCAATTCTTAAAAATTAAAAAATAATGAATGTTGATATAGGTAAATTTGCTGGTTTTTGCGACGGTGTGAAATATGCCGTAGAAAACACTTTTTCACAAGCTGCAAAAAGTAATAGTGAAATATATATAGATGGACATTTAATTCATAATCCTCAAACTCTTGATATGTTGGAAAATATTGGTGTAAAAACATATGAAGATGAAGAGGATATGTCTGTTTTAGATGGAAAAACTGTTATTGTAAGAGCACATGGAATATCTCCTAAAAGAAGAGAAGCCCTTTCTAGTCATGCTAAAAAAATAGTAAATCTTACCTGTAAATATGTGGCTAAAATTCAAGGACTTGTAAAAAAGCATAGTTCTCTTGGATATAGGGTAATAGTAATAGGAAATCCTACTCATCCTGAAATTGTTGGTGTTTGCGGATATGCTGATGATGTGCATGTTGTATACAAAGATGAAGATTTAAATAAACTTCCTAATGAATCAAAAAAAACTTTAATAGTAGCACAAACAACTTTACAAAAATCCGTATTCGATAAATTCGTAAATAAAATACAAGATAAGTATAAAGATTGTGAAATAATTATTAAAAATACTATCTGTGTAGCAACAGAACAAAGACAAAATGAAATATTAGAAATAGCAAAGAGAAATGATGTGGTTCTTGTAATAGGTGGCTCTGAAAGCTCAAATACAAGAAATTTATATAATATTGCATCAGCGATTAAGCCTGCATTTTATGTTGAATATAAAGAAGATTTAAATAATATAGATTTATCAAACTATAAAAATATAGGAATTATGGCTGGGGCTTCTACTCCTGATTGGCTTATAGAAGATGTAGCACAGACTATAAAAGATAAATATTCAAGTGATATAAGCAGATTTTTTTCAAGTATATTTGATTTTCTTAATTATGGTTATATTTTCTTTTCTGTAGGTGCTTTTTTAATGTCATATGCTATATATGATATATTATCAAAGCCTTTTCAGTATAAAATAGGTATAGTAATAGCATTATATTATTTATATATGAGTTTGGGTAATGGATATAGTAATTATACCATTAAAATAAGTGATAAAAGAAGATATTTATTCTATCAAAATAATAAAATATTCTTTATGTCATTAATGGCAATAAGTTCCTTATTAATGTTTTATTTTGCATATAAGGTTGATATTGGTATATTAATGCTTTCTATACTTTCCAGTTTGCTTGGAGTAGGGTATAATATTAGCTTTGAAAATAAATCTAGATTTGAAGGTTCATTTTTCTTTAGATTATTTAAAAAACTTATACCGTTCAAAGCTATAGTTATATCTGTTGCCGTTACAGTATTATTGAATGGTTCTATATTTATTATGAATAGAAATATATTTACAGAAAATCCATTTTTATTTTTATTTTCTACTAGTATAGTATTTTTATTTATGTTCATAAGACAGGCTTTGATTGAAATAAAATTCTCTCAAAGTGATAAAATAGCAGGTGCTGTAACTTTAACTACATATATAGATTCCTCAAAATTGGCATTTATAACAGGAATAATACCTATTATCTTAGCTTTATTTATGATAATTGGATTTGCTGTTATTGGTAAGTCTAGTTTTGATATTGATAAATTGAAATATTTATTTCCTATTATATATAGCAGTATAATCTCATTTGTTGTTATGAAAAAGAAGATAATAACAAGCAGACATTTATTTTCAATCTTAATAGATTCACCGCTTTATATATTATTTTTAGCGGCATTAATTAATATTTAATTTACAGAGTCCAAAAATTACAAAAACAGAAAAATTAATTATGTTATATTATCAATTAATACCGCTTAATATTTTTAATTCTTTTTCATAAAAAGTGAAGAAGACGAACCAGCAAGATGATGTCTTCTTAAATCTATAAGCTCGAATATTGTAGCAGAAGATAAACTTTCTCTTAATGCTTTAGGAGATTTTAATAATTTAATAATCTCTTCATTAACCATCCATTCCTCATCATAAACATTGCTCATAGAATCTCTAGGTGCATAAATCATATTGCTTCTAGCCAATACTATAAATCTGTTATTTTCATCATAATAACCTAATTCCCCAATAAAATAAGCATGAGGCATAGCTAGATTAACATATCTATCACCATAAATATAATTTACTTCTATTTCTTTATGAATTTCACCATTAGTAATATCATAACCAAATACATGGAATATTCTTACAGATATTCTTTTTCCTTTTAAAGAATGATAATTTATATCATTATCAGATATATCCCAATAGAAAAAACACCATTCAGGATCACGCATCATAAGTACTAATTTTGTTTCATTATATCTATCTGGCAATTCTCTTACTATATCAACTTCATCAGGTATATATTCAGGCTCTTTCTTTACTTCTTCTAATTTTTCTATATCTTCTTTTACTTTTTTTTCAGATTTTTTCTTTGAAGGTGCTTTTTTAGCTGTAGTCTTTGAAACTGTTTTTTTAGCAGCAGCTGATTTTACAGAAGCTTTTTTAGGTGTGCTGCTACTTGATTTTTCTTCGGCAACTTTTTTAGTAGTTGTAGCTTTTTTAGCGGCTGTTTTTTTTGTGGTATCTTCAGCCGCTTTTTCTCTTTTTTTAGTAGCCATTAAATATCTCCATAAATTTATATTTTCAAAATAATTATAGAATAAATACTTTTATTGTCAATAAGCAGCATAATTTTTTTTATCTTAAATAAATATTGACTTTTTTTCAAAAATTAATAAATTAATATAGTCAGTCAAATAAAAAATTAAAATCATACAATAACTTAGGAAGATTATTTATTATGAAGAAGTTAAAAAGCCTAAAGGTAAAAATGCCCATAATGATTATATCCATAGCATTACCGTTTCTATCTTTTATAATAATACTAACTGCAAAGCAAGCAAGCTACAGTTTGGAAGAAGCTACATATACTGGATTAAAAAATACAGTTCATGGTTATTTATCGGTTATAGAAACTATACTTAAAGAACAGTTTACTATAGCAAGTATGTATTCCACAGAAAGTGAAATAACTGCGTTTATAGAAAATCCAACTGAAGAAAATAAAATAGCCTTAAAGGAAGAATTAACAAAATTAGATAGTATGAATAAAAATGCAATAAATGCAGGAGTGATAGATCTGGAAGGTAATATAATATTTGATGTTAAATACGATAATTTAATAGGAAAAAATATGTTTGAAATCAATCCAGAATTAAGAAACTCCTATATAGGATCTATACTTATAAAAGGAGAAAACGGCAATTGGGCTTTACCCGTTACAAAAGAGGTTACAAATGCAAGCGGTAATAAGATAGGATACGTATATATAATAATAGATTGGCAATATTTAAATGATTTGCATTTCAGCGACTTTAAACTAGGAAATTCTGGGAATATTTTTACAGTTGGAGGAGATAACTTCCTAATAAGAAATCATAACAATACCTCAAATATGGGAGTAGAAGCCCCTCCTCAATATCAAGAGGCTTTTTCTTCCAGCCAAAAAACAGGTACTTTAAAGTTCATATTTTCAGGAGACAAAAGAACATGTGCTTATGAAAAATTTGATGATATGAATTGGCTTATAGGAATATCTGTAACGGAAAAAGAGATGTATGCAAGAACAACTTCTTTAATTTGGCAGCTTATAATAATATCTATTATAGTTATGGTTTTATATACCATATTTATATCTATGTTTACGAAATCAATAACAAAACCTTTAAGAGTATTGGTAGGAGTTGCAAACGAAATAGCTGAAGGAAACCTTACAACAACCAAACAAAAAATAAAAAGAGAAGACGAGCTTGGTGAGTTAAGCGATGCTTTTGTATCTATGAGAAGAAATCTTGTAGAAACAATTACGGTGGTAAAAGAATCTGCCAAAAATATTACTATGGCGGCAAAAGAATTATCAGAGCAAAATAACGATTTATCTCATAGAACAGAAAGTCAGGCAGCAAGCATAGAGCAAACTTCTGCTTCTATGAACGAAATATCATCAAATGTAAAAATATCTGCAGACAACTCTATAAGCAGTAATCAAATGATAACAGATGTTAAATCTTCTGTAACCGATGCAGGTAATATAATACTTGAGACAACGAATAATATAGAGGAAGTTCATCAAGCAAGCAATAAAATAAAAGACATCACAAAAATCATAGAGGATATAGCATTTCAAACTAACTTGCTGGCTCTTAATGCTTCAGTTGAGGCTGCTCGGGCTGGAGAAAACGGGAAAGGTTTTGCTGTAGTTGCAAGCGAGGTTAGAAATTTAGCTCTAAATACTCAAACTTCCGTTAAAGATATAACAATTTTAATAGGAAATGTATATGAAAAAATAAGTAAAGCTACAGAAACGGCAAGGCAATCACAGGAAATATTTAATGATATACAGTCAAAAATAGAGGAAGCTTCTATAACTATGGAAAGTATAAGTCATAATGCAGCGGAACAGCAAAATGGTATAGAGCAAATAAAAATAGCAATAAATGAAATGGACGATATGACTCAGAAAAATGCTGCTTTAGTTGAAGAGGCGAATGCTGCGGCAGAAACTCTATTTGCTCAATCAGAAGAACTTACAGCTTCAGTTAATTTATTTAAATTGCCGCATTAATAGCTGAGAAATTTATAATTAAACTTTTTTATATAGAAAGCCCATATCTGTATATAAAAAATAAAATTTGCGAAATTAGAAAGTTTTTTAATTCCTTTTATATAAGTATAGTTTATCTTTTACAAATTGTCATATATTAAATTGTTTATAAATAATATAAATATAATATACGGCTTTATATCATAAACTTTTTACTTTTTTGATTTTACTAGATTTATATTATTACGATAATAAAATAACAAAAAAATTATTAAAATTGGGAGCAAAAGTGAAAATAAAATTTATTTCAGCAATATTTTTATACCTTAGTATATCAGCATTTTCCCAAACAGATCTAAATATACCAATAACACCAAGTAAAGATCAGGAATTAGATAAAATTGTTGGGTATGCTAGAACTTTATCAGAATTTGACGGAAGTATGAATGCGTATACTAAATTAAAGGCATATTTAAATGTTTTAGATTCTAAAGGAATGGCGGCTTTAAAATCACATCCTTCATATCCTATATTGGGAGATGTATATATGTATGGAGCTGTTTATTTATCTAAAGAGTTTAAAGAAGATAAAATAATTCAGCTTTATGAAAAAGCTTTGCAGTTAAGGGCTGACCCTAATTCTAATTACAGACTTGCTACAATATATAAGAAGAAATTTGATGATGCTGTAAAGAAAAATGATGCTGAGAAAGAAAAAGAATACGGAAAAAAAGTATATAATCATTTAAATACATATATGGTATTATCTGGAGATAAATCATCAAAATATAAAGAAATACTTCAATATTTTAGTGCTTATAAATAAAAAATATTATTTTGTCTATTGACATTTTTTTTGTTTATGCTATAATATTCAAACATTAAAAAAGAATCCGAGATAGCTCAGTCGGTAGAGCAGGTGACTGTTAATCACCGGGTCGCAGGTTCGAGCCCTGTTCTCGGAGCATATTTAAGCTCCCATATGGGAGCTTTTTTATTGCCTATATCATTTATTTTTTCTTGACATATTTCTTTATAAATCTGCTTATAATCATGATAAATCCCATTATAGCTGATAATCCAAAACCTATCATTCCTATAACAGATGTTCCATGAAATAGAGGAGGCATATTGCTTGTAATTATTAAGGAGCTAGCCATAATTAATGATGCTAAAACTATAGAGTAGCTTAATCTATCTGCTAAACCGTCCAAAGTATTAGATAATGATTCAAGCTTTTTATGCTCAAGCTGAATTTTCATACTTCCTTTTTTCATAACAGATACTAAATCACCTATGTCAGCAGGAAATTCTCTTAATATATGAAGATAATCATAAACCAATTTTTTCATTTGTTTTAATAAATTATCAGGTTTTATCTGTTCTTTAATATATCTGAATGCAAAAGGTTTTATATGTTCTATCAATTTTACATCTTTATCTAAATTCCTTGCAACACCTTCAAGAACTACAAGAGATTTTATTAAAAGCATAATATTGCTTGGTAATGTTAAACGAAATTCTCTTATTATAAATATAAGTTCATTAAATACATCTTCCATATTAATATTATCTAAAGGCATATCTATATATTTACTTACCAATATAAATATTGCCATATTAAATTCATCCATATTCTTTATTTCAGTATGATAACATAAATCAAGTATCGCTTTAGATAATTCTAAATAATCAGCAGAATTTATACTCATAATAATAGAAGAAAATGCTTCTTTAGAATTAGGCGGAATAAAACCTATCATACCAAAATCCAAAAAACATAATACATTATTTTCTAATGCCATTAAATTACCAGGATGAGGATCGGCATGAAAAAAACCAAGCATAAATATTTGTTCCAATACAGCATCTACTCCTATAGAAACCAGCTTTTTTCTGTCATATTTTGTATCATCATCTGAAATATCAGAGATTTTTATTCCGTCAATATATTCCATAGTTAATATACTTTTAGTACTGTACTCATCATATATCTTTGCTATTTTTATATTTTTATTATTTTGGAAATATTTATAAAATTTCAAAGTATTATTTTTTTCAAAATTAAAATCTAGTTCCTGCAAAAGCTGAGCTTTAAAGGCGCTTATTAATTTCTGAGGCTGCATTAAAGCAAATTCATCATTATATTTTTCTATTATATTTGAAAGCCATATTATAATTTCTATATCTGTGAGTATATTTTCTTCTATGTCAGGTCTTTTTACTTTTACAGCAACCTTATCTCCATTTTTTAATACAGCAATATGTACTTGAGATATGGAAGCACTAGCCTTAGGTTTAGATTCAAAAGATTCAAAAATATCTTCTATTTTAGCTCCTAATTCTTCTTCTATTATATTTCTAGCTATATTTTCATCAAATGGCTTTACATTATTTTGCAGCTTACTCAATTCTGCCGTAATATCCTTTGGAAGTATATCATTTCTATTTGATAGTATTTGCCCTAATTTTACGAATGTTGTACCTAAATCTTCACAGGCCATTCTAATTCTTTCACCCCTGCTATATTTGCGTAAATCAACACCATTATGCTTTATATTAATTTTATCTATAGGGTTTTTTATTATTTTTAATATTGGGGTCATTGCTATAATATCTCTAAATCCGTATGCAATTATTATAGATATAATTTCTCTTGCCCTATTTATAGATTTTATATTATTCATTTTATTTCTCACTGATAAGTTTTGATTTAATTAGAAATTAAATACAAGGAGTTAAAAAACCCCTTGCATTTAATTATAATTATTGCTGATTTTTTTTGATAGACTCTTTTAATTCTTCTAACTCTTTTTTGATAGAATCATATTCCTCTTTTTTTACATAACCCATTTTATCAATAGCTTTTTGTACTCTTTCATCTATGAATTGAGTTACTTCTTCTTTAGTTTCAGAAGCTTTGCTTACCATATCTTTTACAAACTTTTCACCTTCTTCAGCACTTACATTTTTATCTTTAATAAACTCACGTGCTGCTGATTCTAATTTTTCTTTTCCTTTAAGCATCATTCCAATGCCTGAATAAAAACCTGATTTAATATCATCTGATAATGACATAATATCCTCCTTAATATTATTGTTTTTATTTAATTTTTATCATTACATAATAAAAAGTCAATACAAAAAAAGATACTTTTATAAGATAAAAACCTATTATATATTAATTTATAAAAAATAATATGTTTTTATTGTCTATCTACAGCATTAAAATAGCATGCCATAAAATCGCCTTCTCCATTTTCAAAATCATCAACCATACTTGAAACTTTTTTATTAAGCTCTTTTACCATTATATACGCTATTTCTTGTGCTTTGCTTTCTGTTATATCAGAATTATTTTTTTGAATGTTTTTTATAACTTTATTGATATTTACTCTTTTATATACTCCATCGCTGTCCACTTTTTATCTCCTTAAACATAACCGTCTTTTTTTAAATTTGCCTTTAGTACATCTATATCGCTTGTAATATCCATAATATCATCTTTCTGTATATTTTCTAATACATTATTGAGATACTTTGTAACTGCTTCAATAGATTCTATTATTTCATATTTTATATTATTAGAATTTAATATATTTGAAGATGATAAGTCAGCATAAGAATTAATAAGCTTTAAAGTTGTTGGTATATTATATTCAAGCATTTTATCCAATTTCTTTATTGAATTATCATTCTTATCATCATCTCTAACTTTATCAATTATGCATTTAAATATGCTGTTTAATTGCTTTACCTTAGATGCAAAATCATAATCATATATATTATTGCATGCATCTTCAATCGATTTATGATATTCAAGTGCTTTTTCAATGATAATATTTTCTTTTGAATCTTCATTATTTTTTATATCATCTATATCATCTTTATCAACATAGCTGTATTCTGCATCTATAACATCATCAAATTTACTTTTATGATTTTCATTATTATTTAAGTTTTCTAAATATTCTTTATTGTATATTAAATCAAATTGTTCTTCACTCATAAATATAAATCTAAGTAAATCTACTATGCAAAGTAAATATGGTATTCCAGTCCAGCAAAATAAAATATATAATAGACCTCTTTTAGTTTGACCTAAATAAAATTTTTGTATTCCTATTCCTCCGAATATTAGAGAAAGTGCGGAACATATTATAGCTTTAATTCTTTTTCTCATTTATAATAAACCTAAAATATTTATTAATATAATATCAAAGTATTTATTTTTAACAAGCAAATTTTTTATTCAATACTTGCTAATAAATAGTTATAGTATATTATTTATAAAAATTTTATAAAGCGGATAAAAGAGATGAAAAAAAAATTGGAATTGCAAACTACAACTTTATGGGATTATCCGTCTCAGCAGCATTTAAAAAGCGAAGAAGAAAAGCATAAGCATTATATAGGAGCAACACCTTCTTATATAATATGGAATCTGCTTAATAGATATACTAAAGAAAGAGATTTAGTAGTTGATCCTATGGCTGGAAGCGGTACTACTATTGATGTAGCAAGAGAGTTGGGAAGAAGGGCTTTGGGATATGATATAAATCCAAAAGCTTTACAAAGAAAAGATATTTTTAAAGCAGATGCTAGGAAAATACCAATAGAAGATGAGAAGGTTGATTTTGTTTTTATAGATCCGCCATATAGTACGCATATTAATTATTCTGATGAAAAAAATTGCATTGGAAAATTAACAGCAAAAGAAAATGAATATTATGAGGCTATGGAAAAAGTTATAAATGAAATATTTAGAATAATGAAGAAAGATAGATACATGGCTTTATATGTTTCTGATTCTTATGAAAAGGGTTTTCCATTTATGCCTATTGGGTTTAAATTATTTGAGATTATGTCTAAATATTTTATGCCTATAGATATAGTGTCTGTAGTTCGACATAATAAGACTCTTAATAAGGGAAATTATCATATTGCAGCTGCTGAAAATAATTTTTATTTGAGGGGATTTAATTATCTTTTTATAATGTATAAAAAGGGCAGTAAGACAATAGATAATAATGGAAAAGTACATCTTAGAAATTTATAATTGATTTTGGTTTTCAAAATAAAAAAGCAGAGTATATAAACTCTGCTTTTTTTATTAAAATTTTATTTATTTCAAATAATGCATATCTTTAGGAATATAATCATCTATTACAGTAGATTGCTTTAAATTTCTTCTTCCCTGCATAGACATTATATTATAAGTAGCCGTACCAACATTTTGATTATCAACAAGTACAGTTCTCTTTTCCATTCTCTCTAAATCTATATTAGAAGTTCTTACCTGATCAAAATATTCGCTAGCCAATACAAAATGTTTAAATGCTTCCTGCTCATTAACAATAGTATTTGTAACAGTAGAATTATAAGCATAAGCAACACCTATATTGTTATAAAGACTAGCTAAATAACTTACAAGTATAAAATCGCTTTCTGTACGCATTTCTAATCTTCCTAGTCTGTCTCTTTTTGAGAGTACCTGACTTAAAGCATTTCTATAAAAACCATTAGCCAAATTAGCTTTATCTAAATGTAAAAGTGAATTACCTAAAGCATAAGATACTACACTATTACTAGGATTCTTTTGGAATAATGCATTGAATCCTTCAAAAGCTCTGTCATATTCTTCATCTGAATAATATATCCAAGATAAATTATATAAAAGCTTATCACTTCTAAGAGTAGGTGCTAAATTATCATAAGCCATTTGATAATGTTCTTTTGCTTTAGCATAATCTTTTTCTTTATAGAAATATACATTAGCCAAATTATAATTAGCATCAGGATATGTTTCATTTATAGCCAAAGCTTCATTGAAGTTTTTAACGGCATTTCCATATTCTCCCAAATTATAATATATTTGTCCTAACATATTATAAACATATTCTTTTCCTCTATAAAAAGGATCAGATTCATATAGAGGTAAAGCTGTTGTAGTTAATATTTCTCTTGCTCTATCATAATGTTTTAATCTAGTTTCATAATCAGCATATCCAACTATAGATTCTAAATTATTAGGATAAGCAGCTAAAAGGCTTTCAAATAATACTCTTGAGCCGTAAAAATCATCTTTATCAAGAAGATATTTTGCTAATTTAGGATATACTTCATCATCAATATAACCATTTTTTAATAGGTTAATATGATTTTGAATAGCTTTTACCTGATTATAATCATCTTGATAAATTTTTATAAGCATAGCTCTCTTTCTAGGAACAACTCCGTCTCCAAAGAAATTAACCATATCTCTATAATTATTATATGCTATATCATAATATTCAGTTTCAAGCATGTTTTTAGCTCTGCTTATCATAAGAAGTCCGCGTTCATCATATATAGTTTCTTTTTCTTTCTTCTTATCTGTATAAACAAGCATATCATTATATAATTCTTCGCCTAAAATATAATCTTCCTGAGATAATTCTTTTTCTCCTTTCTTTCTATAATAGTATCCGAAAGTTATTCTAGTTTCAAAGTCTCTAGGTTTTATATTTAAAGCACCCTGTATCTTATTATATGCCTCATTAAATGTTTCTCTTGCAATATAAGCCCTTGCATATTTATTGTACCATTTAATTTGTTTAGGCTGATATCTTTCGCCTTCAGCAAAATTCCTTTCTGCTTCATCATAAGCTCCTCTAGATATGCTTACTAAACCCTGACTATAATATTTATTTGCCATTACAGGTTTATAAATGAATTGGAAAGAGAATAATACCACAGCTATAAACAATATTAAGAATACAGCAGCAACTCTTATTATCTTAGCATAGTCTTTTAATGAATTAGGTATAGGTATTAATTCTAGTATATTTTTTCTGCCTTCTTCTTTAAGGCTTAAACCTAATTCTTTATTTAATAATTCTGTAATATTTTCGCTGGTTTCACCGCGTTCTAATGCATTAAGCAAATATTCCATAGAATTTCTGCTTAATTTTTCATTAAGTATTGCATCTAATACATGATACTGTGTAATAGGAGGCAAGTACTTGATTGAATTAATAACTTTATCATGGTCTATATCTTTATCTACATCTTCATATTTAGAAGCAGGTAAAGTATTGGCCAATTCAGGAGAAGGAAGAGATGTACCGCCTTCAACTATATTAGTAGAAGGTAAATCATCATCCAACGATAAGTCATCTAAACCCATATCATCATGATCTTCTTCATAATGATCAATAGTATCATCTAAATCTATATCATCATCTATATTACTATCTTCTTCTTTTTCATCTTTAATTTCTTCATTATCATCTTCATCAGCTACATCATCTAAAGATAAATCATCTAAGTCTATATCATCATCAGCTTTATTACTATCTTCTTCTTTTTCGTCTTTAATTTCTTCATTATCATCTTCATCAGCTACATCATCTAAAGATAAATCATCTAAGTCTAAATCATCATCAGCTTTATTACTATCTTCTTCTTTTTCATCTTTAATTTCTTCATTATCATCTTCATCAGCTACATCGTCTAAAGATAAATCATCTAAGTCTAAATCATCATCAGCTTTATTACTATCTTCTTCTTTTTCATCTTTAATTTCTTCATTATCATCTTCATCAGCTATATCATCTAAAGATAAATCATCTAAATCTATATCATCATCAGCTTTATCAGTATCTTCTTCTTTTTCATCTTTAGGTTCTTCAGTAACTTCATGAGCAGCATCATCTAAATCTATATCATCATCAGCTTTATCAGTATCTTCTTCTTTTTCGTCTTTAACTTCTTCATTATCATCTTCATCAGCAGTGTCATCTAAATCTATATCATCATCAGCTTTATCAGTATCTTCTTCTTTTTCATCTTTAGGTTCTTCAGTAACTTCATCAGCAGTGTTATCTAATGATAAATTATCTAAATCTAAATCATCAGCAGCAATTTTATCAGATTCTTCTTCATCTTTAGGTTCTTCAGTAACCTCATCAGCAGTGTCATCTAATGATAAATTATCTAAATCTAAATCATCAGCAGCAATTTTATCAGATTCTTCTTCAGTATTATTTATATCTTCTAAATCTGATATAGGTTCCTCTTCAGCTTTATCAGTCTCTTCTTCTCCTAATATATCATCATTTCCATTTAAAATACTATCTAAATCATCCAAATTAGTAGTATCTTCTTCTAATATATCATCTAAATTATCAGATATATCATCTATATTTATATCATCTATATTAGGTTCTTCATCATTTTCATTTATATTATGATTATCATCATCTATATTTGGCAATGTTTCAGGTAATGGTAAATCGCCTAGCGTAGGCAATCTTTCGGAATGAATATCATTACTATTTTTATCTTCTTTGATATCCATTGCAATTTTATCTTCTAATTCTTTATCTTCAGGCAATTGTAAATCATCATTATCAACAGATGACTTATCATCGTCTAAGTCTTCAGGTAATCCTAAATCATCAATATCAGCAGATACCTTATCATCATCCAAGTCTTCAGGTAAACCTAAGTCATCAATATCGGCAGATACTTTATCATCATCCAAGCCCAAATCTTCAGGTAAACCTAAGTCATCAATATCAGCAGATGCTTTATCATCATCCAAGCCTAAATCTTCAGGCAATCCTAAGTCATCGATATCAGCAGATGCTTTATCATCATCTAAGCCTAAATCTTCAGGCAATCCTAAATCATCAGTATCAGCAGATACATTATCATCCAAACCTAAATCATTAGGTAAGTCTAGATCATTATTATCATTATCATCATCTAAATCTAAACTGTCTAAATCATCAATAGATGGTAAGTCATTATCTTCAGCTGGCAATGAGTTTGCCATATGTTCATCTGTAAAAACTGACTTAAAGCGATTATAGTCGTCCTGTGATATTTCTTTTGGTAATGCTTTATTTCCTATTAAAAAAGCAATACTTCCTAGTTTTTCTAAATCTTCTATTTTAGGCATATTCAATCATCTAATATAAATTTTTTAGTTAACATATTAAATTATAGTAAACTATAAAAATATGTCAACTAAATTATCGGATAATACTTAAATTACAATAGCATATTATTTAGAAGAAATTTCTATTTGTTTGTTTAGTTTTGAAATTTTTTCATTATTTCTTCTTGCTTCTTTAGCATTAATAACCATTTGTTTAGACAATTTATTTATTTCTTCTTTAACCATCATAGAATCTATATCTTTTGGATATAATGCAGTTTCTACTAATATCCCTATAACATTATTTGTAACTTCAGCTATTCCATCTTCTACATACATATTAATAAGCTTATTATCTTCATTATATATTCTAAGTTCTCCATAGCCTATACGAACAATATATGGGCAATGATCTAAATGTATAGAAACATATCCATTATGAGAAGGTATTTCTACATGATCTACACGCATAGATCTCAATATAGGACCGCTTCTTGTAATTACTGAACAAGTTAAAGCTTTTTTATTTTTTTTTGCTGCAGTAGTAGTAGTAGCCATATAAAAACCTCAAAATTAAATTAATTAAATTATATTTTTATATTTTAAAACAAAAATTATAAATATCAATGAAATAATAAATAAAATTAATAATATTAAAGATATAAAAAATAAAAACCTTACAACTATTTTTAAAGAATTTATCTCTGAATATACATATTGAAATTCTTTTTTCATTTTAGATTCTATTTTTTCAGATATTTCTTTTTCTCTTTCATCTATTTTATTATATATTTTTTTAGCCCTGCTTTCCATAGCTGTAGTTTTTACCAAATCTCCAACCATATTAGCAGATGAAAGAACAGTCAATATAACATTTATCCAGCTCATTATTTATTTACCTTTAGACATTATATCATATAAATATTCATCAGGCTTTACTATTTCACCGCTTTTTTTATTAACAAAAGGATGCAAAGTATAACCTGTACTGTATAATATATTTTCATTTTCCTTGCTTCTTATTTCATATTTAAGCCTTAAAGAAGCATTTTTTAGTTTTTCTATACTTGTACAAACAACTATAACTTCATCATATCTTATAGAAATTTTATAATCAACAAAAGCCTCTTTTACAGGAAGCATTATATCATATTTATCTTCCATATCTTTATATGAAATACCTAATTCTCTTAAAAGTTCAGTTCTTCCTATTTCAAAATATCTTAAATAATTAGAATGATAAACAACCCCCATTTGATCAGTATCAGCATATATCACTCTTATTTCTGTTTTATTAATATGAGCCATAAATAACTCCTCAATATAAATAATAACAAAATTATAATATATTAATTATAACATACAATATAAAAATATAAAATATTGTTTTTTTATAAAAATATATTGTATTTATATACTGTATAAATATTAAATTTGTATAAAATATATTAAAGAGGCAATAAAAGTATTAAAAATATTTTTCTATATTGATATTATATCAATTTTGTATATAATATATACTATGAAAAATGGAAAGGTAATATTTCCGGGTACTTTTGACCCTTTTACATTAGGACATCTCGATGTACTATACAGACTTGCTGATATTTTTAAGAAAGTTTATATATCTGTAGCTGTTAATTTAGAAAAATCTCCCACTTTTACTATAGAAGAAAGAAAAAATATGATAAAAAAAGTAGTTGGGGATAATGACACTATAGAAATAGTATCAATATCAGGACTTGTTACAGAATATATGAAGCAAAATGATATAAAAGTCTTAGCAAGAGGAATAAGAGATAGTGAAGACTTATACTATGAATTAAAAATGTCTAGAATGAATAAATTATTATATCCAGAAATGGATACTATATTTTTACATACATCTGAAAATTATGCTTATGTCAGTTCTTCTTTAATAAAAGAAATACTGAAATTTAATGGTCCTATAGACGGATTGGTGCCTGAAATATTAGTAGAAGATATAAAATCCAAATTCATAAAATAATAATATAAAATAAAGATAGTAACATGAAGAATTTTTACCTAGAAAATTACGGCTGCCAAATGAATAAGGCAGATTCTAATAGTTTAATTAATTCGCTTATGCAGGAAGGTTTTATACAAACGGAAAATCATGAAAATGCTGACAGTATAATAATAAATACATGCAGTGTTAGAGCTCATGCTGAAGAGAGGGTATTTTCAAGAGTAAAGCTTTTCAATGCAAATAGGAAAAAGAATAAAAAAGATACCAAAATAATAATTATGGGCTGTATGGCTCAGACTTCCAGAGAACATCTTCAAAATCTTGGTGCTGATAAGATATTCGATGTATATAATGAAGTTAATATTAGAGATTATATGAAAGATGAGGAAGTTTTTGTAAGAAAATTTAATGATAATTACATATTTAATAAATCTTATGTAGATGAAGATAAGCCTCATAAGGCATTTATACCAATATCTCATGGATGTAATAATTGGTGTACTTACTGTATTGTGCCTCATACTAGGGGAAAAATGGTAAGCAGAAAATCAGATGAGATAGCTGAGGAATTAAAAAGATTAATAGATGATGGAGCAAAAGAAATAACATTGCTTGGTCAGAATGTTAATTCTTATGGGCTTGATATTGATAATGAAATTAATTTTACAGAATTATTATACAAATTAGACAAAATTGTTGATGAAAAGGCTAAAGACAAGGTATGGATAAGGTTTTTAACATCTCATCCTAAGGATTTTGATAAGGATTTAGCTGATGCTATATGGAATTTAAATAGTTTATGTAAGCATATACATTTACCTTTTCAAAGCGGTTCGGATAGAATATTGAATCTTATGAATAGAAAATATACAAAAGACGAATATTTAGAAAAAGTATCATATTTAAGAAATTATACTGATGATTTTCCTATTTCAACAGATATAATAGTAGGTTATGCTGATGAAACAGAAGATGAGTACAAAGAAACATTAAATTTACTTGAAAATATTGGTTTTGAAGAGGCTTATCTGTATAAATATTCAGAGAGAGAAGGCTCCATTGCCTATAAGAAGAAAGTTCAGTATGATAAGGCTGTAGGGGCAAGAAGACTTACTGAGCTTGTGAATTATCAAAGAGAATTAGCTCAGAAATTATTATCGAAGCAGGTTGGTAAGAAAACTTCTGTTATGGTAGATGATATAGCTAAGGATAATATGCATTATTTATGCAGAAGTAAGGAAAACAGAATAATACTTGTAAAAAAAGATAAAGAGCTTAATATGGGTGATATTTTTAATGCTGAAGTTACAGAGATAAAAAGTCATACTTTGATAGGGCAATTTATTTAATATTTAAAGAATTATAAAAGGCTTTGATATTATGGCTTATTTGGAATATAGCTTTAATGAAAATAATAATAGAGATTCGGCAAGAAAAACTTTAGAAAATATTGTTCTTTCTATGGCTCAAAATCATTATAATAAAAATAATCTTATTATAGAAAGAGAAGAAAATAAAAAGCCACATTTCAAAAATGAAAATAATTTATATTTTAATGGTACTCATATTTCAGAGTTATTTGCTGCTGTTATGAGCGATGAATATAATGTTGGAATAGATGCTGAAAAGATAAGAAAAAGAGATTTTTTTGCCATTGCTGAAGAATATTTTTATAAAAGCGAGATTGAATATCTTAAAAATACTCATAAATTAGAAATAGATTTTTTTACTATATGGACTATTAAAGAAGCATATATAAAAATGCTTGGAAAAACAATTTTTGATATAAAAAAATCTATAGAAGTTGATTTAATTGAAAGAGAAGTAAGGAATGCTGATGATATATTTTTTGCTTCTTTTATTCTTGATGATTCATATATAATAAGCATATGTCTTGATACAAAAAATGATGTTAATTTGAATATTCAGGATTTTAATTTAAATATGTTATTTGCTTATCCGATATTGCCTGCTATAGATATAAAGTTATAAATATGTAAATTTGATTTTACAGCTATTGACTTTTTTAATGCTAAATTATACACTTATATTACTTAGTGATATATGATTATTAAAACTAAGGAGTATATTTATGCTTAATAGAATATTTTTATCAGCAATATTATTTGCTTTATCATTTTGCAATATTTTATTATCACAGGATATATCTTTTAAAGTTACAGGAATATCTGGTTTGGCTTTCATAGAAAAGACAGATATAAATAAGTCTCTTAGAGCTTTCAGAGGAAGTGAAGTACATAAAGAATATAGATTAAGAACTACAAGCAATACTCAGGTAGAGCTTACTTTAAATAGAAGAGGAGATAAAATAGGGCATATTATAGTTCCTCAAAATACAATAATTCTTGTTAATGCTCCTTTATCAAAAGATTATAATAGAATTTCTTTGTCCTTGTTAGAGGGATATATTAATGTAAATATAAATAAAGATATGGGTTCTTTAGTAGAGGTACATACTCCTACTACAACTTCTGTAGTAAAGGGAACTAGTTTTGAAGTTGCTTTTGCAGAAAATGGTTCTACTATAGTTGTATTGCAGGATGGGGTTATTGATGTTGTTACTGATAATGATGAGAGAGTATTAAATCCTAGAGAAGCATATGTTAATACAATAGATGATCAATCTAGACTTTTTAATCAAAATTCAGATAGTGATCCTATAGTATTTTTGAATAAGGGAGAAGAGGCATCAAGAGAAGATTATGTATATACTATAGAAAATCTTATGGATGCTATGCAAAATATCACATATGATAATAATTTTGTTTCTGTAAATAATATCAATAATATAGAAGAAAGCGAAGATAAAATAAAAAATCTTGAAATGAAGCATTATAGAATGATAGCGGCAAATGAAGGATATTATAATACAATAATAAAATTAATAAATTTACATCCTGAGAAGAAAAATGAGATGACTCCTTATGCGAGAAAATCATTAACATTATATGCAGCCAATCAAAGAGCTATTAGTAAAATGTCTTCAGCTGTAATTAGAACAAGAGAAAAATTTAATAATATAAAGAAGAAATTTGATGATAGAATGATGAGTACATCAGTATCAAAATAAAATTATATTATAAATCAAATATATTTTTTATATCTGAATATTTCCTTAATGCTGATATATAAAAGTTTCTGTCATATTCTGCTAATAATATTTTTGCTCTTTTTATAAATTCATCTTCATCATAGATTATTAAATCTATATATATATTGTATATTCCCATAGCTCCGCCAAGAACAATTCCTATTTCTTTATTTTTTAGTACTTCTTTTTCAAGTCTGTCCTGTATTTCATATCTTTCATTAAGTATTTCTCTTCTTATTTCTTCATTATCATTTTCATCATCATAAGCATAATATAGAAATAAAGCTTTAGCACCGCATTTTGATATTTCTATTATATCATCAATATTTTCATTATAATAATCATTAATAGTTTCATAATATGATGTTGTTCCTGCTATTATATCATATCTTAATATATTTGAATCCTTAGGCTCAAATGTATATGAAAAATATTGATTTATAGGGTCTGTAATAATTTCTTTTCTATAAAATAATAAAGTTTTTTTAATATATTCTTCTAATTCTGTAAGAGGAATCATATTGGTTAATTTTTTATCGCTTATATCAACATATCTTATATATATTCTTGATAAAGCTTCTCCTATAGAATTTTCCATCATGAGAAATAATATATTATATGCTTCTTCTATATCTGCATTATTTAATTCATTTAATTGCCTATTATAAAAAATTAAATCAAATTTATCATTTTCCTCATCAAATTCTATTTTGATAAAAACATCTTGTATTTCTATTTTTTTATTATGTATTTCAATTGAAAAATTAAGTCCGTTTGAACTAGGAAGATAAGGCATAAAATTCCATTTCTCTTTTAATCTTTCAGGCATTGAATATATTATTCTAGGTATAAGATAAAATAGATAATTTCTTCCATCAATATTAAATGTAAAGTCATAATTTTTTCCAATATTAAAAGCTAAATTATCATATATAATCTTTACACCATTAGATAAAAAATTATTTATTTCTTTTGATTCATATTTAATCATACTCTCGATTTCTAATTCATTTTTTTCAAACCATTGCCAAAATAATTCAATTCTTTGAATAAAATTTAATTCATTATCATCATTATTTTCAAAGCATAGAGAATATAATCTCTTAGCACTATTTAATATTTCTTCAGAATTTTCTATTATCTGAGGATCATTTTGAAGTATTTCAATAGTTTTATTAAAATACTGTTTTGCTATTTCTTTATTATTTTTATGATAATATGCATAACCTGTTCTAAAGTACCATAAAGGATCAAATAACCCGTCTTCTCTAATATACATTAAATTATCTAAAGCTTCATCATAATTTTGTACATTATTGAATGCTCTTGCAAGAAGCGAAATTATTATATAATCTCTTTCATTCTCATCTATTGAATATATAAGCTCTATTATTTTTTGATGCTTATCCTGTTTATGTAAATACTCTATTTGTTCTATTAATTGCCTATCCATATTTCATAACCCTCTATTCAATTATATTACAATACTTTTACAAAAAAATCTATTTTTTAATATATTGATGTATTAATAGTTTTTTATTTTTATGCTTGACAAAATTGATTTAATGTAGTAATATATGTTACTCATAGTATTGTAAAAAATAAAATATATATAAATTGGAGATAAGCGATAATGTATGCAATCGTAGAAGTAAAAGGTAAGCAATACAAGGTAGAAAAAGGCCAAGATATCTTAATAGAATATCTAGGCGATGATGCTAAAGAAGCTCCTGAAATTAAAACTCTTCTTCTTAAAAAAGATGATGAAAGTGTTTTAGTTGGGACACCTTATGTTGACGGCGTAAAAGTAAGTTCTAAAATAGTAGAAATGATGAAAGGCGATAAAGTAGTTATAGGAAAACATAAAAGAAGAAAAGATTATAGAAGAAAAACAGGACATAGACATAAGTATCATAAAATTACTATTGAAGATATATCTCTTTAATGGCTTCTATTGTTACTGTAATCTATAATAGCGAATCTATTTTAGAATGCATAACAGTTGAAGGTCATGCTGGTATTAAAAAATCTGGAGAAGGTTATGAGGTATGTATAGCATTAAGTACACTTACCCAAGCCTTATATAGAGCTGTAACTGCTATAGTAGGTAATAGCTTTTTTAGATATAAAGTAAATAATGGTTTTTTGAGCTTAGAGTTTATAAATTATGATAAACTTGAAAGCGATAAAAAAAAAGAGTATAAAATAGTTAGTAATGGATATTTGATAGGTATAAAATCTTTAATTAGAGAGTATCCTGATTTTATAAAATATAAAGAGGAGTATAAAAATGGCACATAAAAAAGGTGGCGGAAGTTCTAAAAACGGACGCGATAGTCAATCTAAACGTTTAGGCGTTAAAGTTTATGGCGGACAGAAAGTTATATCAGGCAATATTATAGTTAGACAAAGAGGAACAAAATTCCATGTTGGCAAAAATGTTGATATAGGTCGCGATCATACTATATTTGCTACTGCTTCTGGTTATGTTAAGTTCCATACTAACAAATTCGGAAAGAAAACTATTTCAGTTGTTGCTGAATAATAAAAAATATTTTATATAAATTTAATATCTCATCTGAACAATATGCATCAGTTGAGATATTTTTTTTATTTATAATATTTAATATTTTCTCAAAAATCTATAATAAAATAGTTATATAATTATAATTTTATATCTTCACTTTATAGTATAGATGATTTTTTGAATAAGGATTTTTTAATAATATGTATGATTCTTATTACAATAAAAAATATGACTTTAAAGAAATTACATATTCAAAATCTTTTCCTAATTTACATAAATATCCAGCTGCTATGCTGCCTCAAATAGGTATAGAAATATTAAAAGAATTAAATATAAAAAATGGTAAATTATTGGATCCATATTGCGGAAGCGGATCATCATTTATATCTGCATTAGAATCTAATATATTTGATTTTGAAGGATATGATTATAATCCATTAGCTATATTAATATGTAAGGTAAAGTTCACTAAAATTAATATAGATGATTTAATTATGGAATATAATCGAATAAAAGAAAATATTTATAATGATAAATATTTTTATGGTATAAAAGATGAATTAGAAAATTATATTCCCCAATTTAAAAATATAGATTATTGGTATTCAAAAAATGTGCAGATAAAATTAGCATTAATAAAACATATAATTCTTAATATTAACAATAATGATATTAAAAATTTTATGCTTCTTGTATTTTTAGATGCTGCTAGAACTTTTTCTTATACAAGAAATAATGAGTTTAAATTATATAAAATTAAAGAAGAAGATATATTATCTTTTGATGAAGATGTCAATTCTTATTTTTTAGATAAATTAATGAGTAATATAGAATTATATAAAAATTATTATTATAAATATTTCAGTAATAAAATTAATGCTTTATTTTATAATGAAGCTTTTTATAAAAAGAATGAATATTTTGATATTGTATTAACCAGTCCTCCATATGGCGATAGCAGAACAACAGTTGCTTATGGTCAATTTTCTTTTTTTGCTAATATATGGTCGGATAATACTGAAGCTAGAAAAATAGATAATATATTAATGGGCGGAAAAAATAAAAAATAGCTATTAAATGATTCTATTATATCAGAACAAATATATAATATTAATAAAATAGATGGCAAGAGGGCTTTTGAAGTATCATCATTTTATATGGATTTAAGAGACTCAATTAAAACAGTTTCAGACAGTATTAATGATGGGGGATATGCTATATATGTTGTTGGAAATAGAGTTGTAAAGAATGAATATTTAAATACTGATAAATTTATTGCTGAAAGTTTTGAAAAAGAAAATTTTAAACATTTATTTACATACAAGAGAAATATCAATAATAAAAGAATGCCTCTAAAAAATTCACCTGCAAATAAAAAGGGGATATTATCTAATACAATGACAGAAGAATTTATAGTTGTATTGAGGAAAACTTAATTTGACATTTTATTTATTTTAGTATAATTTTTTCATTAATATTAAATTGGTAGGTGTTTATATGAATAATATTGCAAATAATTCGGAAGAGAAAAAAGAACAAATTGAATTATTATCTTGTGCTTTGGAAGGAGGATGCTCTGCAAAAATCCCTCCTGATTTACTAGAAAAAACTCTTGCTCCTATTATGCAGATAAAAGTTGATTCTAATTTACTTTCAGATGTTGATATAGGAGATGATGCTGGAGTTTATAAAATATCAGATGATAATGCATTGATATTTACAGTGGATTATTTTCCCCCTGTTATAGCAGACCCTTATGGATTTGGACAAATTGCTGCATGCAACTCTATAAGCGATATTTATGCTATGGGAGGAGAGCCAAAATTAGCTTTGAATATTACTATGTTTCCAAAAGATGATTCTTTAAATATACTTGCTAATATGCTTAAAGGAGGGCAGGATAAGGCTTCTGAGGCTGGAGTATTGGTTGTAGGAGGACATACTATAACAGATGCTACTGTAAAATATGGAATGGCTGTTATTGGTTTTGCTAATCCTAATAAAATTACTACCAATTCAGCGGCTAAAGAAGGAGATATTATAATACTTACTAAATCTCTTGGTACTGGTGCTTGTTTAGCTGCTATGAGGCAGGGACTTATAAAGGATAATGATATAGAAGATGTATTTGATTCTATGAAAACCTTAAATAAAAAGGCATGTGCTATTATGAATAAATATAATATAAAAAGTGCTACAGATATTACAGGATTTGGACTTATGGGGCATGCTTATAAAATGGCTAAGGCAAGCAATGTAAGTATAGAAATTCAATCATCTGCTTTACCTATGTTTAATAAAAGTTATGAAGTACTTGATATGGGATGCATACCTGGGGCTGCTTTTACCAATATGCGTTATGTTGGCGATAATATATTAGTTGATAATAATGTTGATTATAATTTGAAAATGCTTTCTTTTGATCCTCAAACTTCTGGCGGATTATTTATATGTGTTGATAAGGATAATGCTGAAAATATGCTTGCTGATTTATGGCGTGAAGGTATTGATTGTGCTTCTATTATTGGTAAAGTAAATAAAAAAGAAAAAGAATATATACATTTAATTAAATAAAGTTTCTATTATTGATTAAAAAACTATTCATAATTTTACTAATTATCATTAAAAAATTAGGGCCTACTTAATTAAAAGTAAGCCCTAAAGAACTATTTATATAAATATTTTATCGATTATTTTTTCTTGCTAGTTGTTTTTTTAGCAGGAGCTTTCTTAGCAGCAGCTTTTTTAGGAGCACTTACTTTAGCAGCTGTTTTTTTAGCAGCAGCTGTTTTTGTAGTTTTAGCTTTAGCAGCTGATTTTTTAGCTGGCTTAGAACTTATTATACCTTGAGCAGCAGCAAGTCTTGCTATAGGTACTCTATAAGGAGAACAGCTTACATAGTTAAGTCCTATATCATAGCAGAACATAACTGTAGCAGGATCTCCTCCATGCTCACCGCAGATACCAACTGTTAGATTTTTATTAGCAGCTCTTCCTTTAGTAACACCTATTCTTAAAAGCTCTCCTATACCTTCTTGGTCTAATGATTGGAAAGGATCTTTTTCATATATTTCTTTATCAACATAATCTTTTAAGAATTTACCAGC
>CALXXQ010000090.1 GCA_944392715.1 uncultured Brachyspira sp.
AGCATTAGCTGTTTTTCTTTTACCAGTAAAAATAGTTAATTGTTTAGCTGCCATTTTTATCTCCTAATTATATATTTACTACAGTAGGTTTATTAGCCTCATGCGGATGCTCACTTCCAGCATATACTTTTAGCTTTTTAAGGTGAAGTCTTCCCAATGGATTATGAGAAAGCATTCCTTTTACAGCTATTTTTACCATTCTTTCAGGATTTTTATCTAATAATTCGCCGTAGCTTACAGCTTTTATTCCGCCTGGATAACCTGTATGTCTATAGTGAATTTTTCCTTTTCTTTTATTTCCTGTTAGTACTATGTCTTTAGCATTGATGATAATTACATAATCACCATTATCTAAGTTGTATGCATAGTCTACTTTATGTTTTCCTTTAAGCATATAAGCTGCTCTGCTGGCAACTCTTCCTAATGATTTACCTTTAGCATCGATTATTAGCCAATTTTGTTTGATATCTTTTTGTGATAAAACGTAGGTATTATTTTTTGTTTTTAATGTTTTTTTATCCATAACATACACACCTTGATTTAACGTTTAAAAATTTGGTAGTTTTATAATATTATTAAAATGTAACGGTGCGTAATTATAACATAAATATACTGTAAAGTCAAATTTAAATTCTACATTATTTATAATATTATTTTTATAATTGAAGCTGAAGTTTTTAATCCTAAAACCTGTATTATTTTGGCAAATTTTTTTATTCCTAGTATTTTTATTAAATCAAATATATTACTTGCCTTAATAATTTTGGGGATATTTTTTAGTCCTATTATTTTTATTATACTTTTTCCTTTTTTTATGCCTATAATCTTGATGATTTTTGATATTTTTTTCATATTTCTCATTTTTTATAAAAATTTTATTTATTTTAAAGGCATATTATCTAACAGTCTCGTAGATCCGCAGTAACATGATATAAGTATTATCGAATTCTTTGTTGCTGTTTCTACACTAATCAAGGTTTCTTTATCTGCAATATGTACATATTCCAATTTGAGCATTTTATGAGATTTCAAGTTATTTTTTATGATATCCATTAAATAAGATGATTTTATGCCGCCTTTTTTAAACTCTTCTCTTGCCTCTTTAAGAAGTTCATATATTATACAAGCTTCCTCTTTTTCCCTATCGCTTAATAAAATATTTAAACTGCTTAAAGCGAGCATATTCTTATCCCTAACTATAGGAATGGTTTTTAATGATATATTATAGTTAAAATCTTTTATCATTTTTCTTATTATAAATACTTCTTGATAATCATATTCTATTAAATAGACATTTGTAGGATATATTATATTAAATAGTTTAGACATTATTGTAACTATTCCTCTATAATATATAGGTCTTGAGATTATATTGTATTTATTATTTTCTATATTTATATAAGTAGCATAGTCATCAGGTATCATCTCTTCTACAGATGGTAAAAATACGGCATCTGCTTCAAATTCTTCTAAAAGTTTTTTGTCATTATCTAAATTTTGAGGATATTTTTCTATATCTTCTACTTTTGTGAATTGAAGGGGATTAAGAAATATACTTACAATTACAATAGAGCATTCTTTTTTCGCTTTTTTTATTAAAGCACCATGTCCTTCATGCAAAGCTCCCATAGTGGGTATTAAAGCTATAGAATTATTTTTATTTTCATTAATAAACTTATATGCACTTTTTATATTTTTTAATATAGTTAAAGACATATATTAATCCATTTTTTTATTCATTTTATCCTGATTTGTAGCAGGCTCATAAAAATATAAAGCAAGTATAGTTTGAAGAGGGAACATTATAATAGCCTCAATAAACATACTTATTCTTCTTATCGTAAATATAATATCTTTTTTTAATACAAATATATTAACTATATAAAGTATTTTACTAGCAGCAAATACTAAAAATAGCAATATTATCAAAAAATAAGGCAATGTATTTGGCGCTGGTAATAATGTAATATATTTAGGCGTTTCATTATTATTAGAATTAACTATAAACAGATATATTCCAAATAAATATATAAAAGCAAATATTCCATCTAATATAATAGTAATAAGTTCAGCATTCTTATGAGAAATTTCAGGATAAAGTAAAGTACCGCATGAACGGCATTGCTTAGCATATTTATCATTTACAGTTTTACAAGATTTGCATTTAATAGTTTTAGCCATAGTTCAGAACAGCTCCTTAATTTTATAAATCAAACTAAAATATTATAACAATCATATTTATAAATAATAAAATTGTCAACTATTATAGATAAAATAAAGCTATAAAGTGTGAATTAAAAGTTTATTATTTTTTACTGAATATAATAATAAGAAGCTAATAGATATTTTCTATTAACTTCTTTTTTATAAAATATATGTTTAAATACAGACTATAATTTATTCTCTAGTAACAGTTATAGTAGTACCGCCATTTTCAAAATCTGAAGGACTATCTTTAGGAAGTTTAATTAATCTCAAGTCAAACATAGTTAGGAACATACATGGAAGTAATACCAATGTTAATAATGTGGCAAAAAGCAAACCATAAGCCAAAGCCATACATATAGGAATAATTATATCCGCTCTTCCTCCTATACCATAAGCAGTAGGCAAAAGTCCCACAACAGTAGTAACCGTAGTTA
>CALXXQ010000091.1 GCA_944392715.1 uncultured Brachyspira sp.
ATTATCAGTATCAAGTTATAATGAAACCATCTCCAGAAAATATTCAAGATTTATATATACAAAGTTTAGAAGCATTAGGAATAAGTTTTAAAGATCATGATATAAGATTCGTTCATGATGACTGGGAATCCCCTACTCTAGGTGCTTGGGGATTAGGCTGGGAAGTTTGGCTTGATGGTATGGAAATAACTCAGTTTACATATTTCCAGGCTGTTGGAGGAATAAATTTAAAGCCTATAACAGGAGAAATTACATACGGGCTTGAAAGAATTTGTATGTACTTGCAAAATGTTGATAATGTATATGATTTAGAATGGGGACATGGAATAAAGTACGGAGATGTACATTTGCAAGGTGAAAAAGAATTTTCTAAATATAATTTTGAAGTAGCTGATATTGATATGTATTTCAGACATTTCAAAGAGTATGAAGAAGAATGCGATAAATGTTTGAAAGCTGGATGCATACTTCCCGCTTATGATATGGTAATGAAAAGCTCACATGTATTTAATATGCTTGATGCTAGAAATGCAATCAGTGTAACTGAAAGAGCTGGATATATTGCAAGAGTTAGAGAACTTATGAAAAAAGTTTCAGCAGCATATATAGAATCAAGAGAAAAACTAGGATATCCATTAATAAAAAATAAATAATATAATTTTTTATATAAAAAATTAAAGCCTCCGATTATTAATCAGAGGCTTTTTATTTTTAATAATTAAAAGACTAATATTATTTTAAATGAGTATTTAAGAAATTATTCATATCATCTTTTGGAACCATACTTCCGCCTGTAGCCCAGCAAATATGATAAGCATTTTCTATATTAGCACCTATTTTTTTCTCTATATAATTTTTACTTTCTTCATTCTTCATAAGCTCAACAGGACCTTGAAAAGATGCACAAGCAGAAGGCTCTATTTGAATATTTTCAGTTTCATTCAAACATCTCAAATAATCATATAATTTATAATCAGATATAGTAAACTCTCCGCTTAATATAGGCTCCATAATTCTGCTTACTAATCCTGATGCTCTAGCAACTGCAAGTCCGTCAGCATGAGTAATACCATTGATGCCTATATCTTTGACACTAATATTTTCATGCATAGATGTTTCTAAACTTAAAACCATACAAGGTGCTAAAGTAGGCTCTATAAAAAATATATAAACATTATCTCTATATATTCTCTTCAAACCATAAGCTACACCACCAGGAGCTCCTCCTACACCGCAAGGTATATATACTATTAAAGGATTTTTCTCATTTATTTCTATATTTTTTTCTTCAAGCTGCTTTTTTAATCTTCTTGCTGCTACAGTATAACCTAAAAATAAATCCATAGATTTTTCATCATCTATAAAATAACTTTTCGGATCAGCATCAGAGTTTTTTCTTCCTTCTTCTACAGCTTTACCATAATCATCAGCATACTCAATAACTTTAACACCTTTAGATCTTAACATATCTTTTTTCCATTGTTTAGCATCTACTGACATATGAACTATTACTTCAAAACCTAAAGCTGCACTTGTTATCCCTATACTCAAACCCAAATTTCCAGTAGATCCAACTTGAATTTTATACTGAGAAAAAAACTTTTTGAATTTATCTTCTGTTAATATAGAATAATCATCATTTATATTTAATATACCAGCCTCTATAGCCAAATCTTCAGCATGTTTTAATACCTCATAAACACCGCCCCTAGCTTTGATAGAACCTGCTACAGGAAGATGACTATCCATTTTCAAATATAATTTTCCAGGTATTTTTGTATTATATTTTTCTTCCAATTTTTTTTGCATTTTTAATATAGGCTCTAAAGGAGATTCTATTATCCCATTAGATTTTTCAGTTTCTGGAAAAGCTTTTTTTATAAATGGAGCAAATCTTTTTAATCTATCCTCTGCTTCATCTAATTGCTTATCAGATATAGGAAGATTTTTTTCATACTCAGAAAAACTAATTTCTTTTTTATTAATCCAAGTAATTTCTTCTAACTTTGATAATTTGCTCACTACAATATTATTACTAAAGTCTTTCATAATTTATATACCCCTTTTATAGAAATATCAATTTTAATATAAATACGCATATCAATGCTGTAAAAGCCTGAAGAATACTTATTACAGGAAATACTTTATATGCTACATCTGGTTTCATATCTGATGTAGAAGTAACAACCCAAAAGAAGTCATCATTTCCATGAAATACCATGAATCCTCCAGCAGCACAAGCCAACATAGCTATAACTAATCCCATAGGAGAATTAAATCCTAATACATCAATTAATGGAAGAAGCATAGAAGCCGCTGTTATCATTCCTACAGTACCTGATCCTATTGCTGTCCTAAATATAGCACCGATTATGAAAGGTACTATTATTCCAACAGATATACCAGAAAACATACTTGTAACTATATCCTGAAGATTTGATAATTTCAATACTGTAGCAAAAGCTCCGCCTGATCCTACTATCAAAACTATTTGTCCTGCTGTTTTTAATGCTGCACCAAATATACCGTCAAATGTCCATACCTCTTTATCTTCTTTATTTACAGATCTATAAGTAAAAAACGCTATTATTAAACCTATAAATAATGCAATGATAGTTTGTCCTAATATATCTAAAATATTATACAAAGTACCTTTACCTAAAGGCGCTGATTCCAATGAAGCAACTGTTTTAAGAAGCATCAATATTATAGGTACTAATATCGGAGAAAAACTCATAAAAGGAGAAGGTAATTTTCTTTTATTTGATATATTCTCTTCAATTGCTTCATCAATATTAGGCAAATAATAATATTTTTTACCGAAAAATCTTCCTGCTAATATACCTATAATAGTTACTGGTATAGATACTAACATTCCAAGCAATATTACCAAACCTAAATTAGCTTTCAATATTCCTGCAACAGCCAATGGTCCAGGAGTTGGAGGAACAAGCATATGAGTTGCATGCAATCCCATAGCTAAAGCAACCGCCATAGTAGTCATGCTTCCAGATGTATCTTTACTTATTCTTTTTGCCAATGGAGATAATAGTACAAAAGCAGAATCACAAAATACTGGTATTGAAACAAAATATCCTGTTACAGCCAAACCTATATCTGCATTTTTTTGCCTGTTATTTTTAATATAGTCTCTGCCATAGTTTCTGCTGCTCCGCTCTTTTCAAGTAAAGCTCCCATAACTGTTCCTATTGCTATTACTATTCCTATACCTGATATCGTTCCTCCCAATCCGCTGGAATATGCCTCTAATATTGATGTTACAGAATGACCTGAAATTATACCAAAGAAAAAGGCACTTATAGATAAAGCAAAAAATGGATGAAGTTTTACAAATATAGTTAATACTATCAAAACTAATATTGATAATGCTATAGCAACTATAACAAACATTGAACCCATAAAATCCCCCTTGTATATATAATATATATAATACTAATGCATCACATTAAAAATATAATATTCGCGAATAATATTTACATTAAAAAACAATAAATAATGATATTGTAATATACTAGTACTATATTGTTAATATAGTAATTTTTTCAGATAAAGTTAATAAAAATTAAATAGAATTTAATTTTTATTAAAAATTTAATATAATTTAATATTATATTAACACTATTGAAAAACAATAAAAAGAATATATAATATTAAATTACAAAATAATTTTTTAAGAAAAGATAAAAAATATGTGTAACGAAATAGATATTGGAATAAAAATAAAAGAAATAAGAATTAAAAAAGGGATTTTAATAAAAGATTTAGCAAAAAAATGCGGTATATCATCATCTATGTTAAGTCAAATAGAAAAAGGAAATGCAAATCCATCTTTAAATACTATTAAATCAATAGCTAAAGAATTAGGAGTTCCAATATTCCAATTTTTCATGGAATATGATGAGCCTGAAAATAGAATAAATATTCTGAAAGAAAAAGATAGAAAAGTTATATCAACAAGAGAAGTTACTTATGAACTGCTTTCTCCTGAAACTTCTTCGAATATAGAGTTTATAAGAATGATATTAAATGAAAAAGGATTAGAATCATCTATAGAACCTATGCCGCATAAGGGAGAAGAAGTAGCTTTTTTATTAAGCGGAAAGGCTGAAATAACAATAAATAATCAATCAGCAATTATGTACGAAGGAGATTCTATATATATACCAGCTTCAGCTCCGCATAAATGGAAAAATTTGCATGATAAAGAAAGCGTAATTATATTTGCTGTAACACCTCCTGAATTTTAGTAATTTAATATTATCAATTGAATAATATAAAAAAGCTGATAACTTATATCTATGTTATCAGCTTTTATTATCAATAATTATAAAATATTATTTTTCTAATCTGGCTCTTAAAGTTTTACCCATTTCCTCATAACCTTTTTTACCAAGCATAGCAAACATATTTTTCTTATATTCTTCAACACCAGGCTGATCGAATGGATTAACTCCAAGCAGATGACCAGATATTCCGCAAGCTCTCTCAAAGAAGTATAAAAGTTCTCCAATTGTGAAAGGAGTAATTTTATCTATATCTACTATGATATTTGGTACTCCTCCATCAACATGGGCAAGAACTGTAGCTTCTAAAGCTGATTTATTTATTTCATGCAAAGTTTTACCTTCTAAATAATTAAGTCCGTCCAAATCAGAAGCTTCTTTTTTCATAGTTAAATCGATATCTTCTTTATCAACTCTTATAACTGTTTCAAATAATCCTCTTTTACCATCTTGTATAAATTGACCTAAAGAGTGTAAATCAGTAGAGAAATCAACAGAAGCAGGGAAAATACCTTTTTTATCTTTTCCTTCACTTTCTCCGTATAATTGCTTCCACCATTCAGATATGTAATGCATTCTAGGTATATAATTTACCATTATTTCAGTAGTGAATCCTTTACTATAAAGAATATTTCTAAGCATAGCATATAACATAGAAGGATTTTTCTTATAATCCATTTCTTTAGTTAATTTAGCCATAGAATCAAAACCTTTAATAAGCTCTTCAATACTTATTCCAACAACAGCAATAGGAATTAATCCAACAGGTGTAAGTACAGAATATCTTCCGCCTACATCATCAGGTATAACAAAAGTTCTATATTTATTTTCTGTAGATAATGTTTTTAAAGCTCCTCTTGCTTTATCTGTAGTAGCTATTATTCTTTTAGCAGCTTCATCTTTACCATATCTTTTTTCAGCTTATTCTTTTAATACTCTAAATTCTATAGCAGGTTCTGTTGTAGTACCGCTTTTAGATATTACTTTAATATAAAAATCTTTACCTTCTAAATAATCTAGTAAATTCTTGAAATATTCTCCGTTCATATTATGACCAGCATATATAACCTGAGTATTTCCTTTTTTAGCAGAAACAAAAGGATTTAAAAAAGATTCTATAACAGCTCTTGCTCCTAAATAAGATCCGCCTATACCAACAGATACTAAAACTTCAGCATTCTCTCTAATTTCTTTAGCCAATTCATCAATTTCTTTTACCATCTTTAAAGCTTCAGTAGGTAAATTAACCCATCCTAAAAAATCGTTACCAGCGCCTTTTTTGTTTTCAAGAAGTTCATTTGCATATTTAGCTTTTTCTGCAAAATATTCTAATTCATGCTCTTTTAAAAATCCTAACACATTTTTATAATTTATAGACAGCATTTAATAACTCCATAATTTTATTTTAGTTAATAAATTATACTATAATAATACCGAAAAATAAAGAAAAAATAATTTAAAATTACAAAATAATAGGATTGTACATAAATGATATTGTCTGGGCTCGAAATAGAAAAAAATCTTGGTAAAGATATAATTATAGAACCTTTCAACAGAAAACAATTAAATTCAAATAGCTATAATGTAAAGCTTCATAATAAACTTTTAGTATATAAAGATAAAATTCTTGATATGAAAAAACCAAATGCTGTAGAAGAAATAATAATACCAAAAAGCGGTTATGAATTAAAGCCTAATGAATTATATTTAGGAAGAACTTTGGAATATACAAATACTAAAAAATATGTTCCTATGATAGAAGGACGTTCATCTATAGGAAGACTTGGAATATTTATTCACATTACTGCTGGTTTTGGAGATGTTGGTTTTGCTGGTTATTGGACTTTGGAAATTTTCTGCATAAAGCCTATAATAATATATCCTGAAGTAGAAATAGCACAGCTTTATTACCATACAATAGATGGTGAATATGAAGAGTATGCTAGCAGCAAATATCAAAATAATACTGATGTTCAGCCTAGTATGCTTTATAAAGATTTCAAATAATATTTTAATATTCTGTTAAAACTATAATAATGATTTTTTATTTAATATATTTTGATATTGTATAATATAATTTTATATTGCTAAATTATATTATACAAATATATTTTTGAACTATTAATTTACGAAATATTAGATAAATACTAAAAGTAAATTGGAAACTCCATTATCAGAAATTCCTATCATAGAATGAACAGAATGCGGTCTTACTCTAATAATATCACCTTCTTCCAAATCTACAATTTCTTCTTCTACTATATATCTTACTTTGCCGCTTAATACTATAACCATTTCTTCGGAAGGATGTTCATGATATGGTATTAATTGATTAGATTTTTGTGCAATGGCATAAACAGTATACCCCTTATCAGACAAAGTTTCTATCAATCTCTCATCATCTTTCACACAGTCAAATTCTCTCTCAGTTGTTGATTTGTAATAATATTGTTTAGTCATTGTACACCTCATTATTATAATATAATTTCGGCTTATAACCTCTTAAAATTGAATTTATAAAAAAGCCAATAAAATCAATATGATATTTTTATATCATGTTCTTCCATTTATTGATTAAATTCATAGCATCAAGAGGAGTTATATTATTGATATTTAAATCTTTTATCTCTTTTTCTATTTCACTTTCTTTTTCTATGATTTTATGCTCTTCATAAAGAGGAAGTATATTTTTAGATTTTTGAGTATTTAATTCTATATTTTCTACCTGAACACTTGCATCAGCTTCAAGTCTTTTTAATATTTCACTGGCTCTTTTTATAACTTTATTAGGAGCACCAGCTATTTTTGCAGCATATATACCATAGCTAGATTTAGCTGCTCCTTCAGTAACTTTTTTCATAAAAATTATTTCATCTTTATATTCTTCAACTAATACTTTATAGTTTTTAACACCTTCCAAATCTTCAAGCATAGTAAGCTCATGATAATGCGTAGCGAATAGAGTTTTAGCCTTTTTATTTTCTTCATGAACTAAATACTCAACTATAGCCCAAGCAATAGAAAGTCCGTCATAAGTTGAAGTTCCTCTTCCTATTTCATCCATTATAACAAGACTTTTATCTGTACAATGATTTAGAATGTATGCTGTTTCATTCATCTCTACTAAAAATGTACTTTCTCCTCTTGCTATATTATCGCTAGCACCAACACGTGTAAAGATACGGTCAACTATAGAAATTTTCGCACTTGATGCAGGTACGAATGAACCTATTTGAGCAAGTAATACTATCAAAGCAGTTTGTCTTAAATATGTACTTTTACCGCTCATATTTGGACCTGTAATTATAAGCATATGTTCATTTTTATTATCTAAATAGGTGTCATTTGGAATGAAGCTTTCTGTTTTTAGATTAACTTCTACAACTGGATGTCTTCCATCTTTTATATCTATTATGCCATCATCTGTTATTATAGGCTTTATATAATTATCCTCTTTAGCTAAACAAGCAAGCGAAGAATAAACATCTATTATAGAAATTACCCTTGCCATTTTTAATATTGAGTTTAAATATTCATTAGTTTTATTTCTTACTTCAATAAATATATTATATTCTAATGCATAGCTTTTTTCATTAGCTTCATTTATAATAGTTTCATATTCCATTAATTTGCTTGTAGTATATCTTTCGCTTCCTATTAATGTTTGTCTTTTTATAAAATCACTTGGTACTGATGATGCATTTGATTTTGTTACCTCTACATAATAACCTATAACATTATTGTATCTTATTTTTAAATTATTTATTCCTGTATCTAATTTATAATTATGTTCAAGTTCTGCTATCCAAGACCTACCTTCTCTTCTTGCTTCATTATATTTTTTTAATGTTTCATCATAATCATCTTTTATAATATCACCTTCATTTATAACAACTTTTGGGTCTTCCAATATAGCACGTTCTATTAAATCAGTTATTATTTTTATATCATTAACTTCTTCAAAGTTCACATCTTCAAAATTATTCATTGCAAGTTCTGTTACAACTTCAAGAGAACTTACTAAAAACCTTTTTAATGATACTAATTCTTTTGGGTTAATCCTTCCAAGCGCCAATTTTGATGCTAGTCTTTCTATATCTCCAATATCCTGAAGTAAATCTCTTATTTTATACATAAACTTTTGATTTTTATAGAAAAACTCTACATTATTAAGTCTTTTATTTATTTCTTCTATATTTAATAAAGGTTCTACAATTATTCTTTTTAAATATCTTGCTCCCATAGAAGTTTTTGTTCTATCTATGGTATCAAACAATGTCATTTTATTATTATCATTTCTTATAGTTTCTAATATTTCCAAACTTGCTATTGTAGCATAATCCAAAGTCATAGAATCTCTTCTATTGTATAGTTTAATATTTGAAATATGCTCAAGAGAAGTTTTTGAAAGCTCCTGTATATAGAATATAGTTGATCCTAATAATGATATTAAAAGAGGCTTTTCTTCTATACCAAAACTTTTTAATGATACTGTTTTAAAATGATTAGTTAGAGTTTTATAGGCATAAGAATATTCTGCAGTATAATTTGGAGTGGTACTGTAGAATATATTATTAAATTTATTTTGAATTTCTTTTATAATAATGCTTTCAGAAACGGATTCTATAGTCATAATCTCTTTAGGAGAGAATCTTATAATTTCTTCTGTAAGTTCATTAATAATTTCTTTTAAAGCTTCATTATGATTTTCTAAATTAGAATTTATTTCTGTAGCATAAAGTTCGCCTGTAGAAATATCGCATATAGATAATGCGGCATTTTTCTCGCTTTTTGACACTATTACAGAAGCTAAATAATTATTGCTTTTCGATTCTAAATATTTATTTTCTGAAATTGTACCAGGAGTTATAACCTGAGTAACCTCTCTTTTTACTATACCTTTTGCTGTTTTAGGGTCTTCCATTTGATCGCATATGGCAATCTTCATTCCAGATTTAACTAACTTTGATAAATAATTATCTATAGCATGATAAGGAACTCCTGCCATAGGAACATTAGCTCTCTTTGTAAGTGTAAGCCCCAATATATCGGATACTATTTTTGCATCATCAAAAAATACCTCATAAAAATCTCCCATTCTAAAAAGAAGTATACTGTCACTATATTTATCTTTAATTTCTTTATACTGCCTCATCATGGGAGTGAGTTTTTGATTTTCTTCTTTTTCGCTTCCAAAAAATGTTTCCTGCATATAGTTATCCGTTTATAATTTTTTTGATTAGTATAATATATTTTTATTCTTTAATCAAATTTTATAAATATGAATATGCTTTTATATAATGTGCTAATAAAAGAGAAATTATAAATGACAATAATATTATTATATAAATTATAATAAATTTTTTTATTATGAATGTAAATAAAATTGCTATCACAATAGAAGATATTATTAAAGATAAAATAAAAGATATTATATAAATACCATTTACAAATATAAACCTGCTCCAAGGATTCATAAATTTCGATGACATTATATTAAAAACTGATAATATCGCTGATGATAATAATGAATTTGATATACTTAATAAAATAATAATGTATTTATCTTCATAAAATAAATATAATGCTATAAAAACTGATGCATATACAAATGATATTAATAATATATTTGAAATGCATTTAATGTTAAAGAAATGTTTATCTTCATTTATAAAAAATTTTTCTAGTATAAAATAAACTGTATTAGCTAGTATTATGGAAATAAAATTCATAATAGGAAAAATAGCATATTTAAATGATACTGCTATTTTATTAAAAACAATTTTTGTAATCATGATATATGAAATTAATGATATAACAAAACCAATAAAAGAAAATAGAGTTTTATTTTTTATTTCTTTCTTGTAATTTTTAAAAATGTTAGTATAAACTGTACGGGAATTGATAAACATAAATACTGAAAAGAAGCTAAATAAATATACTGCATTGAATGTCATTAAATTAAAATGGTTTATATTTAGTAATGCTGTTAAATTTATTAAAGCTGATATTAAAGAGATTATTAAATTAACTCTTCCTTTGTATTGATATATTGGAGATGCATATTTGTTCATAATATTATTATATACCTTTTTGTCAAAATTAAGTACTAGGATATACCTAAACTAAATATATTTTGTTAATATATGTTTAATTAATACTATTTGACAAAGAATAAAAATTCATTATAATAATTTTATGGAATTAATATCAAATAATAATTTTAATGTTTTAAATGATTACTTTGTAAGATATCTTTTATCCGATAAAGGTAGTGAAGCAATATTATTAGACTTTATTAATTCAATAATGCTTGATTCTGGAATGAAAACTTTTAGATCTGCAGAGATTTTAACTCCTTTCAATTATAAAGAAAACTATGAAGATAAAGAAACAATAGCAGATGTAAAATGCATTACACAAAATGGAACAGTTGTTATTATAGAAATACAATTACAAGGTAATTCAAGATTTCCGGAAAGAATACTATATTATTGGGCTTCTAATTATAGTAAACTTTTGAAACAAGGTGAAAAATACGACGCTTTAACTCCAGTAATTAGTATTAATTTGCTTAATTTTAATTTAGATGATAATGATTCTATACATTCTTGTTATATGATTTATGACACCAATAATAAAAGATTACTTACTGACCATTTACAAATACATATAATAGAATTGAAAAAATTTAAATATAATACATTAGAATATGATTTAAATTGCTGGCTTAAATTTTTTACTATGAAAGATAAGGATAATAAGGAGGTTATAATGTCAGAATTAGTAAAAGAGAAACCTATAATGGAAGAGGTGCAAAGAAGATATAATAAGTTTATTAAAGATAGATTAATGATGAACGAATATGATAAAAGACAAGCATATCTATATGGCAATCAAATAATGCTGGAAGAGGAAAGAAGATTAGGAAGAGTAGAAGGGAAAGAGGAAGGTATTAAAGAAGGTATAGAACAAGGTATAGAACAAGAAAAATATTCTCTAGCTAGAAATATGAAAAATAAAAATATGGATTTAAATCTTATAAGTGAATTAACAGGACTTAGTATAGAAAAAATAGAAAAATTATGATATAAAAAATTTATATCATAATTTTAGTTCTATTAAAAAATAATAATATATCTAATTTTAATCAGCATAAAAATCAATTATCTGAAAAATTCAGCAATATTATAAAATATAAAATGTAATATTAATGCAGGTATACCAATTACAATTAGAAGTACAATCTTAAAAATATTAAATATTCC
>CALXXQ010000092.1 GCA_944392715.1 uncultured Brachyspira sp.
CTATATTTACTACTAAATGAGGTAGCTAAATAATGGCAACAGTAAAAAAAGAAGGAGAGAGAATTAATCAATTTATTACTGCACCAGAAGTTAGAGTTGTGCATGATGAGAGAGGAAGCCTTGGTGTTATGAGTATTAAAGATGCTCTTGCACTAGCCAAAGAGGAAGGTTCAGATTTAGTAGAGATAGTTCCTACAGCAGAGCCTCCTGTTTGTAAGATTATCAATTATGGTAAGTATAAATTTGATATTCAAAAGAAGAGTAAAGAAGCTAAGAAAAAGCAGAAATTAGTTCAGCTTAAAGAAATCAAGATGCGTCCTCAAATAAGCATACATGATTATAACTTTAAAATGAAGCATATTCGTGAATTCTTAGATGAAGGTAATAAGGTAAAAATCACTATAATGTTTAGAGGTAGGGAAATGGCTCATACAGAATTTGGTTATGACCTTATCAATAAAATTATACAGGATTTGGAAAATGAAGCTGCTACAGAAAAGCCTGCCAAATTGGAAGGTAAAAATTTATCTGCAGTACTTAACCCTATAAAAGTTAAGAAAACTGATTCTGAAGGTTCTGCTAATAAAAAAGAATCTTCTGAAGCTAATGAAGAATAATAATCATTACTTTAATTATCAATTGAAGTATTTGCAGCTATTTTTAATAAAGCCCACTAGCTATGCGTACTTATCATGCGTATAGATTGAGCATACAGTAAATATAATTAAAAGGATATTAGTTTATGAAACAAAAATTAAAAACAAAAAGCGGTGCAAAGAAACGTTTTAGATTTTCTAAAACTGGTAAAGTGAAATTTGCTCATGCATTTGGTAGCCACAAATTTCTAAATAAAAGACCAGATACTAAAAGAAAGTATCGTAAAGCTAGAATTGCTGATGATACTAATATGTTAGAAATGCCAAGATTAATGCCTTATGGCAGATAATAAAAGGAGACTAAAATGAGAGCAGTTAGCGGCGTAGTAAGAAAGAAAAAAGTAAAAAAAATATTAAGTATGGCTAAAGGTTACTATGGTTCTCATAGTAAGCAAATGAAACAAGCTAAAGAAGCTGTAATAAGAGGTTTAAAATATGCTTATCGTGATAGAAGACAGAAAAAAAGAATGATGAGAAGATTATGGACTTTAAGAATTAATGCAGCTTGCAGACCTTTAGGTATATCTTACAGTAAGTTCATTAATGGACTTAAAAAAGCTAATGTTATTATTGACAGAAAGGCTTTATCTAATTTAGCTATTGATGATTATAAAGCATTTGAGGCTGTAGTTGAAGTAGCTAAAAAAGCACTTGCTTAAAAATTAGACTTAGAAAAATATTTACTTATGTATAAAATTACCGTTGGTATTCTTAAATAGAATGCTAACGGTTTTTTATTATTAAGTATATATTATTTTTTTAATATTTTTTATAAAAATATTAAAGTTAATTGCCAAGCGGCCGATAATATATTTAGTTGATTGGACTACCCCCCAATAACTATATTTGTAATAAGCCGCTTTGTTCATCCCACAAAAGCGGTTTATTTTTTTAAACGGTTTTTATTTCTTATAACAAAAATTATCATATAAATCACTATTCTTAATCTTATAAATATATTAAATAAACTGTCTTTAAAGCTTATTATTTCTTATCTTTTAAGTTATATTTAGAACATTAGAAATTAATAAAAAACAGTTCAATATAAAAAATATTTAAAAATTCTATATTAAAAAAAATTGTTTTTAATGTATAATACTTACTCTAATTTTTATTATTTATTTGGAGTTTTTTATTTCTTATGAAAAAGTTCGTACCTATTCTTCCTATATTATCTGGTATATTTTGGGGCGGGGGAGGAATATTTATCAGAAGACTTATGGAATTAAATATAAATAGCTTTACTGTTGTTTCTTCAAGAGTTATTGTAGCAAGTATAATATTTTTTATATGCGTATTCATATATGATAGGTCTTTAGTAAAAATAAAATTAAAAGATTTATGGATATTTGTGGCAGCTGGTATACTTGGAATATTAGGTCTTAATATTTGTTATAATGAGGCTGTAAAGCAATTATCATTATCTTTATCTGCAGTGCTATTGAGTTTAGCTCCTATATTTGTATTAATATTTGCTAATATATTTTTTAAAGAAAAAATCACTATAAAAAAAATTGTTTGTATGATATTAGCATTACTTGGATGTTTTTTTGCAAGCGGAATACTTGAAACTAATGAAACTATGCATTGGACATATTTTGGTATATTTATAGGTTTTTTAGGTGCTTTCTTTTATGGTCTTTACAGTATATTTTCTAAGCTTGCTATAATAAAAAATTATAATACACTTACAGTTACTTTATATGCATTAATAAGTATAGCTATAATATCATTGCCTTTTACTGATTGGAAAGCACTTTCAAATGTTGTAGTAGAAAATGGATCAGGTATGTTAGTTTTTATGCTTTTTCATTCTCTTTGTACATCAGTATTTCCTTATGCATTTTTTACTATAGCTTTAGGTTGTATGGATGCTGGAAAGGCTTCTATATTGGCTTCTGGTGAGCCTATAGCTGCAATGTTTTTTGGAATATTCTTTTATCATGAAATACCTACTGTTCTTTCTGTTATAGGAGTATTATTAACATTAACAGCTTTAACTTTGCTTAGTATTCCAGAAAAAAATAAATAGTTTATATACAAATAATACATTGCATTATATAATATATCTTAATAATTTTTTGATTTTTAATTAAAGGGATTATTCTTATGAATACTAATAGATTAAACAGAGTTATTAACTCTATGAAAGAAAAAGATATTTATCAATTTGTTATAACAGACAGAATGTCAATATATTATCTTACAAATATTAATATACATTCAGGTGAAAGATTTTTAGGACTTTATATCAATCAAGATAATGAAGTTCATCTTATTAATAATCAGCTTTTTCCATTAAATAATAATGATATAGATATTTTATATTATTCTGATACAGAAAGTGCTGTAAAAAAATTATCTAAGTTTGTAAATAAGGATAAAAATATCGGAATAGATAAAGTTATGACATCTAATTTTTTACTTGAGATGATGGAATTAGGTGTAGCTAAAAATTATATAAATGCTTCTTCATGCATAGATTATGTAAGAATGCAAAAGGACGAAGAAGAAATAAAGAAGATGATGAAAGCTTCAGAAATCAATGATAAAAGTATGAAGGATATTATTGATTTTGTAAGAGTTGGAATGAAAGAGATTGATGCTTTAGAGGAATTAAAACTTATATATAAAAGAAATGGTGCAGACGGAGGTTTTTCATTTACTCCTATAATAGCTTTTGCAGAGAATGCAGCTAATCCTCATTATTCTACAGGCAATACTGTAATAGGAGATAATGGCTGTTTAGTTATAGATATGGGATGCATGCATGACGGATATTGTTCTGATATGACTAGAACTATATTTTTTGGTGAGCCTAATGATGAGTCTAAAAAAATATATAATATAGTTAAAACAGCAAATGAAAGATCAATTGAGAAGATAAAAGAAGATGTAAAATTTTCAGATATAGATAATGAGGCACGTTCATATATAACAGAAAATGGATACGGAGAATATTTCACACATAGAACAGGACATTGTATAGGTATGGATGTTCATGAATATGGAGATGTTAGTTCTCTTCATCATGCTCCATTAAAAGAAGGTATGATATTTTCAATAGAGCCTGGTGTTTATTGCTATGATAAGAAGGTAGGTGTAAGAATAGAAGATCTAATACTTGTAACTAAAGACGGACATAAAAATTTGAATAGCTTTACAAAAGAAATGATAATTAAATGATTATAATAAAAATTCTTTATTTGACTTTAATTGAAATTTACATTATCATTAGTATTCTAGTATAATTATATTTTTTGTTATAATAATTTTTAACTTAAAGGGATATAAAAAATGGAAGATAAAAAATACAGTATAGAAGAATCCATAGAATTAATTACAAGAGGAATAAGCGAAGCTATCGGATTGGAAGAGATAAGAGAAAAATTAAAAAGCGGAAAACAATTAACTGTAAAAGCTGGTTTCGATCCTACAGCACCTGATATTCATTTAGGTCATACTGTACTTTTAAGAAAGATGAGACATTTTCAATTATTGGGACATAAAGTAATATTTTTGATAGGAGACTTCACAGGAAGAATAGGAGACCCTTCAGGAAAAACTAAAACAAGGCCAAGACTCACTTTGGAAGATGTTTTGAAAAATGCTGAAACTTATAAACAGCAGGTTTTTAAAATATTAGACCCTGAAAAAACTATAGTAGAATTTAATTCTAAATGGCTTGAAAAAATGAGTTTTGCTGATGTATTGGGATTAACTTCTAGATATACAGTAGCACAAATGATAGAAAGAGATGATTTTTCTAAGAGATATAAAAATGGGCAGCCTATCAGTATCATGGAATTTTTATACCCATTAGCACAAGGATATGATTCTGTTGCTTTAGAATGTGATGTTGAGCTTGGAGGTAATGATCAGAAATTTAATTTGCTTGTTGGAAGAACTTTAATGAAAGAATATGGATTATCTCCTCAAGCTGTTATCACTGTTCCATTATTAGAAGGTTTAGACGGTGTTGAGAAGATGAGTAAATCTCTTGGAAATTATATAGGAATATATGATAGTCCTAAAGATATGTATGGTAAAGCTATGAGCATACCAGATAGTTTAATAGCAAAATATATGGAGCTTCTTACTGATATACCTATAGATGATATAAGAAATTATAATAAGGCTATGGAAAACGGAGAAAATCCTAGAAATATAAAGGGAATATTAGCCAAAGAAATAGTTAAGATATATCATGGTGAGGCAGAAGCATCAAATGCTGAAGAAGAGTTCAAGAGAATATTTAGTTCTAAAGGACTTCCAGATGAAATACAAGAAGTTTCTGTTAACAAAGATGATAATATTCTTAATATATTATCTATTTGTATGTCTTCAGAAAGCAAATCAAATTTAAAAAGACTTGTATCTCAAGGAAGCGTAACTTTGGATAATGAAAAAATAAATGATATAAATGCTGTGATTTCAAAAGAGGGTATTTTAAAAGTAGGAAAACGCAATTTCTTTAAAATTAAATTTTCTTAAAAATAAGTAATGATTGAGTTTTAGAGGATATAATGCGAATTTTTATCTTGCTGTTATTTACATTAATATTTAATGTGTATTTATATGCACAAAATACTAATGCAGATAATAATATTGCAACAAATAATACTGTTTCAACTAATAATATAGGTGAAAGTGCAATAATGCAGATAAATAGATTTGATGCTAGAAAAAATCCTGTATCTTTTATCAATTTGGTTAATTTTACTCCTTTTTATGTGCTTCGTGAATATGCAAGAGTTAATAATATAGAAATATATCCATATGATACTGAAAGTACATTAAGAGCTAGGATTATAGAAAGACAGGTTAATATAAAACAGGAAGTTATAGTAGGCAATGACGAGATAAGGGAGGTAGCTAGAAGAACTATAAATAGAGGAGGTGCTCAGGTAGAACTTATAGGGGCTGATTTTGTAGAGCGTTATGAAATAACAGAAGCAGAAGAAGAGCTTATATCGCTGTATGGTAATGTTACCATGCGTTTATATAATAATACCTTGATTGCTGACAGAGTTGTATATAGTTTAAAAACAGGAGAAGTTTTTGCATCAGGTAATTTAACGGTAAAAGCTGGAGAAAGTATTCTTAATGGCGAATGGTTTATGCTTAATAGGGAAAGTAAGAAAGGTATATTATTCGGCGGAGGAACTAAATTTATGTCTTTTACTGTTCATGGCCGTATAATAAAATTTAATGATCAGGATTTCTTTGCTGAAAACAGCAGTGTTAGTTTTTCTCGCCTTACTCCTATAGCTCATGATTTTTTGACAAGCAGAGTTTATCTTTGGAATAATAGGAATATGATGATATTCAATAGTATTTATAGAGTTGGAAGACAGCCTGTTTTTTATTTCCCTCTGTTTGTTCAAAATAATGTTGGTACTGGTATTATATCTTCTTTTGGTGAATCTTTAAGAGAAGGTGTATATATACAAAATCATAAGATATTTAATTTATACGGTGTTCAACATAAAATAAGATTTGATGCTTATCAGAAGCTTGGTTTTCTTCTTGGTGATGAGATTAGATATACAAGTCAGTATCAGGATTTAGCTTTAGATGCTATGTTTGCTTTGGGAAGACAGTATTATCTGCTTGATTCATATATTACTTCTAGTATAGGTTATGGTACTAGATATGTGAATTATTTTGCATCTGGTGAATCAGGTAAATTTGTACCTAGATATAAGTTCCAATATAATCATACTATTCAGCTTTATAATAGTCAGAATATAAATAGTTATGTAACTGGAAAATTAAATTTAAATAGTGATTTATATTTCAGATCTGATTTTTATAATCAAAGAGGTCAGTTTGATATATTAACTTTTTTTACATCTATTACAGGAAATTTGCAAGATATTGGAGATTCTTATCCTGAATCTTATATAGAAAATTCTTTTTACCTTAATAATAATATCTACGGACTTAATTTAAGAGTTGGTGCTGAATGGGATTTAGAGGCTGTTAGAAATATATCTGTAGATAATAATACTAATTTTGACTATTATATGCCTAAGCCATATAAGCTAGTTTTACCTTCTGCAGAAGCTAGCTATAGTTCAGTACTTGGAGATGAAACTTCATACTATTTTCCAGGACTTAATATTAATTATAATTTAAGGGGAAGCTATAATCATACTATTAATTATAAAACATCTGAAGGTATTGCTTTTTATAATAATCCTTTATTAGATGATCAATTAAATGATAAGCTTGCTGAAAGAAATAATGTAAATTTATACGGAGATATATCTAGAACATTTACTAATGAGTTTATAAGATTTTCTCCGAATTTTAATTTAGAATATTCATATCAAAATAGTATAGATCCTACCGCAGAAGATTTAATTTATGATAAGGATAATACTTATTTTGGTATAGGAACAGGAATGAATTTTTCTATGTTTTTGCCTTATAGCATACTTCCTTATAATTTTACAAAATATTTTGAACCTACTGTAAGATGGGATACTACTTATACTTTGGGATATAGATTTAAAGAGAAATATATTAATCTTGACAATACAGGCAATCAGTTTGGAGAATTTAATAATCATAACTTTACAACTAGATTTTCTATGGGCGGTACAGGATACAGTTTATTTTATTTGCAGGATTTAAATCTTAATATGGAAACATTCATAACAACAGGTTATGATTTTATACCTAGTTATAATTCTGAAACTAAAACTTATCAAGTAGAGTTTTCAACAAATAAAATGCTTACAACAGAAGTAGGTGCTTCAGCAAGACTTTTATATAATCAGTCTTATGTTTCTTATGATATATCAAGAAATTTATTGGGTACAAATTTAACTGTTAATCGTATAAATTCATATTTCCATTTTCCTATACCTCTAGGTAAAATTACTGATTGGATTTTATTAAAAAATAATAAGAAGCCTTTTTTTGATGGTATAATTAATGATTTTAATTTATATTTTGGATTTGCTTTTACTCATGATTTCATTAATTATAGATATAATACAGCCTCATTTACATTTGGTATAGAGCTTCAAGTTATAAATCAATGGAAATTTAGAATAGCAACTACTAGTGCCAATGAAAATGCATACAGATATATTAAATCATATGCAGAAAAAGAGAATCAAACTTGGGTTAATCCTTTTTGGGATATTATTAATTCATTTAATTTTTCTGATGCTAAAAAAAGAACTGAAAGTTTATTTAAATTAAAATCAATAGAGGCTAGTATTTGGCATGAATTAGACGGATGGCAGATTCAGGCTACTTTTGCAGTGAGACCTTCAACATTACCGTCTGATATTACATCTGGTTCTGTTAAAGGTATTTATTGGAATAAAGAATTTTGGATTGAATTTACTTTAACTGACTTTCCTAGTGTTGGATTGCCTAAAAGAGAATATGATCTTAATAGTACAATTACTGATTTACAGGATAGTGCTGCTGTTACACCATAATTAATTTATTTAATAATTGAGAGTTATTTTATGAAAAAAATTGTTATTTTAATGTTTTCTTTTTATTTGCTTTTATATTCTCAGTATGATTATTTTGAGAATAATGATACTTATGCAGTAGAAAAAAAATACAATAATTTATATGAGGCAATAGATAATAATGATGCTGAGTATATAAAATCTATAATTAGTAATGATGATATAAATATTAATTCTAAATTACCAGATGATTATGAAGATAATTTGGGAGGTGCTACTCCTTTACTTTATTCTATATATAAAAATACAAGAGAGATAACTGAAATTTTAATAGAAAATGGAGCTAATTTAAAGGCAAGAGATTTTAAAACTTGGAATAGTATAATGTATGCTGCTGCTTTTTCTGATTTGTATACAATAGCGTTACTTGCAGAAAAAGATATTACATTGCTTGATACCAAAACAGAGTTTAATGTAACACCTTTACATATAGCATGCGATCATAATAATCTTGAAATTATAATGTATTTATGCACAAATTCTAATATAGATATCAATGGTAGAGATATTGACGGATGGACTGCTCTTTATCATTCTGCACATTCTAAAAGCATGGAAGCTTATAATTTGCTTATAATGTTAGGAGCAGATGCCAGTATAGCTGACAATCATAATGTTCTTCCTGAGACTGTGCTTACTAGAAAAATAGAAGATGATGTCAATGAACTTAGGGATATAGACATTGAATTATTTAAAGCTATAGAGAAAGATGATCATAGAAGTATTAGATCGCTTATAAATAGAGGTGCTAATATTAATGCTAAGGACGGATATGGTTTGAGCGCATTACATTTGGCTATAAAAAATAATAGTATAGATGCTATTAATGTTCTTCTTGCAAATAATAATATAGATTTGGAGGCAACTCTTCCTGAAGGATATTTTACACATTTAGGTGATAATTCTAATGATGCAGTTTATATAGGAAAAGCAACACCTCTTATTTATGCAATATTTAAAAGTAATGGAAATCCTAAGATAGTAAATATGCTTATGAAAAAAGGTGCTAATGTCAATGCTACAGATGAGGAAGGCTGGTCTACATTTTTATATGCTGCTGCTTTTGGGGATACTTCCATGCTTAGAAATATTTCAGCTAAAAATAAAAAGCTTGTTAATTCAAAAACAAAAAATAATGTTACTCCGCTTCATATGGCAGTAGTTTATAATAATATAAATAATATTAGATATTTAGTAAGCAGATTAAAAGTAGATATTAATGCCAAAGATGATGATGGATGGACTGCTCTTTATTATGCTGCTGCCAATAATAAGAGAGAGGCGTATAGATTATTAATCAGACTTGGAGCAGATAAGAATATAGCCAATAATGAGGGATTAAAGCCTACTGATGTTTTACAGTAAATCATCAATTTTGTTATATTGCATTAATTAATTATTATTATATAATTTTTGATATTATGTTTACTCAATTAAAATAAATATATTTAGGAAATTTACACTATGATTAGAAACGGATTTTTATTTATTATATTACTTTTATCTATTAGTTTTAATATATTCGCACTTACTTCAAAAGAACAGGAATTTTTTGATGCTATAAAAGATAATAAATATGAGTCTCAATTAAAAAATCTTTTAAGATATAAAATGGATTTGAATGCTACAAATGAAAAAGGATTAACTCCGCTTTTATATGCTATTGAATGTAATAATGAGAGAGCTATAAGAGTATTGCTTGAATATAATGATGTTAATATAGAATATAAGCTTCATGATGATTTTGCTGATTATCCGTATATAAATAAACTTGAAGGCGATAGCTTTAATATAGGAGGGGCCACCCCTTTAATGTTTGCTATATTTAAAGGAAATGTAAGAATAGTTAAACAGCTAATAGATAAAGGAGCTTATGTTAAAGCTAGAGATAATCAAGGAAGTTCTGTATTTTTATATGCATGTGCCTTTGGAAACGGCAATATCATAAGAATGCTTCTTGTAAAAGACAGAACTTTAGTAAACGATAAAACTCTTAATAGTAATATTAACGGGCTTCATTATGCTGCATCTCTCAATAATTTAGAGACTATTAATTTTTTAATTAAAAATGTTGATATGAATATTAATGACAGAGATATAAACGGATGTACTGCTTTGTATTATGCTGCTTACCATGGAAAAAGAGAGGCATATAATCTTCTTATTAAACTTGGTGCCAATAAAGATATAGGAGATAATTATGGAGTAAAGCCTGAATATATTTTATCTGGAGGAAGCTCTGCTGTTGATTTAGGTACTGATAACAATGAAGAAAATAATAATTCATTTACAAATACTTATGAAGAAAATATGTCTATTATTAGAACTATTCAGGAATCAGATACTAATGCTTTAAGAAATATAATGATGTATTCTAATTTTAATATGAACTCTGTAATTATAGCTTATGAAACTCCTCTTACTTATGCTATACATCTTGGTAAAGATGATATGGTTAATGAACTTTTAAAATATAGAATTGATAATACAAATATTATTAATATAGAAACTAGTTTTATACCAAGAGATGATTTATATTTTAATGAAATCAGGGCAGAGTTTACAGGGTATGTATATTTGTATAATGCAAGCCCTTTACAGTATGCTATATTTAAAGGTAATACTAATATAATAAATACTCTTTTAAGATTTGGAGCAGATATAAATAGAAAAGACAGTTTAGGAAATAATGCTTTAATGTATGCAGCAAGTTATGGAAGTGCAGAAGTTATTGATACACTTCTAAATTACAGCAGCAATTCTTACAGAGTTGTTGATATATATGGTGATACTCCTTTACATAATGCTGCAGCTTTAGGAAATACTAATACTTTGACTGCCCTTATGAATAGAACTCCTATTAATATAAACTCACAAAATATTGACGGTAATACACCTTTGCATTTGGCAGTAAAAAATCATAATACTAATACATATAGATTTTTATTATTAAAGGGTGCCGATTATACTATAAAAAATTATGATGGAAAAACTGCATCCGATTTACTTTATAATGATGGTATTGAAAGTATAGAAAGCATTATCAGTAATAATACTAATTTAGATAATAATTTTTATACCAATAATAATAATAATTCATATAATAGATCTAATACAAATATGACAAATCCATTATACGAAGATAATATAGAATATACGAATGGAATGAATTATAATGATAATATATTTGATGTAAAAGTAATTCAAGCTAATAATTTCGCTGATGATTTAATATATGAATACAGCGATGATAAGAGTGTTGAGGATAATGATTATGTAGAGCCTGAAGCTAATACAGAAGATTATTCAGATATATATAAAGAAAGTAAACCTCTTTTTGATGCCATATATAATAATAATATTGATGCTATGTTAAAAGCTATTTCAAAGGGTATAGATATAAACAGCAAAAATGCTGAAGGTTTTACTCCTTTGCTTTATGCTATTAATTATGATAGATTAGAGGCTATTAAGGCTCTTTTAAGCTATAAAAATGCTATAGATATAGAAATGACTCTTAATAATTATACTAATACATATTCTGTTAAGGGTAAGAATTTCAGCGGAGAGGTATTATTCAATGGAACAACACCATTACAGTATGCTGTATATAAAGGAAATACAAATGCTGTAAATTTACTTATAGAAAATGGTGCTGACTTAAAGAAAAAAGATTATAATGGACATTGCAGTTTATTTTATGCATCTGCATTTTCTGACCCTAATATGATAAATCTATTATTGAAAATAGATTCTAGTTTAGTTTCAGAAAGATCTTTAAATGGAAGAACAGCTATGCATTTTGCTGCTATACATGGAAATGATGATGCTATATCATATTATTTATCAAATACTTTTTTGAGTATTAATGCAAAAGATAATGAAGGCAATACTCCTTTACATTATGCCAATGAAAAAGGATATTCAAGTACAATAGAACTTCTTATAAAAAGAGGGGCAAAAACTGATATACAAAATAATGCAGGATTAATACCTTCTGATTTATTAAAGAAATAAATGTATAAAATGTATCTTAAACAGCTTATTATATTTAATCACATTTAATTAAAAATAATATAACTATGAATTAATTATATTGTGAAATTGAAATATATTTTTATATGTATATACTATATAGTATTATATATAAAGAATTAGGAGTTATTTTATGAAGCCAGAAAAAAGTAATCTTTTCACACCTTTGAAAATAGGTAATCTTGAAATAAAAAATCGTGTTGTAATGCCTCCAATGTGCATGTACTCTGCCGAAGATGGGTATGTTAATGATTGGTATATTCAGCATTATGCTACAAGAGCTATAGGAGGAACAGGATTAGTTATAGTTGAAGCTACAGGAGTACTTCCTTATGTTAGCTCTATTACAGATGGAGATTTAGGTATATGGGACGATAAATATATTGATGGTTTATCTAAATTAGTAAATGCTATTAAAAGCAATGGTGCTTCTGCTGGAATACAGATTAATCATGCTGGAAGAAAATGTGAATCTGTGAAGGTTGATAAAATTTATGCTCCTACAGCTGAAGCATTCAATGATAAATATAGAACACCTGTTGAAATGACTAAAGATGATATCAATGAAGTTGTTGATGCATTTGTAAAAGCTTTTGTAAGAGCTAAAAAAGCAGGTTTTGATATGGTAGAAGTACATGCTGCTCATGGTTATTTAGTATCTACTTTCTTATCACCATTATCAAATAAGAGAACTGATGAATATGGTAAAAACAGAGTTAAAATTTTAGAAGAGATTTTAAGAAAAGGTAAAGAGGCAGTAGGAAAAGATTATCCTATACAAATAAGAATTTCTTCTTATGACTGGAGAGAAGGCGGAAATACGGTAAAAGATTTTGCTGATATGTTGAAACCATTAGAAGCTGAAGGTTTATTTGATTCTATCAATGTTAGTACAGGTGCTGTTACTGCTGATGGAAAAATTATTCCTTATGAAGGATATCAAATTCCTTTCTGCAGAGAATTAAAACAATATATGAAAGTGCCTTGCATTGGCGGAGGACTTTTAACTGATCCTAAAATGGCTAATATGATAGTAAGAAACTCTGCTGCTGATGCTGTATATATTGGAAGAGAATTATTAAGAAATCCATATTGGGCATTACAGGCTGCTAGAACTTTAGGTATTGATGTACCATTCCCTAAACAGTATGAACAAGCTAAGAGATAATAATAATAATTAAATATTTTATTTAGTTTTAAGTCTGATTATGATTATTCATAGTCAGGCTTTTTTATTATTTAGTTCTTGATATATTTTTATTTAATAATAGAATTGTAAATTATGAAGTATGTATTTATTGTCATATTTATCAGCATCTGCTGTAATATTATATATTCATTTACTCAGAAGGAAAATGATTTACTTATGGCAGCTGAAAAATCAGATATTATGTCAATTAGAAATATACTTAGCAGAGAAGATGTTAATATCAATGTTAAAGATAAATATGGAGTTACTCCTCTAATGCATGCAGTATTCAATAAAAATATTTATGCTTTGGAATTATTATTAAAAAATAATGCTGATCCTAATATGCAAAACGACAGCGGAAAAACTGCTTTAATATATGCAGGCAGTATTTGCGATTTTGATATGATACAAATGCTTATATGGTATAAGGCTGATGTTAATTTGGCGGATAATTATAAATCTACGGCTTTGATGTATGCTTCAAGCAGGGATATAGATATTATAAAATTATTGGTTGATTCAGGGGCTGATATTAATGCTCAGAATTTAGACGGCAAAACAGCTTTAATGTATAATGTTTTGAATAAAGCTAATGCTGATATAGTTAATACTTTTATTAGTTTGGGTGCTGATATTAATATTCAAGATATTCATGGTTACAGTGCTTTAATGTATGCTGCTATATTAGATTATAGAAATTTAGTTGAAATATTTATAAAAAATGGGGCGGATGTAAATAGAAGAAATAATTATAATAAAACAGCTTTAACAATGGCAGAAGAAAATAAAAATTATAAAATGGCTGAGATTCTAATTAAGCATGGTGCTGTAAGATAATTAATTATTGATTTTTAAATTTTTATAATAATTAATTTATAGCTTCAAGTCCGAGTAATTTTCTTATATCTTTATTATTATTTTTTTTGGCTAATTCTATTGATTTGCTGTCTACCGCAGCATTATTTCTTATGAGTTTTCTGCACATCTCCAAATTATTATTTTCTACAGCTATAGCTAATGGACTATATCCTCTTTTATCTTTTATATCAACATCAGCACCATTTAATAATAAATTATCAGCTATAGACATATTATTATTTTTTACAGCTATATGTATAGGAGCATATCCATTATCCATATTATTTAATTGTGATTTTGCATTTATTAAAATATTTGATATTTCAGTATCATTATTTGAAACTGCTATATTCAATGCTAATTGATTTTTATTATTTTGTATATTTACATCAGCATTATATTTTATCAATGTATTTATCACTTCTATATAATCATTTCTTGATTTATGAGCATTCATTACAGCTAAATGCAATGGAGTATTTCCGTCTTTATCCTTTATATTAGGATTTGCATTTTTTGATAAAAGCAGATTAATACTTTCAAGTAATTTATTTGAATTATTTTCTATAACATAATGCAAAGATGTTTTGAAATTAGCATTTGTATTATCAATATCAGCACCTAATTTTATAAGTTCGCTTGCAGCTTCTACTGAACCATGTCCTACAGCATAATGAAGCATTGTATTTGTATCTTTAGTATCAACATCTATGCCTAAGTTTTTTACTAAGTAATTTATATTTTCTGCATTATTTCCAATACTTGCTGATTTAATCAATGATACAACATCTTCGCTGTTCATAAGAAGATATATATTTTTATTAAGATAAAGCTGTAATATTTGTGGATTAGCATATTCTGAAGCTAAAAATTCACTTCTAGGCTTTTCTTTCATTTGAAAATTAATATTAGCTCCAGAGTCTATTAATAATTTTACGCTTTCAAAATTTTTATTTATTGCTGCAATATCCATAGCAGAATAATATGAGCCGTCTATATATTTATTATTATTCATTATTTTTGTATCGTTTTCTAAAAGAATATTTAAATCTGTATACGGAGAATTTTTAAGTGCATTAATAGATGCTGTTTGATTATTTTCAGCAGCTATATGTATTAGAGAATATCCTCTTTCATCTTTTGTATTAGGGTCTACATTCTGTGATAATAGAGTTTGTATAGTTCTGATATCACCTGTTTTTACAGCATTAATCATTTTATTTTCATTTTCTGTTATAGCATATAAGCTAATTATATTTATAAATAATGTTATTATTATAATTTTTTTCATATCATTATTTCCATTTGCTTTTAAGTTATAATATTATGTATACTAATACATTATAATAATCGTTTTTATATTAATTTTTATTATAATTTTTTTGTTATATTTGTTTTATTTATGTAAAATATTATATAAATATAAGAATAAAAATATTGAAAAATAGGAAAATATAATATATACTTATGCTGATATTTGGAGGTTTTTAAATGGCTAGCATAGATAGAGATAAAGCTATTGAACTATTTAAAAAATATAATGAAGAGAATTCATTATTTAAGCATGCATTATCAGTGGAAGCTGTTATGAGATATTTTGCCAAGAAAAATGGTGAAGATGAAGATGAGTGGGGTATGGTAGGATTTCTGCATGATATGGATTATGAAAAATATCCTAATGAACATTGTATTAAGGTAAAAGAAATATTAGAAAAAGAGGGATTACCAGAAAGCTTTATAAGAGCTATTCAAAGCCATGGTTATGGTATTTGTACTGATATTGAACCTTTAAGTAATATGGAAAAAACATTATATGCTGTTGATGAGCTTGCAGGTTTTATTACTGCATGTGCTTTAGTTAGGCCTTCAAAAAGTTTAGATGATATGGAAGTGAAATCAGTTAAGAAGAAATTAAAAGATAAGGCATTCGCTGCTAAAGTGGATAGAACAGTTATAAATAATGGTGCTGAAATGTTGGGAATCAATATAGATGAACTTATAAAAGAAACTATAGAAGCTCTTATTCCTGTACAAGAGAGTATAGGGCTTAAGAAAATTTCCTAAATACGGACTTGGGTTATGAGTAAGATAAAGATACTAACAATAGTAGATATGCAAAATGATTATATGGAAGGCGGCCCTATGGCTGTTAAAGGTGCTTCTAAGCTTGTGCCTATTATAAATGATCTTATAAAAAACGGAGAGTATGATGCTATAATTGCAACTCAGGATTGGCATCCTTCTAATCATATATCTTTTGCTACAACTCATGAGAGAGAGCCTTTTTCAAAGATAAAAGTTATAGATAAGGATACAGGCGATGAAGAGGTTCTTACTTTATGGCCTCGTCATTGTGTTGCTAGAACTTATGGTTCTGCTATAGTTGATGGACTTAGAAAAAAAAGAGATTATATATATGTTCAAAAGGGAGTTGATCCTGATGATGAGGGGAATTCTGGATTTTCTTATATGCATAAAGAGTTTATTGATGCTGCCAGAGAAAATAAAGAAACTTTGATACTTGATTTTGTAGGGGTTTCTCTTGATTACTGCGTATTCTATACAGCAAGAGATACTGCTGAGTATGTAGCTTCTATTGATGCTGAATATTTGGTTAGCGTGAATGTTCTTGAATATGCTTCTGTAGCTGTTAATCCAGAATCCATTGAGGGTTTATATACTTCATGTCCTCTTATTAATCTTAAAAAGGTTAGATTGTGAAAATTATTAGGCTTGAAAAAAAATCTAATTTTAATAAAGCCTATATTTATAAAAGTCCCATTGGAGATTTAATTCTCAAAACAGATGAAAGCTTTCAATATATTACATCATTAGAATTTGAATTAAAAAATACAGATATTATAGAATATGAAGAACCTAGCATAATAAAAAAATTAAAAAAAGAATTAGATGAATATTTTAAAAATACTCTTAAAAAATTTTCTATTCCTTTGGCCGTATATGGAAGCGATTTTCAATATAATGTTTGGATTGAAACTTCTAAAATACCTTTTGGAAAAATAGTTACTTATTCTGATATAGCTAAAATAGTTTCTAATAAAAAAGGAAGTATATCAAGAGCAGTTGGAACAGCTGAAGGAAAAAATAAAATAGCCATTATAATACCTTGTCATAGAGTTGTGGGAGTAAATAAAAAACTTACAGGATATGCTGGAGGACTTTATAAAAAAGAATATTTACTCAAACTTGAAGGTTTTGATATAGTTAATTCTAAAATTATAATGAAGTAGGTTGATATTGTATGATCAAAAAAACTTATAAAACTAGCAGACTTTTTTTGGTACAGCCCAATATCAATATGGCTTGTGAGATAGTTGATTTTTATAGCAGAAACAGAAATTTTTTTAAAGAGTTTGATCCTTTAAGACCCGAAGTTTTTTATAAAGTATCTACTCATAAAGATATAATAAAAAAAGAGCTTGAAGAAATTAAGCATAAAAGAATGCTTAAATTTTGGATTTACAAAATAGAAGATAAAAAAAGAATTATAGGAATGATTAATTTTACTAATATTACTATGGGTGTTTTTTTATCATGTACTGTGGGTTATAAATTAGATGAGTATGAACAGAATAAAGGTTATATGACAGAAGCACTTAAAGCAGCCATAATAATAGTATTTAAAGAACTTAAATTGCATAGAATAGAAGCTAATATAATGCCGCATAATAAACCATCTTTAGAATTAGCAAAAAGGCTTGGTTTTGAATATGAGGGTCTTGCCAAAAAATATTTAAAGATTAATGGTAAATGGGAAGATCATGTTCATATGACTATAATCAATGATGATATATAATTATTTATATGGTTTTGTATTGACAAAATATAAGTCCTATGTTATACTATAATTATGGATATATTATTATTTAACAATCGACAATCGACAATCGACAATCGACAATCGACAATCGACAATCGACAATCGACAATCGACAATCGACAATCGACAATCGACAATCGACAATATTTTAATTTTTTTCAATCAGAAATATTATCATATTGTATATTTCCAGTTTTTTTATCATAAATTTTTTACGCCTCATATATATACATATTTAAGTTAAAATAATTCTTACCTAAACCCTAACATCTATTATTTTAACTAACTCCTGATAATGTATAATATGGGGCATTATTGACATAATTTGTTTTTATATTATAATTTTTATATACTGACTAAGTCAGTCAGTATATATGATGATTATTGTAAAAGGCAATTATGAGTGAAAATATTAATATACCTGAAGATAAAAGAGAAGCCATAATAAATGCTGCTATAGAAGAGTTTGCAAAGCATGAATATAAGCATGCCATTTTGGAAAATATTGCTGAGAATGCCAATATATCTAAATCTTTACTTTTATATCATTTTAAAACTAAGAAAAAATTGTATGAATATGTTTATAATTATGTATATGAGTATATAGAAAAAATAATTGCAGATTCTAACTTTTACAAAATAAAAGATTTTTTTGAGCTTATGGAATATTCCTTTTATAAAAAGTTAGAAATGATGTAGAT
>CALXXQ010000093.1 GCA_944392715.1 uncultured Brachyspira sp.
ATTATAGATCAGCCTAATAAAGAAATTGATTTTGATAAAATGGTTAATGGACTTATAGAGTTTAGAAGAGTTTTTAAAGGTGAGTATTGGCTTGAGGTGTTTTTACTTAAAGATATTAATGATAGTAAAGAAGAGCTTGATGATATAATAAAAATAGTTAGGCAAATAAAGCCTGATAGAGTGCAATTGGTTACAGCTACTAGAAGAACTCCAAATGATAAAGCTAAGGCATTAACTAATAAAGAGATGGAAAATATAAAAAAATATTTTGAATCTAATTGTGATATAGAAATAGATGTTCCTAGTGTGTCTGAGAATGCTAAAGGTAATACAAAAAAAATAACTGAAGAAGATATAGTAAATTTTTTAATAAGACAGCCTGATACTGTTCATATGATAGCAATTAGTTTTAATGAAGATGAAAGTAGGGTAAGTGAATTATTAAAAAAATTAGTTGAAAATGGAAAGGTAAAAGAAGAAATAGTTAATGGTGTATTATCTTATGCTGTTAATATTTAATTTATTGCAAATAGTTTTTTGACAAAGTCTTTTATTTTTACTATAATGTTATATATTAATTTTTTATAGGATTATTTTTATGTCAAATAAAATTGCTGTGCTTTATAAAAGTAAATATGGAACTTCAAGAACTTATGCTAAATGGATAGCTGATAAACTTCATGGGGATCTTTATGGTATTGATAATGTAACTTTTAAAAATTTAGATACTTATGATTTTATTGTTTTTGTTGGTGCTTTATATGCTGGAAAGCTTTCATCAGTTAAAGGTATAAAAAGATTCTATAATAAATTAAAGGGCAGAAAGAATTTATATTGTGTTATTGTAGGACTTACTAATCCTGAAGATAAAGAATTTTATGATAATGCTATTAATCAAAACTTCAAATCAGATGAAAAAGAAAATATGAAATTTTATTTTTTAAGAGGAAGCATAGATTTTGATAAATTGAAGCTGCATCATGCTTTAATGATGTATATGCTTAAAAGAATAATATCAGTTAAAACAGTAAAAACTGAAGATGAAAAAGCATTATTGGAAAATTATGGGAAAAAAATTGATTTTCTTAATAAAACTTCTGTTGAAGAAATAGTTTTGGATATAAAAAATAAAAATAAAGAAGTAAAAAATAATCCATAATTTGTAATTTTCTTCTATAAATATCCTATTCAATGTAATATTTTTAGATAAAAATCATTATGTTATCTTACATTTTATACAAATATTTAAAAAATGTAAATTTTTTTAAAAAAAAGAATTATATATACGCATTTTTTATAAAAAATGCTTGTATTTATTACCGTATTTGTTATATTATATATATAAGTAAAAACAAAGAAAAACGCTTATATATAATTTACTTAAAGGAGATAATAAATATGAGTAATAATAAATATGATATAGTAATAATAGGTTCAGGATTAGGAGGATTAACTTCTGGAGCTTATTTAGCAAAAAAGGGAAAAAAAGTATTAGTATTAGAGAGCCATAATATAGTTGGAGGATGTGCTACAGTATATAAAAGAAAAAATGTTAAATTTGAAGTAGGTCTTCATGAAATGGATATGGCTAAAAAGAGTAGAGACGGAAAATATCCTATATTAAAACAATTAGGTATTTATGATAGAGTTGATTTTGTTAAATTGCCTCAAACTTGGAGAATAAAAACAGAATCTACAGATTTAGTTATACCTGAAGGATATGAGAATGTTATAAATACTTTAGAAAAAGAATTCCCAGAGGAGAAAAGCGGTATAAGAAAATATTTTGGAGGACTTTCAAGAATCATGTATATGATAAGAAGGCTTCCATATGACTTAAAGTTTTTTGATTTTCTATTTTATCCTATAACAACATTCCCAATGAATTTATACCATTTATTTACTCAAAAGAAACTTGGAAATGTTTTGGATTCAATTATAAAAAGCGATAAGTTAAAAAGAATATTAAATATTAATATAACTTATTACCATGATAATCCTTATGAATTTACTTGGTATTACCATGCTTGTGCTCAGGGTGGATATTACAACCAAGCTTGTTTTATTAAAGGAGGAAGTCAGAAATTATCTGATGCTCTAGCTGATATAATAAGAGAAAATGGAGGAGAAATTAGAGTTTCTTCTGATGTTAAGAAAATAAATGTAAAAGGAAATATTGCTGAGGGCGTTACTTATTTTGATAAAAGAACTAAAGAAGAAGTTACAGTAAATGCTGATTATGTAATAGCTAATGCTGCTCCTAAGGTTGTATATGATGAGCTTCTTCCAAAAGAGTATGAGGATAAGAGAATAAATAAACTTAAAAACTCTGTATCATTATACACAGTTTACATAATATTTAAGAAAAAATTCTCAGAACTTTATCCTAATAATGCATACTCTACTTTTATAAGTACAGAGAAGACATTGAATAAACCATTCAAAGAAGATGCTAAAGGACAAAGAAATATACCTGTAGAAGATAGAAACTTCGTATTTGTTGATTATTCTACAATAGACAGCGGACTTGTAGAGGAAGGAGATGAGCGTTCATTTGCTGTATTGACAGGACCTTCATATTTAGATGAGTGGAAAGATTTGAGCGATGAAGATTATAAAGCTAAAAAGAAAGAATTAGCAGAGAAATTGATAGACAGAGCAGAACAGCATTATCCTGGATTTAGAGAGAATATTGAATATTATGAAGTAGCAACACCAAAAACAGTAAAAAGATATATAAAAACTCCTGAAGGTACAGCTTATGGATTCGTTCAAGATGCTTATTTGAAAAAGAGCCGTTCTGTAAGAGTATCTCCTACAGTTAAGAATCTTCATTTTGCTAGTGCTTGGGGATTCCCTGGCGGAGGATTTACAGGTGCTATAATGAGCGGATATTTGGCAGCAAGAAATATATTGTTCCCTATAAAGCCTTATATAGTGTTGAGAATACTTCTTTGTTCAGCTTTTGGAACTGCTGTAGGTACTGCTCATCATTGGATTCCTGCTTTAATGAACTTATTTAAGTAATAAATAATTCTTCACAGTCTTATTTTATATTGATTATTATAAGACTGTGGAAGCATATGATAAAACATAAAAACATAAAAAATAGAAAGGAGAAATACAAATGAAAAATAAAATTATAACAATACTAATTCTTATGATGATATCAAGTTTAATGGTTTTTGCTCAGAATGCTGATGATATAGTAGGTTTATGGTATAGTCAGGCTGATTCTAAAAATAGAGTTTCTGTAGTTCAAGTTTATAAAGAAAATAATAAATACTATGCTTATTCATTTGCCTATCAAAATTCTACTGATACTGTAAATGATGTTAATAATCCTAAAGCAGAATTAAGAAACTTACCTTTAAAAGGTCTTGTATATTTATATGATTTAGAGTTTTCAAAAGGAGAATGGAAAGGCGGAAAAATATATAATCCAGAGCAGGGTAAGGTATATAATGCTAAAGCTAGTCTTTCAGATAATAAACAAGAATTAAAAATAAAAGCTACTATAGACGGTGCAGGCCTTTTTGGTAAAACTCTTACTTGGAAAAAAGTTCCTAGTAATGAAACTTCTAAATATACTCCATTAAATAAAAGCGAATTGAGAAGACTTAATTAAGATTATATTTGTCAGTGTTTAGATTATATATTACTATTCACTGACAGTATAGAATAGAAATTATTGAAATATTATATATAATAGGACAAAATTATGAAAAAGATATTGGCAATATTACTTATTACAATTATAAATATACCGTTATTAGCACAAGAAGATGTGAAGCCTCAAAGAGATTTCAGCGATAAATCAGATGAAGGGTGGTATTTTTCAAATCACTTTTTAGGAAGATGGAATCATTTTGGGGCTTTATATCAAGGACAATTATTTTATAAAAAGGCTTTATTTAGAGAGATGAATAATTTCTTCTTTGCTGATTCTTATATTCTTGGAGGTATAGAACAGGAATTAAGCAGCTTTTCTAGAACTTCTGCTTATGTGGAATTTCAGCCTCTAATAGCATTGAGAATGCTGTTTAAGTTTACTTATGAGGCAGGACTTGCAGAAGCTGGAAGACCTGTTTTAGTAGACAGCAATACAAAAGAATTTAATCATGCTCTTCCTCCTTTTACAGGACTTAATCCTATGACTAAAAAACCTCAGTATGTAGGAGGAAATACTATATATGTTCAGTTTGCTCCTACTCTTACAATGGGAGGACCTGCTGGACCAGGTTTGATAGCACTTATATATACTCCTTATATAAATTATATAAGAGCTTTTGGGGTTGATAAAAATAGCTATGTTTATTTAGCAAGAGAAGCTATAGTTGTAAAGGCTGAAGATGTATATTTTAATCATGATATAAAATTAGGATACAGCATGAAAGAATGGGGTATGGCTTTTGCTATTAATACTACAATAGAACATATGCTTTCAAGTAAGAATTTATATAGAGTGGGTTTATTTGCTGCTTATTCATATAAAGATGCTATTAAACAAGTACCCAGTCTTTCCCCTTTTGTTAATGTAAAATTGGGTACTTGGCTTATAGAAAAACATATACAATATAAGTTTGCTATACAATTGGATGTGGGTTTAGAGTGGAAATTTAAATAATAACTTTTATTCTAGTACAATACATTATAATCAAAAAAAATAACAATTAAAGAAAAAAAATTTTTATTATAATGTATTGTATGTATTATATGTATTATAAAAAATCTATAGTACATTATTTGTTACAAAAAATACAACATTTTTACACTTTTATGTATATACTAAAAATTGTAAATTTGATAAAATATCGCCTATATTGATAAGGAGTGTAAGGCAAATTATGAAGAAAATAATTTTGTTAATTTTATCATTGTCTATTTTTACATCTTTAGTATTGAATGCGCAGCAAGTTAAAGCTAATGATGTAGTTGGATTATGGTATGCTGAAAAAGATTCTTTGGGAAGGATTCCAGTTGTAGAGATTTATGAAGATGGCGGAAGATATTATGGTTATTCTTTTGCATATAAAGAGCCATATAATGGACCTGAGAGTTTGGATGAAAAAAATCCTGATCCAAAATTGAGAAAGCTTCCATTAAGAGGGTTAATATATATTATGGGTTTGGTTTTTAATAAAGATGAATGGAGTGGAGGAAAAATATATAATCCTTATGATGGTAAAACTTATAATAGTAAAATGTCTATAGATAAAGAAGGAAAGCTTGTTTTAAGAGGTTCTATAGATAAAGCAGGTATACTTGGAAAATCTATGAAATGGACTAGAGTTCCTGATTCTGAAAAGTCAAGATTTACCCCTCTTAAAAGATCAGAATTAAGAATGCTTAAATAATTTTCATAAATTATACAAGTTTTATAAAAGTAGGAAATTTAATAAAAGTTTCCTACTTTTTTATTTTATCGCCTATACTGCTGTATATTATCCCTATAAGTATTAGTATGCCTCCTAATATTTGAGACGGCAATAGTTTTTCATTAAGTAATATAACTGCCTGTAAAGATGAAAATAAAGGAACAGAATCATATATTATAGCGCCTTTTATAGCTCCTATTTTTGAAATAGCTATATTCCATAATATGAATCCTAATGCAGATGGAAAGGCTCCTATATATACAAGTATCAAAGCAGTTTTTACACTTAAAGTATTTGTATTACCTGATAAATGCATAAATATCATTGATATCATTAATGGTATAAATCCTATAACAACCATAAGATAAAAGAAAACATGATGCGGCATTTCTTTAGGTTTTATTCTGAGAATTAGAGTATATATAGAAAATATTATAACTCCAAGGATCATATAAAAATCTCCAATAGCAAACTGAAGCTTCATCAAAACTTCTATACTTCCCTTAGTAATTAAAATGACTACTCCTATTATAACTGATAATAAACCTATTTTCTGATATATTGTTAATTTAGTTTTCCATACTACTCTGCTTATTAATGCTATTACAATAGGGGATAAAGTTGCAAGTAAGGACATATTGGTAGCATTACTCGTATGTGCCGCCATATATACAAATGTATTGAATAGTGTAACACTGAGTATTGCTAGTATTATAATTTTTATCCACATTCCTTTTATATATTTTATATTCTCTATGAGTTTTTTTATACAAAATGGGGTTAATACTAAAAGAGTAATAAGCCATCTATAAAATGAAATTTCTATAGGAGTTAAATTGGTAAGGTATCTAGCAGCTACAAAATTAGTACTCCATATAATAACTGCTGATATTGCTGCTATATATCCTGAATTATTATTATTTGATGTGTTATTGTCTGACATAAAAGTTCCGTAAATTAAGAAATTAATGAGATATTATACTATTACAAATTTTATTTTTTGCAATTATTTTTTTCTACTTTGTAATATATAATTGATAATACAGTACATAATATTGAGCTTATAGCAAGCACTATATAAGCAATATTAATAGAATATATATCAACTAATTTTCCTGTAATTATTGGATATATAAAAATACCAATAGCATAAGAAGCTTGAAAGAATCCCATAGCAGATGATTTTTTTTCTATTGGTATTTCTTTTATAGATTCGCTTGTTAAATATGAAGCAAGCATTCCAGCAGCAAAACCAGATAGAATTTGTGATAATACTATTATTATAATATTATCTGTCATAATTACTATAATACAATATAAAGCCAATAGTAAAAATATAATAGGTATATAAAATTTAGCACCAAGTTTATTTACAAATTTTCTACTTGATAAATATGCACTTATTATTGCTGAAAGCATATTTAATATTGATGCTATTCCTATTATGTAAGATTCCACTCCCAATTTTCTTATTCTATCCAATGTGAATGCCACCGCAGCAGACATTTGTATTCCTTGCTGTACTATTGCTAAGGCTGAAAAAAATAATAGTCTTTTATTTTTTATTACTAGTATTAAATCTTTTAAATTTGTTTTTTTTCTTTCTATATTATCTTTTAAGAATAAAGATAGAATTAATCCTATAGAACCTGATATAATACTTACTATAAGAAGGAAATTCATACCTAATTTTTCATATGAAATAGTAGCTATTATGAATGCTATAAGCATTCCTGATACACTTACTGTTAATGATTTGCTTGATGCACTATGCTCTTGAGATTTATCAAAAAAAGATACATATAAAACTATATACATCATCCAAGTAGATGCACTAATACCTGCAAATATACCGCCTATTAAAAATCCATTAGCATTAGGATATATAAGCCTTATTATAGAACCTAAAGTTATAAATGCACATCCAAGTACAACAAAAATTTTGCATTTTCCTATATAATCTGTAATTATACCAAATGGGAATCTCAATATCATTTGAGAAGCACCTGAAAGACCTAGAATTAATCCTATCATAGATGAATCTACATTGATTGATGATAAATATGTTACTTGAAATGGGATATAAGTATATAAAGCAAGCCATAAAAATATCATTATTAGAAATAATAAATTAGACATAAATAAACCCCAATAACTTTATAGTCTTACTTTATATAAATTATATAAATTTTAAATTATAGCTCTTCAACATTTATATCTTTTACTGAATTAAATACATAATTAGGTCTATATGGAAATTCTTCTATCATATCTTTAGTGGTAACTCCTGAAAGTACAAGACAAGTTTTCATTCCAGCTCCAAGTCCTCCTAATATATCAGTATCCATTCTGTCTCCAACCATTAATGTATTTTCGCTATGAGCATTAATTTGATTTTTAGCTATAGACATCATAATAGGATTAGGTTTTCCAACTATATATGGTTTTTTACCTGTTGCAGTTTCTATAGCAGCAAGTATAGGTCCTACTGCAGGTATTAATTCACCATTAGGTGCAGGGTCAACTATATCTGGATTACATCCTATAAATCTAGCACCTTTATTTATGAGATGTACAGCCTTTTGAAGCATATCAAAATTAAATGCATTAGTTTTTCCAACTACAACATAGTCTGGATTAACATCATTTATGCTATATCCTACATTATATAATTCGCTTACAAGTCCGCCTGTTCCTATAACATAAGCTGTACCATTTGCAAGCTGTCTTTGTAAAAATATTGCTGTTGCCTGTGCAGCTGTGAAAAAATGTTTTTCTTCTAAACCATTCACACCTAATGATTCTAATTTTCTTTTCAAATCTCTAGGAGTTTGTTCTGCATTATTAGTCAAAAATAAAAAAGGTATATTTTTATATAAAAGCATTTTTATAAAATCTTCAGCACCATCTATTAAATTATTGCCTCTGTATATAACTCCGTCCATATCTGATATTATATTAATCATTGATTTACTCTCCATCTATTGTATATAAATATTCATATTTTTCATTTTATAATTAAACTTATAAATTGTATAAATATAAAATAAAAAGTCAATTATAAATTTATTTTTTACATGTATTAAAAGTAGTATAAATTATTATACTTGTAAAAAAAGTTATTTTATATATAATATATAACTAAGTAAACATATTTTTTTGGCATGCATTACAGGGGGGATTATGTTAAAAAAAATACTTTATATTTCTATATTGATTATTGTATTAATTTGTTCAAGCTGTGCTAAAAATGAATCAAATAAGAATAATTTAAATAATGATGAAAATATTAACAATACAAATAATATTACAAATTCTGACAATTCTTTTTTTGATATGAAATATGTTTATAAATCTGTTAGATCTGATGAAACTAATTTCAGTAATGCATTAAATAGTTATTATAATGATGCCAATTACAGCAATATAATAATAAGAAATAAAGATTTTCTTGATAAAAAACTTGTTGGCGATAATGATATTAAAAAATATGCCATAGATTATATATCAAATACTTATCATAATCCTTATAATGATGATGTAGCTGCGACTGATTTAAATAATGAAGATTTATCGCATTATTATGCTTCTCAATATAATTATGTTCAGCAGAATTTGGCTTTGAAAAAAGCTAGAGAACTTCTTTTAAATATAAATAATAAAGATGCTGATATTTATTTGGCTTTATTTTTATCACATATGGCAACTGATTCTTTATATAATTTTTATGATATGCAGAATTATTTAAAGGAATGGAAAAAATTAGATGGTACTAATATTAATATGATGATAGGTATTGTAAATGAGGGCAATAATATAAATGAAATTTATTCTAATAATATGAAGCTTATAAATTATATAGTAGAAGCTCCTTTAGATTTGGGGGCTGAACAATTAATTGCTGATGCTTATCAAAATGGATTTTTGAAATATATATCAAAAAATACTGGTTATTTAGATATTTATAATGAAAATAATTATAATTTATCATCTATAATCTATGAAGGAACAGCACATATTTCTTATTTTGCTATTATAAATGATATAGTAAATACTAATATAATGAATATGTATATTAGATCTTATGTTAAAAATAATTTAAGCAGAGATAAGATGAAATTGCCTATATATTATGAAAATTTTTATAATATAGATAATTCATATTCAGGTGAAAAATATGATGAACTTTCAGACCTTTATTTTTTGGAGTTCAATAAAAATACATTTGTTTATTCTATTAATGAAAATAAACTTAAAGAAGTATATTATTTTAATCCATCATTTGCAGGAAATACTAAATATGCTTCTTATGAAATAGAAGAAATATTCAATTTCCGTCTTGGAGATGATTCTAAATTAGAAAAAGCTAAAATATCAAATATTAAAACTTCCAATTTAAAAGATATTGTTAGTGATTCAAAATTCATTACTAATGGTAAATTTAATATAGATGAATATGCAGAGTATTTGAATGAAATATTATCATTTCCTATATATTCTCCTGAATTTTTCTTATGTGATATAAATAATGATGGTAAAGATGATATAATG
>CALXXQ010000094.1 GCA_944392715.1 uncultured Brachyspira sp.
CAGTAAAAATCATAAAAATATAGGATTTATAACTGTAGATGAAAATGATATTGCTGTAGGAGTAAGAAGAAGAGACGGAGTATTAGACGGATTAAAAAATTATGGTATAGAAAATGTAAAAATAGAAATTTCTGATTTTTCTTATGAAGGATCTAAAATAGCAGCAGAAAAATTATTAAAAAATAAAGATATAGATACTATAATATGTGCAACAGACAGACAGGCTCATAGCGTATATAAAGTAATAAAGGGAATGGGATTAAAAATACCTAATGATATATCTGTAATATCTTTTGGAGGATACGAGATTGATGAAATAATAGACCCTCCTCTTTCTACTATAAAATTTGATTCATTGAATGCAGGAATATGTGCTGCCAATACTTTAATAGATTTGATTAATAAAGTGCAGGTAAAAAAAGTGCTATATGTTAATTATGATTTTTTAGAAAGAAATAGTGTAAGCATCAAAGAATAATAAAAAATAACTGACTAAAAATTATAGCCAGTTATTTTTTTATTTAAATTTTATATAAATAATTAATTACAATCTATATCTATATAATCTCCCAATTTGAAATGCTTATCAAAATCAGCATAATTATCTAAAGTTTTTCTCTTTATAAATTTGCCATCGCCTTTATTTCCTAAGAACTTATTATCCTTACATACAATTTTACCTCTTGATATAACTGTATCAATAGAGCATAAAAGTTCAATACCTTCATAAGCAGTATAATCACAAGCTCCATGCATATTTGATTGAGTTATCATAGATTTTTTATTAGGGTCTATTATAGTAATATCAGCATCAGCATTTGGTATAATAGCACCTTTTTGAGGATAAAGTCCGTATATTAAAGCAGGATTATAGCATAAAGTTTCGACAAATCTATTTATACTTATTCTTCCTTTCATAACGCCTTCAGAGAACATAAGAGGATATCTCTCCTCTACTCCTCCTCCTCCATTAGGACATTTAGTAAAATTATCCTTTCCCTTTAATTTATCAGTTTCATAATTAAAAGGACAGTGATCTGTAGCTATTACCTGAATATGTCCGTCTGCAATAGCCTTCCATAATTTATCGCAGTCTTCCTGTTTTCTTAAAGGAGGAGACATTACAAATTTAAGTCCGTCTTCTCTATCATACTCTTTATCAGTTAATACCAAATACTGCGGACAAGTCTCAGAGAAAATATTTTTATGTCCCAAAGCTCTTGCATTAACTATTTCATCAACGCTTTTTCCTGCTGATGTATGAACTATATAAACAGGAGCATTTCCAGCTATAACAGATAAATGTATAATTCTATTAACTGCCTCAGCCTCAGCTTCTGCAGGTCTGCTTATAGGGTGATAATGAGCAGAAGTTTTTCCCTCTTCTACAAATTTCTTTTTTAAATATTCTACTACATAATGGTTTTCAGCATGAAAAGCAGAAACTCCATTAAGTTCTTTCATTTTTTTAAGTACCCTTACAACATTATCATCTTCTATTTTATAATTATAAGTTAAATATAATTTTGTACTTTGCAAACCTTCCTCTTTTGCTAATACTTCAAGTCCTTTAAGCACATCTTCATCAACATGCTGTAAAACGCCATGAAAACTATAATCAATAACAGCCTTATTATCAGCAAGAGTATGGTAATGCTTTAATTGATGAAATACATCGCAGTCTTTAGGTCCAAATCCCATATGATCAACTATAGTAGTAGTACCGCCGCAAGCAGCAGCAATAGTACCAGTATAGAAATCATCAACAGCAATGCCTATACCAACATTTATATCCATATGAGTATGAACATCAATTCCTCCAGGCATTACGTATTTACCTGAAGCATCAATTATTTCTGCATCATCACATTTAAAATCCACACCTATTTTAGAAATTTTTTCATCTTCTATTAATACATCAGCTTTATATGTTTCTGAAGCATTAACTATAGTACCATTTTTGATAAGAATTTTTTTCATGCTTTTACCTCCTTATTTTCAAATTTTATTAATATAGCATATAATACAAAGCTTATTAATAATCCGAATACATAAGAACTTTCATATAAAAATTTAAACACTGGAACATTAACAAATTTTCCTAGTAATACTATAATTGTAGATAAGAATAATACAACCATTCCTATTACATTCCAACCTTTATTATAATAATAAAGTCCTCCATCTGTTCTATATAAATCAAACAAAGAAATTTTTGTTTTATACTGACTCCAATAAGAAGACATATATATTCCTGTCATAGGTCCTAAGAAAGTTGCTAATGTACCATTAACTTCAAATATATAATTATTAGGATTTGCCAATACTTTCCAAGGCATTACAAGTATAGAAATACCTAAAACTGTAAGAATAGCTTTTTTATATGTAAATATTTTAGGCCATATATTAGAAAAAATTATTCCAGGAGGTATTAAATTTGCTGGTATATTTGTAGTCATTGTAGCTATTATTATAAATATTGAAAATATAACTAATATTATTGGATTATCAAATTTAGCAACTAAATCAGCAGGATTCCATATCATCTCTCCAAATCTTATTTGCGCCCCTATAGTTCCGCATACACCAACAAAAACTATAAAAGCAGTCATAATTGGAGCACCTAAAAACTGACCTATAAACTGCTGACTTTGTTTTTTGGCATTTTTTGTATAGTCTGAAATATTCATAGCTATTGTACTATCGAAAGCTATCATGGCAGTAAGTGCTGGAAAAAATATTTGAGCGAAATTATTTCCTCCATGTAAAGTTGAATAACTAAATATTTCCTTAAAACCTCCTGCAACTTTATATGCCCAAATTAATACAGATAATGATAATCCTATCAATATTGGTGCAGAAAATTGTTCAAATATTTTTAAAGCCTTAGCTCCTTTAATTGCTATATATATATTTATTATCAAAAATACTAAATATGAAATAAATTGTGCTGTAAAATTGCCTTTAAGAGCAGGTATTATATTAATAACAATAGAATTAATAGCTGTACCGCCTATCCAAGATTGAACGCCAAACCAAAAACAACCTAAAAAAGCTCTTATTAAAGTAGGGAAAACATTTCCTTTTGGTCCGAATACCAATTTAGATAATAATGGATAACCTATAGCATATTTAGTTCCAAAATGCCCCAATAAAACAGCTGGTATCATTACTATTGTATGTCCAAGAACTATTGTAAAAATAGCCTGTATCCAAGACATTCCAGAAGCAATTAATCCTCCCGCTAACATATACACAGGAATTGATACCATTATCCCTATCCAAAGTGATGCTATACTCCAAGTATTCCAATCTCTCTTTTCATCTTCTAATGGCTTAGTATCCTCTGAATAAACATTTGAATGTTTTTTTAATTCGATTAAATCAATTTTATTATCCATATATATTCCTATTTAAATTTTATTATATAAATACAACATAGCAGCGAGCACAGAACCGCCCAAATTTCTAGCCTTGTCAGAAATAGTAAAGCAATTATCATATTCAGATTTTCTAGGATCAATATCCGCTATTTTTAACCCCTTATGAACTTTAAAACCATCTCTTATAATACCTCTTAAAAGCCCGTCAAAAGTAGCAAGCACTTCTATTTTTTCATTGTTATTATTTATGTATGCTATAACTTCTTTTTCTTTGACAAAGTCTCCTATATTTTTTATGTTTTCAATAATGCCGTCAGAACTTGCATGTATAACTCTTTCAGCTTCTTTACCTCCTATATTACCAGGAATTCCTGTATTAGGTATAGCATCGCCTTCTAAATACATTCTACCAAGATTATGACCTCGCATAGTTTCTATAACAATATCGCAGTCTTTACCGGCAGTGAAACCTGGACCTAATGCTATAGTATATTTAGCCATAGATTTATTAGTACCAAGATTTTTTTTGGCAATTATAGCATCAATTAAAAATGTGGGTTTTATATTTTTTAGTATATCGCAATTAGGATCTATAAGAATTGGAATCTTTTTGTAATTTTGATTTGCAATTATATTAAGAGCTTCTTCATAGCTTTTTACAAGTACAGCCTCAATATCCTCTACTTTACTCTCACCATCATAAACAGCTTCGGATAATGCAACTTTTCTTCTAATAGAAGAGGGATATTGTGTATCCAATACTATAATCTTAAAATGAGCCTTATATAATGAATACACAATACCTGTAGCTAAATCTCCAGCTCCTCTTACAATTACAAGTTCATCGTCAAATAAACTCATAATAAATTATTTTGAATAAGGAGTATTTTTAAGTGGAAGTTCTGTTTGGAACTCACCGTTAAATTTATAATAAGCAGCAGCAACAGCAGGAGCAGTAGGTATACTAGAAATCTCACCTATACCTGTAGCACCATAACCATAAGGAACACCAGGTTTTTCTATGATAATAGTTTCAACATCAGGTGTTTTATCTGCTCTGAACAATCCTAAAGTACCAAATTTAACTTTAGGAACACAATTTTCAAGCGGGAATTTTTCTGTTAAGGCATAACCTAAAGACATTACAACACCGCCCTCTATTTGTCCTTCCAAAGATATAGGGTTAATTGTTCTTCCTATATCATGAGCTGCTATAACTTTATTAACACTTCCATCATCATTAAGAATACATACTTGAGTAGCATAACTATAAGCAACGTGAGAAACAGGATTTTCTTTATCAACTCCCATTTTATCAGTGATAGTTAACCATTCACCATAATATTCTTTTCCTTCTAAATCTTTTAATGTTTTACCAGCTAAATCTTTCTTAAGATCTTCACAAGCTCTCTTACAAGCCTCACCTGTAATAAGTGTTTGTCTTGAACCAGAAGTAGTACCAGAATCAGGAGAAGTTGCTGTATTAGGCTGATGAACTATTATCTGATCATCATTCAAATCAAGAGTTTCACCTGCTATTTGATAAAGTACAGTAGCAATACCCTGTCCAATACAAGAAGCAGCAGAATATACATTAACTTTTCCATCTTTTACAACTACGCGAACTCTTCCAGTATCAGGAAGTCCCATACCAACACCAGAGTTTTTGAATCCGCAAGCTATACCAACATTTTTATTATTATAGAATGCATCTTTAACAGCTTCTAAAGTTTCTATAAGTCCAGTAGCCTCATCAGCTATTTGAGAGTTAGGTAATATTTGTCCAGGACGAATAGCATTTCTATATCTTATTTCCCAAGGATCTAAACCGCACATCTCAGCAAGTAAGTTTATATTCATTTCAGTAGCAAAACAAGACTGAGGTACACCGAATCCTCTGAATGGTCCAGTAGGAGGGTTATTAGTATATAATGATTTACCTTCTATATCTATAACCTGATAATTGTAAGGACCAGCAGCATGAGTACAAGCTCTTTGAAGTACAGGACCAGATAAAGAAGCATAAGCACCAGCATCAGTTATTAATACTGCTTTCATAGCTGTAAGTATACCATTTTCATCACAAGCAGTAGTCATATCTATACTCATAGGGTGACGTTTAGGGTGCCAGTTTATACTTTCCTGTCTTGTAAGCTTGAATTTAACAGGTCTTTTTGTTCTGTATGCCATTATAGCTGCATAATGCTGAACACTCATATCCTCCTTACCACCAAATCCGCCGCCTACATATTTATTTTCTACTACAACTTTATCAGCATCTATACCCAAAGCCATAGCTACTTCTCTTTTTGTATCATAAACACTTTGGTCGCTTGAATAAATAAATATACCATCTCCATTGAAAGGCATAGCAACAGCAACTTCAGGCTCCATAAATGCATGCTCTGTCCAAGGAAGTTCATAATGTCTAGTAACTTTATATTTAGATTTAGCTATTACTTCATCAGCATTACCTTTAACTAAGCTTTCATGAGTAAGTAAATTGCTTTCTCTTCCTTCATGAACTAAAGGAGCTCCCTCTTTCATAGCTTCCTGAGGATTTCTTACCAATGGTAATTCTTCATATTCTATTTTTACTAAATCTCTTGCTTTTTTAGCAGTAGCTTCATCTTCAGCAACGATTAAAGCTAAACCGTCAGCAATAAATCTTGTAATTTCACCTTCTCCAATTAATACATCCCAATCATGGAATATATGTCCTATCTGTTTAGCACCAGGCAAATCTTTAGCAGTTATTACATCAACTACACATTTTAAAGCTTTTGCTTCGCTTACATCAATTTTCAATATTTTAGCTCTAGGATATTTAGTTCTAACAGCAACACCATGAAGCATACCTTCCATTTCTATATCATCACAATACTCACCTGTACCTAAAGCTTTTTCTTTAGCATCTACTCTAGCAATATTTCTATCACCTAATTTTACTTTTCCTTTATACTCTTTAATATCAAGATTTTCTCTGAGCATCTTAGCTGCTAATTCTATAGCATCAATAATTTTTTTATAACCAGTACATCTGCAAATATTATTTTTTATAGCAGCAGCTATTTCAAGCCTTGAAGGATTATTATTTTTATCAATCAATCCTTTAGCACATATAACCATACCAGGTATACAGTATCCGCATTGAACTGCACCTGCAACTGCAAAAGCATGAGCATAAACATCTTTTTCTCTTTGAGTAAATCCCTCTATAGTTTGAACACTTTTTCCTTGCAATCTTCCTATGGTTTGTATACATGCTTTAGTAGGTTTTCCATCTATTATAACAGTACAAGTTCCGCAAGCTCCTTCAGAACATCCATCTTTAACTGACTTGCATTTACAATCATTTCTGAGAACATCCATTAACTTTCTATCTGAGTCAAAGCTCATCTCTTTACCATTAATGATAATCTTGGCACTCTCTCCCATAAAAAATACCTCCAAATTAATATACTAACAAAATAAACATAACAATGGGTTATTTTATTCCCATTGTTATGTTACATAATAATTAATAAAAGTAAATTATTTTAATATTAAATATTTATAATTATTAAATACGCTATCGACTATGCTGTAAACACCGTTCTTATTTCCGCCTACTTTATAAGATTCTTCTTTACCATCGATTCTTAATTTGCAGTTACCGTCTTTATCTAAGAATAAGAATCCGTCATTTTTAGAATCTTTCATGTCAGCTTCAGTAGCAAATAATGTAAACTTATCTTTATAAGGAGCAGAACTATAAGGACAGAATGTTTCACAGTTACCGCATTCATTACACATATAATCAACGTGAATAATCTGATCCATTTTAGCACCTTCTACTTTAAGAGATATATTAGCTCTGTTAGGACAAACTTCTGTACAGCTTTCACAAATATAATCACAAGTCAAACATCTATTAAATTCAGCATCTTTAGATACTTCTTTCAAATTACCTTTTTTAGCATAAACAGCATCAGCAGTAGAAACAGAAGGCAAATCAGGAGCAACAGCTTTTCCTAATATAGCTTCAGCAACGATTTTAGAATCTCTTATAGCCTCAACTATAGTAGCAGCACCATATAAACCATCACCAGCAACATAAACATTTTTGATAGATGATTCATTAGAAGCAGAACATTTTGGCTTACCTTTATCATCAACATCTATACCATTAGATTTATAGAAGTCAGATTCAATTTGCTCACCTATAGAAGCTATAACTGTATCAGCAGGAACTTCTACTGTTTCATTAGTTTCAACAACATTTCTTCTTCCTTTCTCATCATAGTCAGATAATTCCATTTTTTTACAAAGAAGTTTGCCGTTTTCTAATTTAACAGGAGCAAGCAATTCCATAAACTCAACACCATCTTCTAAAGCTTCTTTAAGCTCTTCTTCTAAAGCAGGCATATATCTCTTAGTTCTTCTATAAACTAATCTAACATTTTTTACACCCTTATTTTTCTTAGCTGAACGAGCAACGTCCATAGCAGTATTACCGCCTCCAATTACCACTACATTTTCACCCAAAGCTACATTACCATTAGTTTTATTGAACTCTTCTAAGAATTTAAGTGCATTCATAGATTCTCCAGCCTCAAGTTTTAAAGGCATATTTTTATGAGCACCTATACAAACAACTGTATAATCATAATTCTTAGCAAATTCTTTTATATCTTTAACTTCTTTACCAAGCTCGAATTTAACACCCATTTGTGTACATAAGCTAACATCATTTCCAATCTCTTCAGCTGTAATTCTGAAATTAGGTATAATATTAGCAACCACACCGCCAGCTTTTTCTCTCTTATCAAATACTGTAACATCAACTCCAGCACGAGCTAAGAAGAAAGCAGCAGAAAGTCCAGCAGGACCAGCACCTATAATACCAGCTTTTTTACCTATAGAAGCAGCAGGTTTTAAAGTTTTAATAACTTTATCATAACCAGCTTTAGCAGCATCTAATTTACAAGCTCTTATACTTACAGGCTCTTCATAGAATTGTCTAGTACAAGTATCCATACAAGTATGAGGACATAATATACCAGTAGCAAAAGGAAGAGCGTTTTTCTCTATTATAACTTTGAAAGATTCATCGTATTTTCCTTCAGCATTAAGTCTTATATAAGTTGTAATATCCTGATGAATAGGACAAGTTTCCATACAAGGAGCTGTAAAACAATCTACCATAGGAACTGTCTTTTTAATTTTTCTGCTAGCAAGAGGCTTAACAGGCTTAACATGATGCTTGCTTTTTTTGCCCCATTCAACTATTTTTTCAGCTTTAGCAACATCTACTTTTGTAAAAGGCTTAGGATCTTTAAGATTTTTAGCTATTTGCTCTCCTCTTTGATATCCGCCTGTTTTTAAGAAAGTAGTAGCCATAGTTACAGGCCAAATTCCAGCATCTATAACATCATTAATATTGAAATAATCACATCCACCTGAATATGATATTCTTAAGCTTCCATTAAAATCTTTACTGAGTCTTGAAGCAACTGTCATAGAAAGCGGGAATAAAGATTTACCAGACATGTACATCTCTTCAGATGGAAGTTCTTTTTGCTTAACATCTACAGGGAATGTATTAGTGATTTTTACTCCGAATGAAAGTGAATTATCAGCAGCCAATTTCTGAAGTCTTTGAAGCATTGGAACTGCATCACTGTATTGTAAGTCATCATTAAAGTGGAAATCAGTAAATGATATATAATCATAACCCATTTCATTTAATGTTTTTCTAGCATATTCATAACCTAAAAGTGTAGGATTACATTTAACAAAAGTATTTAATTTTTTTTCTGTGATTAGGTATGAAGCTATTTTTTCTATTTCACTAGGAGGACATCCATGAAGAGTAGATAAAGTAGCAGAATTACAAATATCAGCATTAATTTTATCAATATCTTCTTTTTTGAAATTTTTGAATCTGCTGATATTATCAGTTAACCATTGTTTACATTCTTTGAATATAGGAGTATTAGAAGCATCTTTTAAGCCTTCAATAAAAGTATCAATCTTTTCTAATTTAATACCTTCATAGTCATAACCAACAGACATATTGAACTGAAAGCCGTCCATATCTCCTAAATCCCATTCTTTAGAAATTACTTTCAAAACAAACCAAGCTTTTACATATTCATCAAAAGCCTGAGGAACATAAAGCTCTGTAGACCATTCGCAGTTATAACATTCATCATTAGCAGTTATACAAGGTTTAGCAACGCATTTGCTTAATTCTTCTCCGTCCATTTTCTGAACAGTTTTAAGTTCAAAGAATCTGCTTCCTGTATAATAAGCAGCAATTATATTTTGAGCTAATTGAGTATGAGGTCCTGCAGCAGGTCCTATAGGAGTTTCTAATTTTCTTCCAAAAATTTCATAATATTTAGCTTTATCAGCTTTGAATGCTCTTGAAATACCAAATACTTTACCAGATTTTTTTTCTTCCAAAACCCAATTCATAAGGTTTCCAAAAGGTATGGATGTCATTACATCACTCATTATAATTCCTCCAATTAATTATTACTGTATTTTTATCACAATACCAAAAGAATTCTATATAATTAAATTATATAGAATTCATGATATTATTTTTATTTATTAATTTGTTTCCAAAGCTTATCGGATTCCTCTTTTATTTTAGCATAAGCAGCTTCTTCATCAATTTTAGTGAGTTTTCTATCTCTCATTAATACCTCTCCGTTACAAACAGTAGTATTAACATGTCCGCCGTTCATACCAAATAATATATGTCCATTAATATTTTTATCGCTTAATTCTGTATAGTTTTTATAATCTACGATAATAACATCAGCAGCAGCACCCTCTTTAAGTACGCCAAGAGGAGTATCGAAATAACGATTAGCCATTTTAGCATTATTATCAAATAACATTTGAGGTAATTCGCCCCAAGCAGCATTAGGGTCGCAAAGGCTATGTTTATGAAGTACATTAGCAACTTTGTATGATTCTATCATGTCATGAGTATATCCGTCAGTACCTAAACCTGTTAATATACCTTTTTTCATTAATTCCATAGTAGGAGGACATCCGCAGGCATTACCCATATTAGATTCAGGGTTATGAGAAGTCATAGTATCAGTTTCTTTAATTAAATCCATTTCATGAGGATTAATATATATACAGTGTACAAGTATAGTTTGAGGACCTAAAACTTTGAAATCATAAAGTCTGTCAACTATTCTTTTACCATGTTCTTTCAAACAAGCATGTAAATCTTCTATGCCTTCAGCAACGTGAATATGACAGCCTATACCTTCTGGTAAATCTTTCATACAAGCTTCCATAGTTTTATCTGAAATAGTAAATGAAGCATGCATTCCCATCATACCTTTAATCATATCTGATTTATCAGCCATAGCATGCTTAATAAAATCAAGGTTTTCTTTAACAGAAGCCTTAGATTTAGCCTCTCCGTCTCTATCAGAAACTTCATAACAAAGACAAGAACGAACACCCATAACTTTAGCAGCTTCTTCTATAGCGAATAAAGAGCCTTCAATATGTCCGAAACTAGCATGGTGGTCAAATACAGTAGTAACACCGCTTTTAATAGATTCAATATACGTAGCCATAGCACTTTGCTTAGTCTGCTCTAAAGTAAGATTTCTATCTATAGTCCACCACATACCATCTAATATTTCTAAAAAACCTTTAGGATTATAACCATTAATGCTAAAACCTCTAGCCATAGCAGAGTAAATATGTTCATGTACATTTATGAATGCAGGCATAATAATGCTTCCTTTAGCATCTATATACTCAGCATCTTTATATTTTGCCTTCAAATCAGAAGTTTTACCAACCTCTTTAATCAATCTTCCGTCACAAAGAACTGCTCCATCCTCAATAAATGGCTTGGCAGAATCTCTAGTAATTAATTTTCCTCCACCTATTAATAGCATAAGTCGCCTCCTAAAAAATATATTTAAGTTAATTTTTTACATACATTTTAATAGGATATTAAAAAAAGCACATTTGTCAACGAATTTTCAAAAAAAATTTAGATTTTTTCTTGAAAATCTAAAAAAAAATTAGTATACTATAAACATCTAAAATTGATTAAATAATTAACCATTACGGTATATTTTGGAATGTTTATGAGCTCTAATATAATACTTGAAACATTAATAAACGTAGCGCATGGTATAGCAAGGCAGTTCGGCAACAATTGCGAAGTATGCGTACATGAACTTAAAGAAGATGATTTAGAGCATACAATAGTTTTTATAATTAATGGAGGTATAACAGGAAGACAGACAGGAGAAGGTGCTTCAAATGTCGTTATAAACACTATAGAAAAACTAAAAAAGGGAGAACCAATAGTTGATCATTTATCATACCTTACAAAATCATCAAATGGAAAAATATTGAAATCCTCTACAGTTTTTATAAAAGATATGGAAGGCAAATATAGATATATACTGTCTATAAATTTTGATATAACTAGTTTTTTGCCATTTAAAAGCGATTTGGATACATTATTACAAACTGAAGATAAATCAAAATTGGAAGAAATACCAAATAGTGCCCAAGAACTTATGGATAAATTAATAATAAAAAGTGAGGAATTAGTAGGAAAGCCTGCAAGCATAATGAATAAAGATGAAAAAATAAGGGCTATAAAGTTTTTAAATGATTCTGGGGTATTTTTAATAACAAAATCTGGTGATAAGGTATCAAATCATTTTGGAATAAGTAAATTCACTCTATATAACTATATAGATTCAAAAAAGGAGGAAATAAATGAGTGATCTTAAATGGGCTGAAAATAAAATGCCTAAGTCAGATGACAAAAATTTACCAATTATGTCTATTGAGGAAGTAAAAAAAGCAAAAGCTTTTCACCAAAGTTTCCCTCAATATACACAAACACCATTAGCAGATTTAAAAGAAATGGCTAAATATTTAGGTTTAGGAA
>CALXXQ010000095.1 GCA_944392715.1 uncultured Brachyspira sp.
TTTGTAAAAAGTTGTAAGAAAACTAAAAAAATGTTGTACTTTGTAACCCTATATAAATAAGGTGTTTTAACGATTTTTGAAATAAATTTACGTATAAAAGCAAAAAACAACCCAAAACACAGTATATAACTATGTTTCAGGTTATTTTATATATTATAGATATTTAACTTATTTATCTTCAAAGTCATAAGTATTTGTTATATCTAAATATAGAATATTATTATTGCTTAGTTGTTCTTTTTCTATATCTGTAATTTTTAATTTATTCAATAATTTATCTGTAAATTCTAAATCTTCTCTAGAAACTAGACATTTTCTAATACTTGGCATATATTCGCCATTAGTACAATGAAAAGTACCTATCATTAACTTATTTGTTCCGTCAACGATATTTAATATAAGGTGTGAAAGTTCAAAACGTAGGTTATTTTCTTTGTAATTTTCAAATACAAATACAGCGATATGGTGGTCAGCTTGTAAATATCCTGATAAATAAATAAAATCTGTTTTATAGTCTATAAAATCTACCTTGCATATATCTGGTTTTTCTATTAATTTTAATCTAAATTTTGCTTTATCATATTTTTTAGATTTTGGATAATATGCTATATAGTATAAATAAAGTATATCCGTATTAAAAGGGTTTATGATAGTATCAGTATTATTAATCTTCTTTGTGCTATTAAAAAGCTGATATTCATAAATATCTAATTCATTGCATATCATATATATTTGTTCTGCATTAGGAATAATTTCTCCTGTTTCATATCTAGCAATCGTTGCTGGTGTTTTTCCAAGAGCTACTGCCAAATTTTCTTGACTTAAACCCTTAATTCGTCTATATTTCTTAATATTTTCTCCAAGTTCTTTTTTATTAAAATTAGACATAAAAATCACCTACTTTACATAATTATAGCATATATACATACTAAAATCAACGATAAGACTAGAGCCTCTAACAGTATTGAGATTTATTCCAAAATATGGTATAATTATATTACTATTAAGTAGAAAGAACGGCGAAAGCTGTTTTACAGGTTGCAATACTTGTATTCAATTATGATTTAAAGTCCAAGTATTGCACCTGCTTGGACTTTTTAGGTTTTAACATTTTGTTGTTAACTCCTTTTATCATAATTGAATTTTTGCTTATAGAATATAGCAAGAAAGGAGACCAACAAAATGGAAAACGAATTTTGTCTAGGCGGACGGAAGTCCAGGAGCTTAAACTGTTCGACTTGAAAAGGGGAAATAATTTTCCCCTATAATATAAAAACATTGAAATTCACATAGATTTTTTGTATAATTAAGATAGTTAAATTAAACAGGTGCAAAATTGTTTGATTTAATTATACAACTTTAAATAGCAGTATTTAAAGTAAAACACAGGGGCTTTTTCCATTTTGTTGGTCTCCTGTGTTTTTTTATTGCGTTAAACGTAATATTTTGTGATTTTTATAAATTTTCATAGAATTTTATCATTATTATTAAAAATTATTTTAAAAAAAAACTAAAAAATTTGCGTCATACGTACATTTCATTGCATATAACGTAAGTCTTAATTTTTTGCTATATTTGCATAAAATTGTTATATTATAAGCAAGTAATAAATAATAATTTTGTAAAGTATAGGAGTAATTAAGTTGACAAGAAACTATAGTAAAACTAATAATTTAATAAGTTCTAAATATACAATAATAATCTATAACATATTACAAAAACTAGGGTTAATTCCAACACTAAAGGGTACTAAACTATTAATCAAAGCTATTTTAATAATTATAAATAGTCCAGAAGAATTTATTGTGTTTGAAGATATTTACAAGCAAATATCTTTAAAATATAAAACCTTTAGTAATGTTCAAATTAGAAATAGTATAAAATATGCACTAGATAATAGAAACGAACAAAAATCAAAAGCAAACTTTAAAGAAATCTTTGGTTTTGAATATGATAGTTATTACTTTACAAATAAAATTATTATTGAAGAAATTGCTAGAATTATAAAGAATAATATAATACCATAACTATATTATTCTCTTTTCTGCTTTCCTTAAACACCTTTATAATTAACTTCTTTTAATTTTTCTTTTTGCTTGATTATATTTCCTTGTTCCTGACTTAATCTTTTCGAAACAATAGCCAGATTAACCAAAGCACATAAGTTGGGATAATCACTATTATTTATTATTTCGTCAATAATATAATCGGGAATACAAAAACCGTATTCAATTTCTATCTTTTCTTTTAACCTTCTAAATCTATATATTTCATTTTCTAGTAGTATACAAGTCGCCTGTTCATCTGTGATATTTTCTAAGTATTTTTTTGCTTGTTTGTATGTTTTAAATCCTTTATATATAGAAGGGTAGTCAATAACGTGCTTTTTGCATTTATCCCAACTATCTACGATTAAATCTTTTACGTTGTTTCCTATTTTTATTGCATAATAGTTATTTTTCATCTAAAAACCTTCTTTCGTAATAAATATTATTTTTGTGAAAAACTAAATTTTTTCAAACCGTTAGTTTCTGTTACGAATTATATCAGATTTTGTAATAAAATCAATAAAAATAGAAATAAAGAGGGTAATTTTTTTGAAAAAGTATAACAATAAAGCAAATGTAATAGGAAGTTTATTAACTAAATATAGAAAACAAAAAGGATTATCAAAAGAAGAAGTTTGTAGACGAGTACAACTTTATGGAATAGATATTCATAGAGTGGAATTATATCGTATGGAAAAAGGAATAAGTATTGTAAAAGATTTTGAACTAATAGTTTTATGCAAAGTACTAGGTATCGACTACGACAAAGAAATTAAAACATTGATAGAATAAAAAAGTAAAAAGATATTTTAAATTGTTAAGTATGTGATATTTTAGAATATACATGCAAATGAGCCTACTATCAACTAAAAGCTGGTAGTAGTTTTTTATTGATAATGAATTAATTATATGGTAAGATATTTGTAGAAATTTATAAGTAATAAAAAACATTTGAGATTTTAATATTTGTTTTTATATTTATAAATTTTATGAAAGAAAAATATAATTTGAAGGTAGGAGATATTATATGTTAATTACAGGAATTTTAATTACAATAGTTGCAATTTTTATGTTATTAGTTCCTCAATTTTTTATGAAACTTAAAAGTCCTAGAATTCCAGATAAATTATTAAAAAATCCTAAAATGAAAATTATTCTAAGAATATGGGGTGGAATTTTTGTAATAATTGGAATTTTATTAATTGTTTTCTCAATTATTTAATAATAAA
>CALXXQ010000096.1 GCA_944392715.1 uncultured Brachyspira sp.
TAATATAATGCTTAATAATTTATACTTTATTAATATTATTGATTATGAAGAGTATAAAAAATATAATTGTTGTAAGTTGGAAGAATTAATAAATTATATTTGTGATTTAATTCAAGATGATGAAAAAATTATAAATATAGAAGAAAATATAAAAGACTTTGAAGTATATCAATTAATAATGAAAGAAACAGAATCAATAAAAGAAGATAATAAATATAAACCATTCTATTCATTTTTAGAAGAAGAATATAAATTAAGCTATGATAATACAGAAGATATAATTAAAAAAATCAATAACTTCTATAATATATACAAATCAATAGAAATACCTATAAAAAAATAAAAAAAAATTCCTATATTGACCTCCATACGAATATGTCAAATGACAAATTAGTATAAAAGTTCTAATATATAACTATGGTTAGATAAAAGTATTTAGCCTAACTAAAAATTATATTTTTAAGGAGGAGCAATATGGGTAAAAATCATAATGCTGACATTTCAAATGCCAACAAGGGTACATCTGGAACAAATATTACCTATGACAAGAATCAAGGCAACAGAGGTAAGCAGATGAACCCTAATCAAAAGAAATAATAAATAAAATTATTTCTTCTGGCCGCTTCAAATTATTTATTAGTTTGCGGCGGCTTGAACAATTAAAATTAATGAAAAGTATTATAAAAAGTTTGTATCTAATGATAACGAGGTATTAAAAAATTTAATAATAATATTTAAGGAGATTGTATAATGAATATATACTTATTTATTGATTTACATAGAAAAAGAGCAAAAGAAGCGAGAGAGTATTTCACAAATTTATTAAAGATATTATGCGTATTAAAAATAGTATTTGGAGATAGTTTAAGCATTAATATGGAGGTGGTATTTGGACGAGGACTTCATAGTGAAAATAAAATACCTGTTTTGAAATTTGTTGTTTTAAGACAAGCTAAAAAGTATAAAGATTTCGGATACAAATATAAATTAAATAAAAAAACAGCTAAAGGTTCTATGATTATAACTTTTTAATTTTGACTTTATACAAATAAGGTAAATGCAAAATGGCTAGAAGAGATGAGGACAACAATATAGATATAAATGCTAAGAGAGACATAAACAATTTTGATTTATATTATTTTATAAAGAATAAAAAATATTCTTTCCCAAAATATTCATTTATTTTGAAAAGCAAAAAAAGATTAATGTCTATAGGAGAATTTTTAAATCTTTTAGAAGAAAACAATATAAAGAATATGAGCATTAATTTATTAAGAGAATGGGATAATAAAGAGCTTCTTCCAGCATATAGAGTTGAAAGAGGAATGATTAGAACAGAAAGCAGATATTACATAATGGAGCATCTTGATATTGTAAAGGAGATAGTAAGGCTTAAATCTTATGGACTTGAGATAAGAGAGATAGAAAAGATAATTTTTGAGAATAAATCTTTTAAAATACTTTTCTTATCAAAAATAATAAAAAATAAAGAGTTATTTATAAAGATGAAAGATATTATAAAAAACATAAAACATATAGAAGATGAATTAGTAAGTTCTATATGCACTGAAGTGAAAAATATATTTAATATTAATGATGATGATTTTAAAGATACTTTTAATGATAAATATTTAAACAGCATATTAAATGATTATAAAAAGAGTAATTTAAATACTGATGAATCAAGCATATTACTATTATCATTAATACTTTTGAGTTTGTATAATTCTTATGATAATAATTCATTTGACAGGAAAAAGTTCTCTAAACAGTTTTATAAAATCATTAGTGAAAATAAAAATAACACCTAACCATACTTAGGTAAATAGTTTATTGATTAATGACATTGAATAAAGAGCAAATATATTTAATATAGATAAACACTTTTAAAAACTTGATAACTTATTAAAGATTAAAAAAATCTTTAATCGTTATAAATAAAAAAATATTAATAAGGAGTTTTTTATGAAACACTTGAAAAAAATTATTTTCACAGCTGTATTAGCAGCAGCATTAAGCACATCAGCATTCGCAGCAAGCGGATTTGAGTTTATACTCAATGTACCATTAGGAATGGGTATAAATTTACTTCCTCAATTCTCTTATATAAATAATGTTGATAAACCAAATGGCAATGAAATACTAAGAGTTAATTATAATTCAGAAAAGAGATTAGGCTTTGATACTGGAGTTTCTGCTCAAATAGGTTATATGTGGCAGGTTGTGAATAATTTTGGAATTAGTCTTTTAGGTGAAGTAGGATATAGTTTTGATAGTCTTTATGGAGTATATAAATTTGATAGTGCTGATGCTGGAGCAGTAAGCCCTATACCATCTGAAAGTGAGATAAATGTTTCTGTATATAGCCATACGTTAAAAGTTGGTTTATTGCCTAAATTTAATATAAATGCATTTTCTATAGGTATAGGTGGCGGTATATCAATACCTATGTCAGTAAGTCAATCTATTTCTCTTAGCGATGGAAGCAAAGGAAATTATCCAAATATTAAATTAAGTACTCCTATAGGAATTTATGCTAAATTGACTTTAGATTATTCTATATTTTTTACTGATAAAATAGCATTAAATATTGGATTATACACAGGTTTCGATTATATAAATTCTGTAGAAACAGCTATAACAGGAAATCCAGGAGATGTTGGATCACAGTATTTTGATACACCTTTTGTAACTTATGATATAGGTTTACAAGTAGGATTCAGATTCGGACCTAAAGCTTTTAATTAATTTTAGCAAATAGTTCTGTTAATAAAACAATTATATAAAAAGCCTGTCTTAATAGTTTTATTCTGGCAGGTTTTTTTATATCTATAAAGTCATCTTACCACGCGTTGAAATCGCTTTAAAAATAAAATCAATCAATAATTAAACATTTGCTATAACTTTAAATTCTGTTTACCGCGTGCTGTTAAAGTTCATAAACTAAAAAACACTTGGGTGGGTATGCTTTTTCTTAATTGGCTGTAAATATAAATAAAATGTTTTTTCAATATAAAATTATAATTTTAAAAGGTGGGGAGTTAAAATAAATTTTATTTTGAATTTTACTCTAATTCCCCGCCCTTTATTTCTATTAACTTTCTTTGAAATTATAATTTTAAATTTGTTTTTTATTTTATATAGATATTATAGCACCCGCCCTAGTTTTTATTAAATTTATAACTTTATTTAACTAAAAAATAAAATACTTTACAATTTGAAATCTATTTAGTATAATACAGGAATTATTATTTTTTGAAAAAGGAATTATCATGCTCTCTGAAGAATTGCAGGAATTAAGAAAGGAAATTGACTCAATAGATAAACAAATAGTAAGTTTAATAGATGAAAGAATGAAAATAAGCGTAAAGGTGGGAGAAACAAAAAAGAAATATAATGCTCCTATATTTGACCCTAAAAGAGAAAAAGAAGTTATAGCAAATAAAATACAATTACTTGAAAATAAAGATTTATCTAGTTTAATTACTACTATTTATAATGATATAATGTATACATCAAAACAGCTTCAGAAACATTTGATTGATGAAGATATTAATAATAAAGAAGAAAATGATGATAAAGAAAAAATTAAATATGGAGAAAAAATAGTTTATCAAGGAAGAGAAGGCGGAAACGGACATGAGGCTGCTTTAAAATTTTTCGGAGAAGATGCTAAGCTTATTAAAAAAACACATTTCAATGAAGTTCTTGAAAGTATAAGAAGCGGAGAAAGTTATTATGGAATACTGCCATTAGAAAATTCTTCTACAGGCATGGTTAATGAAGTTTTAGATATACTTGCTGATTATAATTGTAAAATAGTTGGAGAAGTTTATCTTCCTATAGAATACGGACTTATGGTAAAAAAAGGAGCTAATATAAATGATGTAAAGAAAGTTATATCGCATCATCAGGCTTTAAAGCAATGCTCTAATTTTATAAAAGAAAATAATTTTGAAGAAATTACAGCGTCAAATACAGCAGAAGCTGCTTTTATAATTTCAAATGGAGATGATAAAACAATAGCATCTATTTCAAATAAAAATGCTTATAAATTTTATGATTTGGAAATGGTAAAAGAAAATATTGAAAATATAAAAGGAAATACAACTCGTTTTATAATAGTTGCCAATTATGATAATTCTTTAAAAACAGGAAATAAGATGACCATAAGATTCTTACTTCCGCATGAAAATGGAAGCTTGGCTGATTCGCTTAATAAATTAAAAAGCTTTAATTTAACTTCTATAGTAAGCCGCCCTCATATTGAAAGAAAATGGCAGTATTATTTTTATATTGATATGACGGGAGATTTTGATAAATATAAAAAAGAGTTTGAAGAGTTTGCAAAAAGTGTAGAAAATTTAATTATTTTAGGGATATATGATGAATAATAAAACTATATTTATAATAGGTTTGCCAGGATGCGGGAAAAGTGCATTATCAAAAATGCTTGCTGAAAAATTAAATTATAATCTATATGATATGGATTCTTTTATAGAAAAAAAAGAAAATAAAACTATAACAGATATTTTTGCTGATAATGGAGAAGCTTATTTTAGAGATATAGAAAGTAAAGTATTGGAAGAATTAAGTAATTTAAATAATGCTGTTATATCCACAGGAGGCGGAATAGTATTAGCAGAAAAAAATAGAAAAATTATGAAAGAAAAAGGAGTAGCTATTTTTATAGATAGAAATGCTGATATTATACTTCAAAATATAGATCCTAGAGAAAGACCTTTATTAGCTAAAGATAAAAATAAATTATTAGAGCTTTCAAAACAAAGAGATTCATTATACAGAGAAACTGCTCATATTATATTTACTCATAATACTTGGGAAGATAATATTAATGATACTTTTGAAAATTTTTATAATTGTATAAAAAATATATTTGATTAAAATAGTTCTTTAATAATATCAGGATATTTAATATCTTCTATTTTTTTCTTTTCAGCATCATTATCAAATTCTGTTGTATAGACTTTTATAGGATTAATTTGATTTTTAATATATTCTATAACACTATTTGAAACAAATAAATCTTTCTTTACATTGATAATAATGAAAGGTATTTTAAATCCTCTAGTATGAAATAATTCAACCTGCTCCAAAGATGAATGTATAATATTAGAATCATATTCCACAACAGGTATTACATGAACTTCACTCTCTTTTTCTATATCTAATATTAGATCCATAAAATTATAATTTTCTTTTATAGGAGAATATAATGATAATGATTCAAATACCATATAATCATAAATATCTTTATTTTCATCTATTACATCAGTAATATCTCTTTCATCTATTTTAGTATTAATGCTATGAAGAGGAGATATGTTTCCATTAGTAGCATAAGAAACAAATATATCTGAAGCCCTTAAAGTTGTTTTATTTTTAACATATTCGCAGTCAAATAATTTATTATCCCTCACTTCCATAACAAAAGGTTTGTAATAACATACAGTTTTATTAAGCATTTTTAAAGATGATACTATATGAGAAGAAATATATGTTTTACCGACATGGCTTTTATCAGATATAATACAAAACAGCTTCATATAATACAACCTTTAAATTAAATATCCTTAACATTTAATTTCAATTTATATTTAACTTTTTCTCCAGGTTTTAATGATATATTTTTACAGCAAACTATAGTAGAGTTTTGATAATTCATTTCAAGTTTATCAACAGCATCGGATATTGTAAAATTAGGCATATATAAAAATGTAGTTTCTTCGCTTGCTTCCATTGATATATTAACTTTTATATACCCCTCATCAGCCATACCAAAAACTGTACCATGATAGTCTCCTGAATGTGAAAGATTATTAGATATTTTCTTATCGCCTCCGATATAATATCTATCTATTTCCTGTCCTGCAAGTAAAGTTATATTATTTTCTAAAGCATATATAAAATCTATATCTTCATTAGATTTATTTTCTATAATAGATTCTAAATAAAAACTTCCGTCATTATTAACTATATACCTTTTTATTAAATGTATATCTTTTCCATTAACCTTAGAAGTTTTTTCATAAGATATAGTTGCATAATCTTTATTAATAAGATTTTCTACAACATTATAATATGATTCATAAAAATTAGCATTTTCTTCATACTTTAATAATTGGAATTCTTCAGCAGTAGGCATTTTACTCAAGAAATGATCTACTCCAAATACCTTCTCATTTTTATCAAATACCAAATATTTAGCTATATTATCATCAACTTTTTTGGCTATTTCATGTATAGATACATGACCATTATCATTATTTTTATTATTAGAATTTCTTATAGCAGCTATATGATAAGCCTCTTCTCTTCTTTTAAGACAATCTATCAAATTTATAGGATTTTCCTTTTTCAAATCCCATTCTATTATAGATCCGCTTAAACTATGAAAAAGAATAAATGAATGTTCAGAAGAAATCATAATCTCCTCTCTTCCATCCATATCAAAATCCAAACTATGACTTAAAAAATATTTTCTTCCATAAACATTTTCTAAAGATATAGAAGTAGCTTTAATTAGATTAGCATAAGTAGCATGCCTTAAATTATTCAAATAAAGTCCTCCAAATGTACCATGCCAATAAGGACAATTACATTGACCTTTAAGTAAATATTCTAAAGCATTTTCTTTTTCTTTATAATTGGATTCTGTAATCTCACCTATCATATTAGAAGCGAATATCATTCTTTTATTCATTCTATTACTTTCAGAATATTTGCTGAAATAATTTCTCCAAAATCCGCCTCTCATAAATCTGCTTACAATTTCATTATCTTCAGATTTTTTTAATTCTTCCTGTTTCAAATGAAATTCATCTTGCACCTTAGCAGGAAGCACCCAAGTAAGCATTTCTTCATAAGAACCTGTAGGTATATAAATTTTTGATATAGGAGGATGTTTTTCCATATATTCGCTATATGTGGTAGTAATAATTGTATCTTTTTCTTTAGTAAGAGCATCAAAGAATTTTTCAAGCCATTTGTCTTCATATACCCATTTCTGAGTACCAGGCCAATCTCCGTATTTTTCCCCATCATCATGAAGAACTACAACTCTGTCCCCCTCTTCTGTAGCAATTGATTTCAAATATTCAATAGATTTTTCAACATCTCTAAATGGTATTAAATAACGAAGTTCCTGAGATATTGGGAATATATTTAATTTATAATTTTCATTATCTGTTATAAAGTATCCGAACATATTTTTAGTATCTATGCCTGTAGTTAAAAACTGAGAATCATCAAGCATTATATACTTTATACCATTTTTAGCTAAATTTTTAACTAATGTAGGCTCCCAAACCCTCTCAGCAATCCAAGCTCCCTGAGGAGTAACATTAAATTTATCATAAATATATTTATTTAATTTTTTTATTTGAATATCTTTATCTTTATCTGGTATAGAAGGCATTATAGGCTCATAAAAACCGCCGCTTTGCATTTCTATTCTTTTTTCTTCTGCAAGTCTTTTTAAAGCATAAATATGATCAGGATGATTCTTTTCAATCCACTCTAATAAACAGCCTGTATAATGGAAATTAAATTTTATATCTTTATATTTTTCCAATATTTCTAAAAATGGTTTATAAGCTTTTTGATATGTATTTTCAAATACAAAATCAAAGTTTCCCACTGGTTGATGATTATGATTTCCTAATATTAGATTGATAGTTTTCATAAAAATGCCTTATTTAATTGAAATTTATTACTTATAATTTCGTAATAATAAAAATTTAGATTAACATAATTCTATAATAAATATATGTTTTTGTAAAGTATTTGTTTTTAATATATTACTCTAAACAGTATTGACTTTTTATTTTTTTTATTTATCATGTACAATTATCAAAAAATCAGAATTTTGATAAAATTTATATTTTAAGGACTTTTTATATGTGTGGAATAGTTGGATATATAGGTGATAATAATGCATCAGATATATTAATGCATGGATTATCCTCTTTAGAATACAGAGGATATGATTCTGCTGGTATATCTATAGTTGATTCTAAAAATGATATTATCACATTCAAATCTGAAGGAAAACTTGAAAACTTAAAAAATATTTTAAAAGATGAAAAAAATATCGAATCAAATATAGGGATAGGACATACAAGATGGGCAACGCATGGAGCTCCGTCAGATATTAATGCTCATCCTCATTTTACAGAAAGGCTTTCTCTTGTACATAATGGAATTATAGAAAATTATAAAGATATAAAAAATGACTTGATAAAGAAAGGATATAAATTTTTATCAGAAACGGATACAGAAGCTGCTGCTAATTTAATAGATTCATTATACGAAGGCGATCCTTTAATGGCAATAAAAAAGGCTTTGGAAATAATAGAAGGTTCATATGCATTCGCTATAATTTTTAAAGATGATATTAACAAATTATATGCTGTTAGAAAATCTGCTCCTTTAATAGCGGCTGTAGGTAATGGAGAAAATTTCTTAGCATCTGATATACCAGCAATATTAAAATATACTAATAAATATATTTTAATAGATGATGGAAATATAGCGGTTTTGGAAAAAGATAAAATAAGCATATATGATAATGATTTAAAAAAGATAGACTATGAAATACTTGAAGCAAATTGGACTATAGAACAAGCTGAAAAATGCGGATATGATCATTTTATGCTTAAAGAAATTAATGAACAGCCAAAAGCACTTCTTGATACTATAGAACCTAGAATAGTTCATGGCATTCCTGATTTTACAAGAGATGGAATTGAAGATGAAAATTTTTGGACATTCTTTGACAGAGTATATATAATAGGATGCGGTACTGCTATGCATGCTGCTATGATAGGAAAGAGACTTATAGAAGATAATTGCAGAATACCTGTAGAATGCGAGATAGCTTCTGAGTTTAGATATAAAAATCCTATACTAACAGAAAAAACTCTTTCAATATTTATATCGCAATCTGGAGAAACTGCTGATACTTTGGCTGCTTTAAATTTAGTAAAAGAAAAAGGCTATAAGACTTTAGCTATAGTAAATGTAAATAGCTCTTCTATAGCAAGAAATGCTGATTATGTTATATATACATATGCAGGACCTGAAATATCAGTTGCATCTACAAAGGCCTATTCTGTACAAATGGCTATAATGTATTTAATATCTTTTAAAATAATATTGGCAAGAAATATTAAAGATAATGAATATATTAAAATACTTATAAGAAATCTGCTTAATACTATTGATTCTGTGAATAAAGTACTTTCTATGAATGATGAGATAAAAGCATTATGTTCAGATTATAAAGATGTTAATAGCATATTTTTTATAGGAAGAGATTTAGATTATTATCAGGTTATGGAAGGGGCTTTAAAAATGAAAGAGATTAGCTATATTCATTGCGAGGCTTATGCTGGAGGCGAACTTAAGCATGGAGCTATATCTCTTATAACAGATAATACTCCAGTGGTAGCATTGGCTATACAAGAAAAGATACTTAGTAAAATGATAAGCAATACAAAAGAAGTAATATCAAGGGGAGCTAATGTTTTACTTTTTGCTAAAGAAGGTGCTGATATAGATAAAGATTCATACAGAAAAATAATTTATCTGCCAAAAGTAGAAGATATGTTTATGCCTATAGTTTCTATAGTAGCATTACAATTATTAGCATATCATACATCTGTAATTAGAGGATGCAATGTTGATAAGCCTAGAAATTTAGCTAAAAGCGTTACAGTTGAATAAATAATACAAAAATAAATAAAAATCTTGATATTATTTTTATTAAAATATTTTCAAAATACAGGATTTTTTATTTTTTATAAAAAAATACAATTATAATAAATAATTATTCTAATTGTATTTTTTTATTAATTGATTTATTATTAACATAATTATTACAATATTTGAGATTATTTTAAGGAAAATATTTTGAGAACTATAAGACTTGATATAGAAACTAGGGAAAAAAGTTTTTTATCCCCTGCCGCTGCATTTTCTTCTGAAAGTAAAGGTACAGCATATCCTAGAGAAAAAGATGATATAAGAACAATATATATGCAAGACAGAGATAGGATAGTACATAGCGAATATTTTAGAAGACTTAAAGATAAGGCTCAGGTTATAATGCTTTCTGTGGGAGATTTTAGAACAAGACTTACTCATACACTTGAAGTTATGCAAATAGCAAGAAGCATAGCAAGAGCATTAAGGCTTAATGAAGATTTAACAGAAGCTATAGCATTCGGACATGATTTGGGTCATTCTCCATTCGGACATGCAGGAGAAAGAGCTATATCAAAATATTTTAAAGGTTTTCATCATTCTTCGCATTCTTTAAGAGTAGTAGAACATCTTGAAAAAGGAAAAGGGCTTAATTTAAGTTTTGAAGTAAGAGACGGAATAATAAAGCATACTAAGGGTAAAAATGGAAAGTTAATTGCGGATTCTTCAGGACCTGCAACTAATGAGGGTATGATTGTTAGAATATCAGATACAATAGCATATGCTAATCATGATGTAGATGATGCCATAAGATACGGGCTTCTTAAATATGAAGATTTACCTAAAGATATAGTTAAGGTTCTTGGTAATACTTATGGAGAGAGAGCTGATACTATGATTATGGGTGTAATAGAAGCTAGTATGGAAAAAATGGAAATTGATATTGATGAAAAAGTGCTAAAAGCTATTAATGATTTAAGAGCTTTTATGTTTAAAAAAGTATATGAAAGTAAAGAAATACTTGAAGATGCTGATAGAGTAACTAGAATAGTATCTACAATATTTGAATATTTATTAAAGCATAAAGAAATCATAGAAGAAGATACATTATTTAAAAAGGCAAATATTCCATATAATAGCGATGAAGAGCTTGTAAAAGATTATGTAGCACATCTTACAGATTCTGAGGCTATTAATTTGCATAAAAAAATTACTTATGGAAAGCTCAATTATATTTAATAAAAACAATCGGTAATTATCAAAATAAAGAGGAAAAGCAATGATTAAATTTGTTTTAGTTGGTGCTGGAAGTGCCCAATTCGGATGCGATATGCTTGGTGATATTTTTTCTACTAAGTCATTGGAAGGTTCCCATATTACATTATTAGATATTAATACTGATGCTTTAAAAAAAGTATATGATTATGTTAAAGAATTTATAGAATCAAATAAACTCAATTTTACTATTGATGCTGTTACTGACAGAAAAGAAGCTTTTAAAAATGCAAGCTTCATTATTAGTTCTATAGAAGTAGGAGATAGATTTCAATTATGGGATGAAGATTGGAAAATACCTATGCAATATGGAATTCATCAGGTTTACGGAGAGAATGGAGGACCTGGAGGAGTATTTCACTCTTTAAGAATTATTCCGCCTATACTTGATATAGTTAAAGATGCTATGGATATATGTCCTGATGCTTATATATTTAATTATTCAAATCCTATGACTGCTATTTGTACTGCTGTGAAAAGAGCATATCCTCAAGCAAAATTTATAGGATTATGCCATGAAATAGGCTGGCTTCATCAATGGCTTCCTAAAATACTTAGAATGAATTATGAATCTTTAGATATAAAAGCTGGAGGACTTAATCATTTCAGCTGCCTTCTTGAAATAAAAGATAAAAAAACGGGAAAAGATTTATATCCTGATGTATTAAAAAATGCTCATGGATATTTTGAGCATGAAGTAGGATACAGCGATATATTGAAATATGCTAAAGAAAATAATATATTCTCAAAGACAGAAAGTTTTGATCATACTATAGAAGACAAATTAAAAGCAGAATTTATATGGGCTGATAGAAAATTATTAAAAGTGATATTAGAAAAATATAAATTACTTCCTATAACAGTTGACAGCCATTTTGGTGAATATATATCTTGGGCTTGGGATATTGTTGATCATAGAGGAATATTAGATTTTTATGAATTATATAGAACTGTACTTTCAAAAGCTGAACCTAAAATAGAATTAAGAGTAAAAGAAAGAGCTTCAAGTATAATAAATGCTATAGTTACAAATGAAAGTTATGTAGAAGAGGCAGTAAATATTTTAAATGAAGGATTAATAGAGGATTTACCTAATTGGATAGTTGTTGAAGTTCCTGCTGAAATAAACAAATATGGAATTAAAGGAATAAAATTAAATAATGTTCCTAAAGGTTATTTATCTCTTTTAAGAAATTATATAAGCGTTTATGATTTAACAGCTGAGGCTGCTATACATCATAAAAAAGAATATGCCATTCAAGCTATACTTGCTAATCCTGTTGTTAATGTATGTAAAAATATTGAGGAAATGGTTGATAGAATGATATATTCTCAAAAACCTTATTTAGACTATTTAAAATAATTAAATAATAAAGCAATATAATTATGGATATATTTTTTGAAGAATACGTTAAAATAAATGGTATAGAGCAATACTTTATACATTACCCAAAAAAATCAAATACAAGCTTAATATTTTTGCATGGCGGACCTGGTGATTCTGAAAGATACTTTCTTTATATAATGCATTCAAAAACTCAAAATTATAATTTAATATATTATGATCAAAGAGGTACTGGAAAAACTCAATTAAAAAATAAATCTTTAGAAAAAGATATTACAATAGAAAAATTATTATTAGATTTGAAAGAAACTATTAATTATGTAAAGCTGAAATATAATTCTAAATATATTATTTTATTAGGACATTCTTGGGGAAGTATTTTAGGAATTGAGTTTATAAAAAAATTTCCTAATTTAGTATCTGCATATATTGGTATGGGACAAGTAGTGAATTTCAAAAAAGGTGAAAAATTAGGATTCGATTATTGTTATGATATTGTTCAAAAAAGTAATAATAAAAAATATATAGAAAAAATGAATAAATTAAAAAATTATCCATACATAATAAATAAAGATAATGTATTTAATATATTTAAAAATTTCAGAGAAATACAAGCAAAATATAAATTGGCTGGATATTATGAAGGAAATGATAAATTAAATAAAATAATAAAACAAAGCCCTGTATATTCTATAAAAGATATGCTTAATTTTCCATCATCAAATTTAAATAAAAATATTATCTATTATATTATAGATTATGATACAAGCAGCTTCACAAATTTCAGCATACCAATATTTTTTATATGCGGAGCTAATGATTGGCAGGTTCCTACAGGAATTGTAAAAGAGTATTATAAAACAATAAAAGCCCCTGACAGAGATTTATTTATTGTAGAAAATGCAGGTCATCTTTTAAATATAGAAAATATAAAAGATTATAATCTCATAGTAGAAGGCATATGCAGCAGAGTAAGCGGCGAATAAATAATATTAAATTTCATTATTTCTAATCTTTTTCATCAATTTAAAATAAATTATATATATAATAACTGTAGATATAAAAATAGCCAATCCAAATCTTAAAGTTATATTTAAAAGTGTAACCTCATATACTCCTTTTAAATACAAAATGAAATATGGTATATTGAAAAATGTATTAACTATAAAAGATTGAAAAAGCATGTATTTTATTTGCCCTATAGCATATAGTAAATTTGATATGATATTATAATATGCATAAGATATATAGAAAGGAAATAATATCATAATCAATGACATTACTGATTCAAGATTTTGTGCATTCATTATATATTTCATAAAGTATTTATATGTAGGTATTAATGCTATCCATATAAGAACGCATATAGTTGTAAGAAGAAAATAAGGCTTTAAACTTTTGCTATGATCTTTAGATAAATCTGTTCTTATCAATGTACCTATTTGATTTATAGGTATTAAAAGCCAAGCCCAATAAAATGAATTAGCTACCCAATAATTGCCCTGCTCTCCTACAATATTAATCATTCTTAAAAGTACTATACTATAAATCAAATTTCTATAAAATGATTCAAAACCAGAAATTATATTCAAAGAGCTTATTTTTTTATTCCATAAGAATTGAAGCTTTACTTTTTCAAAAATATTATATCCGCTTTTATTTAATAGTATTATAGCTATTATTACAGAAATAAAATTAGATATTATATTATTATATGCTATTCCATTAACACCAAAATTCAATGATATAGGATATTGAGATACAAAAAGTATATCAAATACAATAGTGAGAATCATTTTTAATGTAGTTATTATAAAAATAGATTTATAATTTTCTAAAGCAGTATGAACTACAATTACCAAATGAAATAATACTATGGCAATATTAGCAAATGATTCTAATCTTATATATGAAGTAGTCTGAGCATAAAGTTCTGTCTGCTGCTTCATAACATTAACTAAATTTTCTGCAAATACATTTATAATAAAAGCCATTACTATATATATGAAAACTATTATCAAAATAGAGCTTCTTACTTTATTTATAAAAATACATTTTTCTTCATCTGAGTTTTTGTCTTTTATTTTTCCAAAAAAGAAAAAAAGCGGAGCTATTATACCCTCTTCAAATACTTCGTATATAATTCCAAGCCACATTTGCTGAGAAGCTATATTTATACCGCTTGCACTTGGATAGCTGTCAAGAAGATATATTCTAAATGTTGAATAAATAGAAGGTATTAATGCCTGTATAATAAGAACAAAAAAAAGTCTGAAGTTAATTTGTTTTAATAAATTTAAGCACATTTCAATTTCCAAATAATAAAAAATTTATGCTATAATAAAGCAATAAAATATTTATATCAATATTTTATTTACCAATTTGTAAATATTATTATTATATAATATTTATTTTGTAATAAAAAATCTATATTTATTTAATTTTTGATAAAATAAAAATTACAATTTAATTCAGCTTTATTTATTATTATTTATAGTAAAATTTGATTTTTGATATTTTTTTTACTATACTTGAATTATCATGCATTACTTAAATTTCTATGAAACAGCTTATTCTTTAAGCTTCTTTAGAAATCATTCAAATAATCTATTATATCAAAATATTACCTGTTACAAAAGGAGGAATGTTTATGGGAAAAATATATAACCCAGAAAGTATTCGTAATGTTGCACTTTTAGGACATGTAGGAAGTGGTAAAACTAGTCTGAATGAAGCCCTACTCTATAGAGCCAAATCTATAGATAAAAAAGGCGAAATAGAAAGAGGGAGTACTGTAAGTGATTATACAGACGAAGAAATCAAACAGAAAATGTCTATAAGAACTTCTTTAAGTTTTATAGAGTGGAAAGATCATAAAATTAATTTGCTGGACATTCCGGGGTCGGGTGATTTTAGCGGTGAGATTAACCCTGCTTTAAGAGTAGCTGAATCTTGTATTGTTGTTATAGATGCAGAATTCGGCATACAAATAGAAACTGAAAAACACTGGCAAATGGCTAATAATTTTAGAAGACCTAGAATAGTATTTATTAATAAAATAGATAAAGAAATGGTTGATCATAAAACTCTATTAGAAAAAATTGAAAATAACTTTAAAGAACCTCCTGTAGTACCTATACAGATACCTATGGGTAATGGAAAAGATTTTAAAGGTATAATAGATGTTATTTATCATAAAGCCTATTTTAGAGATGAACAAGGTAAAATTGTAGAGGCTGAAATTCCTGAAGAATATTATGATGAATATAGAGCTACACGCGACAGATTAAAAGAATTGGTATGTGAAGTTGATGACAGCCTTACAGAAAGATTTTTAGAAGGCGGAAAATTCACAGATGAAGAATATATAGATGCATTAACAAAATCTATACTTCAATATAAAGTAGTACCTATACTTTTTGGTACTTCTATAAGAGATATAGGTATGGGAGCCGTACTTGATACTATTATAAGATATATGCCTTCTCCTTCTTATGTACCTGTTACAGATGGCACAGACCTTTTAACAAATGAACCTGCAACTAGAACTATATTAGGAGAAAATAATCCTTTTGCTGCATTTGTATTTAAAACTACAATAGATCAATATGCAGGAAGAATATCATTCTTTAAAGTGCGTTCTGGAAGTATAAAAAGCGGTGATGAAATATATAATTCAAGAACAGGTAAAAAAGAAAAAGTTTCTCATATATATATAGCCAGAGGAAAAAAACAAATTGAGGCAGATACTATAACAGCAGGAGATATAGGAGTATTAGCAAAACTATCAGACTGCAGAACAGCAGATACTATAAGTACTCCAAGTTCTCCATTCCAATTCCTGCCTCTTAAAATACCTCAGCCTATATACTTCACAGCTATTAAAATATTGAAAAATGCTATAAAAGCTCTTGAAGTACTAGATACTATTTCACAGGAAGATTTAACATTCCATGTTGAATATGATACTGAAACTAAAGAAACTATAATAAAAGCTATGGGAGCTTTACAGGTAAAATTGGCATTAGAAAGAGTAGTATCTCTTACTAAAGCAGAGATAGAACAAAGTGTACCTAGAGTTGCTTATAGAGAGACTATTAGAAAGAAAGCTCAAGCTCAGTACAGACATAAAAAGCAGTCTGGAGGAAGCGGACAATTTGGAGAGGTACATTTGGAAGTAGAGCCATTGCCTCGTGACGGAGGATTTGAATTTATTAATGATATATTCGGCGGAGCTATACCTAAACAGTATATACCAGGTGTAGAAAAAGGTATACAAGATGCATTAGCACAAGGACCTTTAGGTAAATATCCTATGGTTGATATAAAGGTAAGACTTTATGATGGTAAATACCATGATGTAGACTCTAATGAATTATCATTCAGAATAGCAGGCTCAATGGCGGCAAAAGAAGCATTTAAAAATGCAAGTCCTGTATTATTAGAACCTGTTATGAAAGTTACAGTTTATGTACCAGAAGAGTTTACTGGTTCTATAATGAATGAACTTACAGGTAAAAGAGGAAAAATCTTAGGAATGGAGGCAGCATCTAACACTGTACAAATGATCAAGGCAGAAGTTCCTTTATCTGAAATGCTTACATACTCTATAGAAATGAAAGCATCCACTTCAGGAAGAGGTACTTTTGAAATGGAGCATTCTCACTATCAAGAGCTTACAGGTCCTTTAGCTGATAAAGTTATAGAGGAAAGAAAAGCATTGCTTGGCAGCGGAGAATAAAATTAGGATTTAGTATGTAAAAAATAAAGTTGATATTTTTTATATACTATCATATAATATTATAATATGTATAAAACTAGGAGATTGTATGCTCAAAATAATTGATAAAATCACAAAAGAACATGTATTTGAAGACTTGGAATCAAAAGACAAAGAATCACTTTTCAAAGCTTTAAGTGAAAAAATCGCACCTGTTGCTTCTGCTTCAGCTGATGCTATTTTTGATGCATTTAAAAAACGCGAAGATGAATACACAACTAATATAGGAAATGGTGTTGCTGTTCCACATGGAAGAATTCAAGGGTATGGAAAAACTGATATATTTGTAGGTTTCTTAAAAGATGAAATTAATTATGACTCTGATTCTGATGAAAAAAGCCCTGTTAAATTAGTATTTGCTATACTTTCTGATCTTGATAACCCTCAAGATTATCTTTTAAATCTTTCTCAAATTTTCTTCTTAGTAAACCAAAAAGAAATACTTGATAAAGTTATGGCTACTAAGGGATATGATGAACTTTCAAATGTTTTAGATTCATTCAAAAAATTAGATGAAAAATTTGAAGCTGAAAAACAAATCAAATTCTTAATAGAATTAGAAAGAGCTGAAATACAAATTAAAGCTTATGAACTTTACAGCTCTACTCACTCACAGCAAAAATCTGATGTTGTTTTAGAAGAGTACAAAAAATATAAAGATACTATTCTTAGCAAAATAGATGTTGCTGTATTAGAAAATTATAAGAGAATTAAAGAAAATAAAGGCGAGGCTTTAGCTAAAATAGAAAATTATAAATGCAGTGCTTGTAATGTAGCTATACCTAAAATGACTGTTAATGAAGTTAGAAGACAGAATCAAATTATTATGTGTTTCCATTGCGGAAGAATATTATTTACTACTGACTGATAAAATTGATGATAAATATATTAAAAAAATTAAGGTCTGCTAAAAGAAATATATTAATTATACTTCTTTTAGCTCTCCTTTATATTTCATGTTCACCTAATAAACCTAGCTCAAGCATTTCTGAGTTTTATAATGCACCTAATCCATTTAGTCCTTCCAGCGGAGAAGTTACTAAATATAAAGTTTCTATTAAAAGCGGAGAAATTGTAAGTGCAAAAGTAGAAATATATTCTCAAAGCGGAGATTTAATTGATTCAAAAGACTTAGTTGTGGATAGCCTTAACAAACAAACAGCCGAATATATATGGGCTGGACTTGATAAAAATGGAAAATATCTTCCTTCTGGTATTTATGATTCCAAAGTAACAGTAAAAGATAATCAAGACTCTACATTTATTGCTGAGTTTAAAACTTCAATACGATAATTTATAGTTAGAAATAAATTGATTAGCTAAGTATAAAAATTCTAAAGCTATTCAATTTATTGCTATACTCTAATAATAAAAAGACAAAAATAAAAATTTAAATCTTTTATAAATCGAGCATAGCAATAATAAATAATTATAATTCATAATTCTTTATTTTTTCCATCCAAGAATTATATTCATCATCTGATATTTCATCTAATATTTCTACATATGGATTTAATTTAGGATGAAGTTTTGAAAAATAGCCAGTATCCCATTTTATAGGCTTATTCCACATACCTTCGCTATCCATAATTAATATATGAGTGCCTTCCAAATCTGGAATATCTGAAGGAGACATATCACAGTATAATATTTTATTTAAATCCAATTCTCCATTTTCATCTTCAACATTATATGAACCATCTTTCTGAACTGCATATATAGTATAATATTGCTGATGTGCTTCAGCTTCCATTATCTCTTGAGCATGTTTCTTACCTGTAGCTATATCATAAATAGTTTCATTAAACTCATATTTATCTATACCATATCTTTTTAATAATCCCTTCTTATATAATTCAGCTTCTAATAAAGTAATAAGATAATATCCATTACTCATATCAGATGCTTCTATATAAAATCCTCTTTGCATTTTAGGAGTAAGTACAAGAACTTTTGTTTTACAGCAAGCTTCTATACCAACATATACATATGATAAAGCAGAAATATAAGGTTCTAAATATTCTACATGATCAGTTAATCCCAAATCAATAAAATATTTTCTCAAATTTTGATTAGAACATATTATAGTCATAATAGGAGGAACAATCATATCAATTCCAATAAATGCCTCCAATGGCTTATAATCTAATCTATACATAACATCTATATTAATTCTTGCAATATCATCATCTGTAAGCTCATCTTCATCTACATTATAAAGCTGAGCAGCATTTTCTATAAAACGGCAGGCATTATCTATATTTCTAAAAAATAAATTAATAAGTCTTTTTCCCATTTCTTCATCTATTACATCACTATGATGCATAGCATGCCCAACAAAATTAGCAGCATAATATGATTTTAATATATCCATATTATCAAATTCTAATGATATTTCCTTACAAATATCAAGTTCTTTATCAGGATTATTTCTAACATACTCTTTTAATTTTACAAATTTATCATTTAGAAATACAAGTTTTTTATTTGCTACCTCATCAACATTAGCCTTTTCTTTAGTATAATCAATATACTCTTTTACTACATCTTCCATACAAAAATATCTCCTAACATTTTAATATTTTTATTTATCTATTATATCATAAAAATTGAATATAAGGTATAAGTAAAACAAGTAAAATAGAATAAATTATAGCAGGAAGAAAATCTCCTGTTTTTATTTTTGCCATTTTTAATAAATTAATTCCTATCATCATAACAGTAGCTCCTCCAACAGCAGAAACCTCATTAAGCATAGTTTCAGATACATAAGGCTCTAAAAAAGATGAAAGTATAGTTAAAGCACCCTGATAAAGAAATATACTAACTATAGAAAAAGCAACACCAACTCCATAAACAGTAGACATAAATATAGCAACAAATCCGTCTATAACGCTTTTAGTAAATATCAAATCATATATTCCCTGTGTGCCAGCTTGAAATGAACCTACTATGGACATTGATCCTGAACAGAAAAGTATTGATGAAGTAAGAAATCCTAAAGCAAAATTACCAGAACTTTCTTTAACTGCAAATTTACTTTTCAAAAACTCTCCAAAATATTCTATTTTTTCTTCTATTTTTAAGAATGTGCCAGTAACTCCTCCAAGCATAATAGATACAGCAAATATTAATATATGCTTTGTGGTTATTGCCATAATTATACCTATAGTAAGCGATATTATACCAGCTGCTATAAATACAGGTTCTTCATACCTTTTTGATAATTTATTTTTAAATAAAATGCCAATAAAAGAACCAAATAAAACAGAAGCCATATTAACAAAAACAGCTAACATAAATAAATCCTAACAATATTTTTTAGGAATAAATATACTGTTTGTTTAGAATTTTATCAATAGTAATAAAATAAATAATAAGCTATTCTAGTACTTCTATTATATCTTCAATACTGAATTGTCCTTTATAATATACTTCTTTCCAAGTATATTTAGCCCAATTTGTAGTAGTATATTTTGCTCCCCAAGATGTAGTAATTTCCTTATATCCATCAAAATTTCCTAAATATAATGTCATTTGACCTTGAGGTATTCCTTTCCAAGCATCCCCATTATTAGCACCTGTAAAATCTAATCTTGAACCATAATATACCACATGCTTAAGATTTTTTACGCCAGCAAGCATACCAGGATACATGGTCTTAAAATTAGTACCTAATACTATTGCTTCAAGAGATGTACAATTATCAAAAGCATTATTTCCTATAGCCTCCATATCAGCTGGAAAATAAACTCCTGTAAGATTCTCTACATTCATAAAACTTTTATTAGGCCATTTTTTACCATTTCCTTTAAAAACAACATTTTCTGCATACAAAAATACATGCTTTTCAGGTCTATGTCTTAAACACTCTGCTATACTCATTATTGTGTTTACATCTATAATTCCTCTGATTCCTAATCTGCTTCCTCCGCTTCTATCTATTGCATCATATATTATAGGGCATTGAAAAGCTCCTCCATTATTTCCAGCTGGCAAATGAATTTGATATATAAAAAAATTTATTTTGTTCGCTTCTTCAACAGCATTATCAGGACCTAAATACTGAATATTGCATGATAAAATCACAGCTAAAATAATAATAATAAAAATTACAATTTTAATTTTCATAAATAAAACCCCTCTATAATTTTGGTTCTGCTGCAAACCTATACACAAATGGTATAAACATAACAGAAAAACTTTTTGAAAATATAGCATATTCAAATGATAAAGACTGATAAAATATATCAATAGTTGCCCCTACCCTTATATCATAACTAAAATAATTATCTTTTATTGATATTTTAGGCATACTTGTACTAAATTCATAAGTTTGATTATTAATATTTTCCGTTACACTATTTATACCAAACTCCGAATCAGAATCCATAAAACTATATATTAAATCCACTCCAATAAAACCATACACAGCAAAATAATCTATATAAGGAACCTGGTCTTTTAATTTTAATTCCCCTACTAATTTGGGAGTTAAAGCAAAACTAAGCCATTTACTCTTAATATCAGCTGAAGTTGCAAAATATGCTCCAGTATATGAACTATTTTCAGAGTTATGTAATTGAAACATATTTCTATCATTCATAAATGCTAAATTAAATTTCCCATAATCAACATTGAAATCTGCTCTCGCATCAATAAAAAAATATTTATCTCTATAAACATAAAATTTCAAATCCATAGCAGCATGCAATCCGAATGTTTCTATCTTTGTATCTTCAACAAATAAATTATAAAATTCACTGTAGCCAGGCATAAATGCAAATCTTAACCCTATAGACATAGGTGCAGTCCAGCAATTAATAGAAGCAAAAGCTTCAATGTATGGAAAAGGAACTTTATCTATAGAGTTTATAAGTCTTGCAAAATCATTCTCATAGCTTAATGAAGTAGTTTTATCTTCAAGCTGAAAATTTAAGTAAGCCCCAATTCCGACAGTCCCTAATGGATAATGCATAGGAATTATTAATCCGTAATTATCTCCAGAAGCAGCATTAAATTGTATTTTTCTTTTAATTTTCTGCTCTATAGAATATCCAACAGACATATTAAAATTATAAATATCATATAAAAAATTTATACTTGACATAAGAAGTATTGTATCAGGTGATTCGGGATACTTTCCTATTAATGACGGATCATTAAGTACATCAGTCCAAAAATCTGGATTAATATCTTCTATAAATAATTTTGTATTATTAAAGAAATTTATTATATATTCATTTTTTGAAATATAATCAATATATCCTTGATTATATTTATCTTCCATTTCAAAATATTTTGTTATGAATTCATAATACTGAGTATTTATATCTTGGGAGAATGCCTGAGGAGAAGCTAAATAAATAAATAAATAAATAAATCTCAGCTGTTTCATAAATAATCCCAACGAATTTTATTATAATAAAATCATTTTGTAAATTCAATATAAAAAAATAAAAAATAAAAAATTATATAAAAAATATATGCTAATAATTAAAAATTAAATAATATTTTAACGATAAATTATAATTTAATGATATGAATGAAAAAAATAATATTAATATTTTATTATGAAAAAAGTTATTATTTTTATATTTATTTCCTGCAGTTTGGTAATGTCTACTCCATTATTCATTGAAGAAACTCCAATAAAAAATTATGTAAAAAAGAAAATTTTACAAGAAGCAGAAAAAAGAGGAGATATTCAAACTATAAAGGAATTAACTAATGATTATATTCCAATGATTAATACAAATAATATACAAACTAATAATAACATAAAAACAACTAATGGTAATAGATTGATAATAACTAATGATATAGATTTTTCAAGATATATAGACAGAGGATATGATATAACAATGGATATACTTCCAAGATATTATACTGTAAGAAGCGTAGATACTCTATTAAAAATATCATCTTATCCTTTTATTTACGGAGAGAGAAATTTTTGGAATATTATATATCTTAATAATAAAAATATAATAAAAGATACTACTTCACTTCCAGTCGGCTTAAAACTTTTTATACCAAGTATAAGAGGTGAAACAAGATATTGGAATTATGAACCTAAACTTGAATATGTGCCTTTCAAAATAAAAATGGATTTAACAACGAATATGTATCAGGATTATCCTTTCATTATAAAAACTAAAGACGAATAATTTTTTTAATAATAAAAAAGGGCCTAAACCTCTATGTTTAAGCCCTAAATATAATAAGTTATTTATTAAGTATTAACCCCATATAATAAGTTTCATATCAAATTTATAACTTAAATCTTTATGATATGGATACATTCTTATAGCATATCCACTTTGTCCGCTATTAGTACATTCTAAAGTACCAGAGAAAGAATGTCTTCCATTTCCTAAATCAGAAGAATGTTTCATCTCTACTGTGATAGGTTCTAAAATCTCTTCTTTCATGCTCAATTTACCATAATAAAGCTCTACTCTTACAGAATCAGGAGCTATATCACCTAAATTAACAATAGTTTTAACTTCAAATTTGCTTCCAACTTTTAGATTTCTTGAAGGCATTTCAGAAATAGTATTTTCAAATGAAACTTTAGACCATTTTGATGCTACATCTTGTTTCCAAGCTTTTAATTCTTTAGCCTTAGCAAATTCATTTTCAGTCATATTGAAATATCTTTTGCTTGCATTATTGTAGAATTTATGGAAATAATCAGCAACCATTCTATTAGTAGAAAATACTGGACAAACAGTCTGCATACTCCATTTCATAGCAGCAACCCATTGTCTAGGTATATTATCTCTTCCTCTCTCATAGAATAAAGGTATAATCTCATTTTCTAATACATTATAAAGAGCTTTACTTTCAACCTCATCTTGATATTCTAAATCAGTATACTCTTCTCTATTACCAATAGGCCAACCATTTTGTCCGTCATAAGCTTCATCCCACCATCCGTCTAATACACTGAAGTTTAAACCTCCGTTTGGCGGAACTTTCATACCGCTTGTACCGCTAGCCTCTAAAGGTCTTCTAGGGTTATTAAGCCATACATCAACACCCTGAACCATATATCTAGCTACATTTATATCATAGTCTTCTAAAAATACTATATGATCTCTTAAATCTTCTCTTCTGCAAATTTCAGCAATATTTCTGATTAACTCTTTACCGCCATTATCATGAGGGTGGGCTTTACCAGCAAATATTATCTGTACAGGTCTTTCAGAATCTTTAACTATTTTCTTTAATCTTTCTAAATCTCTGAAAAGCAATGTACCTCTTTTGTAAGTAGCAAATCTTCTAGCAAAACCTATCGTTAAAGCTTCTGGAGAAAGTATTTGATCAGCATGCTCTATTTCACTTTTTGTAAATCCTCTATTTGTAATTTGAGCTTTTAATCTCTCTCTGCAAAAATCAATAAGTCTTTCTTTTCTTCTTTCATGAGTTCTCCAAAGTTCTGCATCAGGTATTTTCTGAACTCTTTCCCAAATTTCATATTCTAATGGTTTAGTTCTCCAGCGAGGTCCTAAATATCTATCTAATAAGTTTTGCATATCAAAAGATATCCAGCTTAAAGTGTGAATACCATTTGTAATAGAATCTATAGGAAGTTCATTAACAGGAACGCCTTTCCAAATATCTTTCCACATTGCTCTTGATACATGTCCATGAAGTTCACTAACACCATTATTTTCAGCTGATAAGTTTAAAGCGAGTACTGTCATACAGAAACTTTCTTTCTGATCATCTGGATTGATTCTTCCAAGTCTTATAAACTCATCCATAGACATATCTATATGTCTAACATAATCAGAAAAATATTTCTGAACCATATCTATAGGGAATATATCATTACCAGCAGGTACAGGAGTATGAGTAGTAAATACATTAGAGCTATATACTACTTCTCTAGCAGTATTTTTATCTAAATTATTATTAGACATTAATTGTCTTATTCTCTCTAAAGAAAGAAAAGCACTATGTCCTTCATTCATGTGATATATTGTAGGTTTAATTCCTAATTTTTCTAAAGCTTTAACACCGCCGATACCAAGTAATATTTCCTGCTGTATTCTAGTTTCTAAATTACCGCCATAAAGCTGAGCAGTAATATCTCTGTCTTCTATACTATTTTCTTCAATATTAGCATCTAAGTAGTAAAGTTCTATTCTTCCTACATTAGCTTTCCAAATTTGAGCATAAACTTTTCTTCCAGGCAAATCAACATCTACTTTCATTGTTTCGCCATTTTTATCTAAAACTTTTTCTAAAGCTAAATTAAAGAAATCATTTTCTATATCATATTCCTGCTGCCATCCATCAGCATTTAAATATTGTCTGAAATATCCTTTTCTATATAAAAGTCCAACAGCTACCAAAGGCAATCCTAAATCACTAGCAGATTTTAAATGATCTCCAGATAATATACCAAGACCGCCAGAGTAATTAGGTAAAGATTCATGCAAACCATATTCAAAAGAGAAATAAGCTATTTTTTCATTTTCTGTTTTTTTATCATCATCTAAACTATCATACCAAGTTTCTTGATTCATATAAGTTTTGAACTCATCATAAACCTCTGCCAAGCTCATCATAGCAGCATCATCATGAAGCATAGCATCAAAACGTTCCTGTAAAGATTCTCCTAGAACTCTTATAGGATTATGATCTCTTTTATCCCAATTATCAATATCTATTGTTCTTAATAAAGTTACAGCTTTTTGATTCCAACACCACCAAAAGTTTTTAGTAATTTCTATAAGTGGCTCTAATTCCTTTGGTACCGATGGAGAAACCATGTATTTGTTTAATTTCATAAAAATTTACCGCCTTAAAATTATTTTGGATGTATTTCGTTTATTCTATAATATTTTACAATAAAATCAATGAATTTATTTATATAATGCATAAAATTATATTTATTATTATTTTTTCTTGACTTTTCTTTGCATTTATATATAATATATTACTATGAAAGGTAAGATTTTTTCCTCTATTTTAAATAGAAGTTCTTTTAGCTTCTCATTCTTCTTCATCTTTTTTGGCGTTTAAGGCGCCAGAATATTCTATTTTTACACAAATACAACAAATATATAAATTAATTTTTTAATTCTTTATGATATAAGTAAAAACAATAAATTAACATAATATTTAAGGAGATTAATTACTATGATAATCGTAATGAAACCAAATGCAAAAGAAGAATATATAAATAATATAACAGACAGACTTATTGAAGCAGGACTCGGCACTAATAAAATAGTAGGTGTTGATTGTACTGTTATAGGTATAGTTGGAGATACTTCAAAAGTTGATAGAGAATTAATGGCTACATTGCCTGGTGTTGCTAGGGTTTTAAAAGTACAAGAGCCTTTCAAAAGAGCTAATAGAGCTTTCAAAAAAGAAGATACTATAGTTGATGTAAGCGGTGTAAAAATAGGAGAAGGAAAACCTGTTATAATAGCAGGACCTTGTTCTGTTGAAAGCGAAGAGCAGGTTATTAATATTGCTAAGAGTGTTAAGGCTGCTGGTGCTTCAATACTTAGAGGAGGAGCTTTCAAACCTAGAACTTCACCTTATGCATTCCAAGGCTTAGCTCTTGACGGACTTAAAATATTAAAACTTGCAAAAGAAGAAGTAGGAATACCTATTGTAAGTGAGATTGTTTCTATAAGACATTTAGAAGAATTTGAAAATACTGTTGATATGATTCAAATTGGTGCAAGAAACATGCAAAACTTCGAACTTTTATAAGAAGATGGAAAATTAAAAAAACCTATACTTTTAAAAAGAGGTTTAGCAAATACTATGGAAGAATGGCTTATGAGTGCTGAATATATTTTGGATAAAGGAAACAGCAATGTAGTATTATGCGAAAGAGGTATAAGAACTTTTGAAACTTATACTAGAAATACTTTCGATGTTTCTG
>CALXXQ010000097.1 GCA_944392715.1 uncultured Brachyspira sp.
CTACAATCCACAATCAACAATCAACAATCAACAATCAACAATCAACAATCAACAATCAACAATCAACAATCAACAATCAACAATCAACAATCAACAATCAACAATCAACAATCAACAATCAACAGTAATTTTACATTGCTATATTATATATATTTCAATACATTATCATATATATAGGGGTAATAAAAATGGATATAAATACTATAAATAGAATTACATGGTGGATACCCCTTAAACAACTTAGGGAAGATGTTAAAAGATATTTAATAAAATCTTCAAAAATATATGAAATATATGATTATGGTATTGTAAAATCAATAGAAGATAATATAGAGAATAATAGAAATGATTTACTATATAAATACAGAAAATTAATAAATAATTTGGATAATGAAGATATAGATATAATTAATGAAATGGTATCCAATTTTTCAAGAAATAGAGAAGGTTTTTATTTTACAGAAGATGAAATAAAAATTAAATTAGAATTACAAAAAAAACATAATAACAAAATAATAAAAATAGATAATGGATGCTACATATATGATAATAAATATATATTAAATAGAAATTTTTTTGAGTTTCCAAATTTCTATGATAGAATAGGATTAGATAAAATAAAAAATCTAGATTTTATAAAAGATAAAGCAATAATTGATGCTGGAGCATTTATAGGAGATACAGCTTTAATTCTTTCAGAATATACAAATGATAAAGTATATTCATTTGAACCATTTTTATCAAATTTTAACTCTATGAAAAAAAATATAGAATTAAATAATAAAAATAATATAGAGCCTGTATATATGGCATTAGGAGATGAAGATAAAAAAATTCATATAAATGAATCTGGAATTTCATCGGCAAATAAATTGGATATTAACTCCAATTCAGGAAACAATGTTCAAATGACTACTCTAGATAGCTTTGTTGATAAAAATAATATAAAAGTAGGATTAATAAAAACAGATTTAGAAGGTTTTGAACAGAACTTTTTAAAAGGTTCATTAAATACAATAAAAAAACAAAAACCTATTTTAATAATAAGCATATATCATAATTACAGCGATTTTTTTGATATCAAACCTATGATAGAAGAATTAGATTTAGGATATAAATTTAAAATAATAAAATCTAATGATTTTAACCTTATTGTAGAAACAAAATTATTAGCTGAAGTATATTAAATATATACCCCCCCCCTTTTATTCCATATTATAAGATTTTAATTTTTTTATTGCATATATTGAAAAGTTAACGCTCGCCATAGCTTTTATTAGATATATAATCTATATAAATACAAAGGGATGCTTTAATAAGCACCCCTCCATAGATGTATATTTATAAGAACGGATAATTGTGTATGTCATTATTATATAAAAATATGTTAAATATAGTATTTAATAAAAACTCTACATTTATTAAAAATTGTAGTTTATTTTTATAAAAATACAAGTTATACAATATAAAAAATAAACATTTTTCATAAAATGTCTTTTTAAGAAAAAATATTGCAATACATTTAATACATAAAACAAATTTAATACATATATTGTAATAAAAAAATAAAGACATTTTCAAAAAAATGTTTATTGTATATGGAAAATCAAAATTGAAAAATAATTAATCTTTATAATTTTCTTTTTTATCTATATATTTTCTTACTAAAGTTTTTATTCTATCGTATTTGAAGCCTTTACGCATTAATGTCTTTATAAGATAATCTTCTTTTCTATCTTTATGCTCATATACTTTATAGTATTTTCTTATAGCATCTTTTAAGGCTTTATCATCTATTCTATCACTTATAGAGTTCTGTGCTTTTTCTATTAAACTAGATTTTACTTTATTCTTTTTTAAATAATCTATTATATGTCTTTTGCTTTTGCCTTTAAGCTTTAAACTATTAATTGCTATTTTTACAAATCTTTTATCATCTATTAAATCATATTCTTTACAGTATCTAACAGCATAATTAATAAATCTTTTTTTATGTCCCTTTTTTATAAGCTTATCTCTAAGCATACCCTCACTTATAAATCCGCGTTTTAATATAGACACTGCAGATTTTCTAGCGGCAGATTCAAAAGCTCTAAGTCTTATATGAGGAATCTCATCATATTCAAGCTCCATACCCTCATATAAATCAAGTTCATAAAGTCCGTTTTTCGGTATAGTAAATACATCTCCGCCAGATACTTTGATATATATCTTATTGCCTTTTAATTTCATTTTTAAAATAACCATAATAAAAACAGTATAATAAATATAAATAGTTTTTCAAGTATAATATCAAAAATTATTATTTTTATTATTATGCTCGCCTACGCCTAAAGGCTTAACTTAATAAATTAAGTTAAGGGCTTCGGCTCGCTTTTATATTTCGATTCTAATATTTTAAAATTATTATTCATTCTTATATGATAAAAGAAAATCTATATCTTCAGAGTTTAATATATTCTTTGGTATGATTATAGCTGACATTTCATCTATATAAAAAAATACGCATTTATTTGTAGAAGCTATATTTTTTATTTCATCTTTATTAAATTTACTTGTGCCTCTGTCTTCTTTAAAAATCACTTTATCATCATAAATAGTTAATTCTTTATCTCCGAAAACCTTATCCAATTTTCCGCTTCTTACATACTCTTTCACTTTTTTAATAATCTTTTTTTCAAGGCGCTTTTTATATGTAAGTATTTGAATAACAGAAAATGCTGAAACTAATAATGCTATTATCACTATTAAAAATACATTATCCCTAAAATATATTGCCATAGATACAAATACTATAATATATAATGCTATAAGTATTATTATAGTTTTTTTCACTGATGAAGTCATATTTGAATTAATTCTCAAATAATGAAGCTGAAAATCTATAAAATCATCTTCTGTTAATTTATATTTATATTCTTTTTTCATTATGTTTTACCCCTATTATTATTAATAAAAATTGTTAGATACAACTAAAATTATCAGCTGCTCGTTTATCGCTTTAAAAACTTATATCATAACTAAGTTTATATGTGTGTAAAATAACTTTTTAAATTTAATTATATATGTGCTTTTGCAACTTTGACGAAGTACACCTCGCGTAGCGTGCCACGTGAAAAGTTGATATATTTTATTAATAATATCAGTACTAATAAAAAATAATTTTTATTAGTATAGTATAACTAAATATTTTTTCAAGTATAAGTTTATTTTCTTATTTCCAATTCTTATTTGCAAGTTTATCGAGATTTATTTTTTTATATTTCTCTCTTAAGGTAATTGAAGGTATCCACCAAGCTATATCAAAAACTTTTTTCTTAATTGATTCAACTTTTTCTAAATAAATATTATAATCATCATAAGTTTTCATTATATATGCACTGTATGCATAAAATGCATGTTTTTCTCTGTCTATTTCTACATCTAACTTTTTCATTAATTCATGACATTTTTTATAGAATTCATTTTTATTATCAGCTTTATAATTATTGAATGTATGCATTAATGATAAGAAATTATAATAATTACATTCTATTAATAATTCCTTTTTATTTTCATTATAATAATTAAATACATTTTCAAAAACTTCTAATATAGCAGTAGGAATTTTTTTGGCAGTATGAACACTTCCTGCAAGTGATGTGCTTCTTTGAAGATAATAATATTTTGAATTATGATTATAATACATTTTAGGATTATTAGCCAAAATCCTATAAAACATATCAATATCTTCAGCTAATCTTACTTTAGAGTATAATAATTTTTTTTCTTTAAGAAAAGATTTTTTATATAATTTATTCCAAGCAACAGCAAGAGGATATTCAGGAGTATTTTCTTTTTCAGGAGTATTAACATAAAAATTACTCATTCCTTCAAAACATTTATCTTTAAAATCCTTTTTCCATTTATCTAATCTATTATGATAATAAGGTTTTATATATCCCTTGCTTTCATTAACCGTATATATATTATCTGTAAAAACTATATCAGCATCGTATTTTTTTGCCGTATTATATAAATGCTCTATATAATCATTAGAAACAAAATCATCAGAATCTATAAATGCCACATAATCAGCATTACTATTATTAAATCCCGTATTTCTTGAAAAACCTAAACCCTGATTTTCATCATGATTAATAAGTTTTATTCTATCATCTTTTTTTATATATTCTTTTATTACATTTTCACATCCATCAGTTGAACAATCATTAACACATATTATTTCTATATCTTTTAATGTCTGATTAATAATACTATCCAAACATTTTGGCAAATATTTTTCTACATTATATATAGGCAAAACTACTGATACTTTAATCATAAAATTAATAACCTTTAAAATTTTTTTATTCCCAAACTATTCTATATTCTTCTTCTGTATTATATTGAGAGTATGCAGGATCTGTGATATTAAATTTTAATTTAATAGAATTATCTGTAAAAGTAAATGTTATAGTAAAACTATGATTTTCGCTACTTGCATTTTGAAAATTAACCGTTTTTGTAAATACAGTCTCTTCAGTATATGGATTAGCTATATCAATATAAGCATCTGCAAAATAACTCCATTCTATTTTATTAGCTGTTATTATTACTCTTTTTTGTTTATTTTGATTATAATATATCCCTAGCCTTTCATTAAATTTTATATTAGTACTGTCAGATTTTTTTTGAAAATTAACCTCTTTATTAGAATATCTCAATTTATTATATAAAAAATCAATAAAATAAGTATTAGGAGCAATGCCGTTAATTGTTTCTTTTATATCAAAAGAAAATGTTCTATTTGTACTTAAAGGGTCCCCCAAAAAATATGTCCCTAAATGATTTGCTGTAGTATTCTTTTTTCCTATAAAAGCAATATTTCCTGTTTCATAAATTATAAAATCAAGTTTTATATCCTCTGTAAAATTAACTATAACAGAATATCTTCCAGCTCTTTCTTTGAGTTTAAAAGTATACCCTTTTCCTGTCGGTAAATCACTGCATGATATAAATAAAAATATTATAAAAATAGAAATTATTATTTTAGCATATTTCATAAATTATCCGTTTTTTATGAAGTTTTCATATTGCTTCATTGATACATATATTTTAACTATTATAGATTTAAAAGTAAAGTAATAATAATATACAATTAAGCAAAATAATCTATATTTTACAATTAATTTTAAGTTATCATAATATTTTTATCAATTTATATATATAAATTTTTTACTATTTATGTTATAATCAACTTATATTATAGAATATAAAATTTCTTGTATTAATAAGGATTTAAAAACATGATGAAAAACAAAGAAAGAGTTTTATGGATATTTCTTTTAATTTTTGTAGTAGCAATTTCTTTTTTCAATTTCAAAAGCCCTTCTCTTGCAATAGCACAGCAGGGAAAAGCTCAATCTGATAATGATTTTTACTATTACAGCAGATTATTTCAAAAGGTATTTGCAACTTTACAGCAAAATTTCGTTGATACTAATAATGTAACAACAAAAAAACTTATGTATGGTGCAATAAAAGGTATGCTTGAAGCTACTGAAGATCCTTTTACTTTCCTTCTTGATGAGGAATTAAATACAGCATTAAATACTGAAATGTCAGGAAAATACGGCGGAGTGGGACTTTCTATATCAAAGAATGCTGATAAAGGCTTAATGGTAGTTTCTCCTATAGAAGATGGTCCAGGTGAAAAAGCTGGTATATTATCAGGCGATATTATTACAGAAATAGACGGAAAGAGTACAAAAGATATGTCTGTTGATAATGCTGCTAATATAATGAGAGGAAAAGAGGGAAGCAAAGTTACTTTAACTATAGTAAGGGAAGGAGTGGCAGAACCTATTAAATATCCTCTTACAAGAGCAATCATCGAGATAAAAAGCGTTAAATATAAAATGGTAGATAATAATATAGGATATATAAGAATAACTACTTTTGGAGATGATACAGCTAGAGATTTAGAAAATGCTTTGATAGATCTTAAAAAACAAGGTATGAAAAAACTTATACTTGATTTAAGAAATAATCCTGGCGGAAGACTTGATACTGCTATAAATATAGTAGAAGAATTCTTAACTGAAGGAAAAATAGTTTATACAAGAGGAAGAAGCAGAAATGAAAATCAGGATTATTATGCTTCTAAGAAAGGCGATGAATGGCTTGAAGGCGATACATTGGTTTTAGTTAATCAATATAGTGCTTCAGCTTCCGAAATACTTTCAGGTGCATTACAAGACAGCGGAAGAGCTAAACTTTTGGGTGAAACTACATTCGGAAAATTCAGTGTTCAGTATGTTCTTCCATTAGATACAAGGGATAATACTTCTTTCAAATTCACAGTAGCACATTATTATACTCCAAATGGAAGAAGACTTCATGGTAAAGGTTTAACTCCTGATTTTGTTGTAGTAGAACCTAAACTTTCAAGCACTGATATTACAGCTTTAACAGAGCTTAGAAAAGGCGGACAGATTTCTGCTTATGCTAAAAAATATCCTAATGAAAGTTCAGATGCTACAGCTTTGCCTGCTTTCAAAGAGGAATTAAAAAATCAGAATATAATACCTAGCGATTATTTACTTGAGCGTTTAATATATAATGAAAGAAACTTAGATAATTATAAAGAGATATATGATCTTCGTTATGATAAACAGTTAAAAGCTGCTATTGAATATTTACAAACAGGTAAAG
>CALXXQ010000098.1 GCA_944392715.1 uncultured Brachyspira sp.
TATTGGGCTTACATCAGGGTTAATATATCCAAAAGCAGCAGAACCTAAACTCATAGCAGCAAGTATAGAACCAGCATAAGATTCATAAAGGTCAGCACCCATACCAGCAACGTCACCTACGTTATCGCCTACATTGTCAGCTATAACAGCAGGGTTTCTTGGGTCATCTTCAGGTATTCCTGCTTCAACTTTACCTACTAAGTCAGCACCAACGTCAGCAGCTTTAGTAAATATACCGCCTCCAACACGAGCAAATAAAGCTTGGAAAGAAGCACCTACACCAAAGCTAAGCATTGTAGTAGTTACAAAATGCATTTTAGCAGCAGTATATTCAGCAGTACCTTTAGCTATACCTGTAGCAGCTAAATTAAGAAAATCTGTGCCAAATAAGCTATTATCAAGCCATAAATTTAATACTATAAACCATAATGAAATGTCAAATAAAGCAAGACCTACAACAGTAAGTCCCATAACAGCACCAGAACGGAAAGCTATAGTTAAACCTTCATTTAAAGATTTACTAGCAGCATTAGCAGTTCTAGCTGATGCATAAGTAGCAGTTTTCATACCTAAGAAACCAGATAAAGTAGAGAAAAATCCGCCTGTTAAGAATCCTATAGGAATGAATGGGTTTTGAACTTTTAATGCATAAGAAAGAATAGCAAAAATGATGAAAGCTCCGGCAAAGAAGAAAGCTATAACTTTATACTGTTGTTTAAGATAAGCTATGGCACCGGAACGAACATGCGAAGCTATTTCTTTCATAGTGTCATTACCTTCATCTTGTTTACGCATCCATTTATAGAAATAGAAGGCAAACGCTAATGTTAGAATTGCCGCTGATATTGTAAAAAAGCGGGAGTTTTCAGCTAATATTTCATAATTCATACACATACCCCTATTTTTGAATTTTGTTAGATTTTGTACAGTTATTGATTATAACTCAAAGTATATAAATTGTCAATGAAAATTTAATACTATTTTCTATACATACTATACCTATATATAATCTTTTTGCTACTGCTTTTTAGTATAGTATAAAATTTTATCAAAAATTTACATTATATATTGAAAAAAAATAAACTATAATTATAATTGAAAAATAAAACATTATGTTTGGAGCAATTAACATGAAAATTCTATTTATAAGACATGGACAAACTCAATTAAATGCTGAGGGAAGATGGTTAGGGTCTACAGATGCTCCATTATGCGAATCTGGAAAAAATGTTCTAATAAGTAAAAAAAATATTATAGATAAGTACAAACCTGTACAAAAATTGTATTCAAGCCCAATGAAAAGATGCGTTGAAACAGCTGATATATATTTTAATGATATGCAAAAAGAAATAATTGATGATTTAAGAGAGAGGGCTTTTGGAGATTTTGAAGGTAAAAATCATGATGAATTGAAAAAAAATCCTTATTATAATGAGTTTTTTAAGACTAATTGGAAAAGTAATGTTCCAAATGGAGAAGATTCTGAAAATTTCTTTTATAGAACTGAAAATGCTTACTTTTATATAATAGAAGATATGAAAAAAAATAATTTGGAATATACAGCAATTGTAACTCATGGAGGCGTTATTATGTCAATATTCAGCAGATATGATAAACAAAAATTAGGATTTTATGAGTATTTATTGCAAAATGGCGGCGGGTATTATACAGAAATAGATGATAAAAATTGTATAAGTATAATAGAAAAGTTATAATAAAAAAGTTATAATTTTACGATGATTATTAATGATAATATTTATTGGATAAATAATTATGAAAATACTATTAATACTGCCTATATCTTTTCTTTTAAATATATTTGTAAAAAAATTCAATTTTAACCCATTTATATTTATATCAAGGCTTCATTTTATTGCAGAAGACTTATACAGGAAAAAATCCAAAAGTGATAAAAAATCAATATCAATTATAATTGGAACATTATCTTCATTAATATTAATAGCAATATGCTTTGCAATACCATTTTTTCTTTTAATGTTATTATATAAAATTCATTTTATTTTAGGACTTATTATAGAATTAGCATTATGTTATATAACCTTGGGTATAAGAAAGCCATTAGAGGTAAGTTCATATATATTTCATAGTCTTGAAAATAATGATATAAAAAAGGCAAAATCATTATTAAAAGAAAATATTGAAATAGAAACTGAAGATATAGATGAAGATCAGCTTATAAAAAATACAATAGAATACACTGCTATAAGTATAGCTGAAGATTATATATATCCTGCAATATTTTTATTATTAGGCGGTGCTCCTCTTTGTATAGCTTATAAAGTTCTTTATGTATTATCTGAAAGTTCATCTGATTCAGTATATATAGATGAAAATAAAAGTAATGATGTATTTGGAATATTTAATATTAAATTATGCTATATTTTAAATATAATACCTTCTATATTTAGTTCTATAATCAATATACTTACAGCTGTATTTTTTAGATATGAATATAAAAATGCATTCGCAACATTAAAAAGAGACGGAAAAAATAATAAATCCAGACTTGAAGCTAGTATTGCTGGGGCTTTAAATATAGAACTTGGAGGAGAATATATAAAAGACGGTGAAATATATGACAGACCAGTAGTTGGTGAATATTTGGAAGATTTAAATGCTAATCATATAGAAAAAGCCAATAAATTTATATTAACTTCAGCTATATTCGCTTTATCTGTATTGATAATAATAAAACTCATATCAATGCTTATATATTCAATAGCTTTTTAAAATAAATGAGCTAAAATAATAATTATTAGTCTATATTTTTATAAACTGATTCATTAATTACATTATTATTTTTTAATTTTTTATTATAGTCTGTATCATAAAATATAATATCTAATATCAACAAAGCAAACCATATTCCATTAAGCTTAAAAAATAATGTAAGTATTAATATACATAAATGACTTACTAGTAAAGAATATATATATAAGTTAACGCAGGTAAAACATATTTGAAAAAAGACTTATCCATTTTTTGAATATTCATCATAATAAACTCCTTTTAAATATAGTCTTATTTCGTACTATTAGTAATGAAGTATTATATACATGTTTATTTGTTTGTCAATAGAAAAAGTACGATTTTTTACTTTTTATTGTTTAGGAGTAATAGATATTGCACACTTTTTAGTTTAAAAAAAGCAGGTATTCCTTATAATTAAATTAGAAAAAAAATAAAAAGGAATACCTATGAAACAATATAATAAAAAAAAAAAAAAAAAGATAGTATTAACTATTAATAAAGCTAAAAATAAAAAAGTTCAGGCTCTCAAATTTAATATTAGCATAAGAACTTATTACTATTGGAAGAAGAAATTATAAGAAACAGGAACTGTAGAAA
>CALXXQ010000099.1 GCA_944392715.1 uncultured Brachyspira sp.
TAATAGGAAATAGAAAAATAATACAGATAAGTACAGCTGAAAAATTTATTGACAGTAAAATTATGAATATCATAAAAAACAAATATACAAACATAAATAATATATATAAAAGAAGCAAAGGCTATGAGTTCAAAGTAGATGATGCATATTATATTTATATAGACTATGACGGAAATATCATAAAAATAAAAAAAGCCTAAAATAAATTAATAAAAATTACAGTTTTAAATTAATTTACATACCCTATTTGTCAGTTATAACTAATAACTTATGGATTGACATACTACAAATAATAATATATTGTTTAACCCAAATTATTACTTAAATTATTAAAGGAGCTTATATGAAAACAAAAGAAGAATTAGTAGAATTTCTAAACAAAAAAATTGACAATAATCAAAATCTTGCAGATGTTCATAATTATATTTTCTTAAAGGCATATTTAGAGGATATAATAGAAAAAGAAAAAAATGAAATAAATAAATAAATTTATAGCAAGAGTATTTCTATTGGAATAAATAAGGTATAATTATGGATATTCTTTCTTATAAAAAATTACCTGAAAAAGCAAGACATTTTATAGAAACTTATTTTTATGATTATTATGTGTTTAAAGTAACATTCAATTCATAATACAGCATTGTATTTAAAGGTGGAAGTTCAATTAATTTTAATACAAAAGGAGAATGGACTTCTATGATAGGAAATGGAAATGAAATACCAATTGAAATAATAGAAAAACTAATAGAAGATAATATGATAGAAAAGAATGTAATAAATTCAATAAAAGAAAATTATGATAAATTCAATATATATAGAATAATAAAAAGAAAAAATAAATATGAAATAGAAATAAATAATCGTATACTAATAATAGATATTGGAGGAAATATATTAAAAATTCAAAATACATAAAAATATTATTAATATATATTGAAATTTGTATTTTAAAGTTTATTATATAATAATGAAAAACATATTAATAATTTTTTTTATATTAAACTCATTTTTGCTGGCACAATATTATTCTTATACTAATATTCCTTCATTTCAGAAAAGCGAATATTTTGTACATAAAGGAATATCAAGTAAAAAAAATAATGCTGTTATAATATACACTGAAACTTTTATGGATAATAATGGATATTGGAATATAAAAGAAACTTCCGTAAAAGGCTTTGTAACAAATAAATTAAAAGATCCATTTTTATTAGAAGAAACCATGATGACTAATATAAGAAAGTCTGAAATGCATTCAAAAATAGATTTGGAAAATATGAGAACTGTTTATAATAAAACAATAGATTATTATGATTTCGGCACTATGGAATATACATTTGATATAATTGGAAAAGTAAATTATACAAATACAGAAGGCTCTTTAGCAATATTTTCTATGTATGGAATATATCAAATAGCAAGAGCTTTCCCAATTGACTCAACAAATCATATGAATATTATAATGCCTACAGCATCTAAAGATAATAAAATGAATGTGTCGGTATTAAATAATGGAATAAAAAAAATAAAAATAAACAATGAAGAAAAAGAATGCTATGAAATGAAAATAAAAATAGAAGGAATACCATTTGCAATATTTATTCCAAAAATGGCAGCTTATATTGAAAAAGATGATAAAGCTAGAAAAATAATTAAGTATAATACATTGTCTGATATGCTTGATAGTATGGATATTTTTCTTACAGACACAGTAAAAAAATAAAAATAATAGGAGAATAATAATAATGAGTGAATTAAAAATAGATTGCATAAATACTAATATGTACGGAATGAATTCTTATGTAGTATCGGCTGATGATGAAGCTATGATTATAGATGTATCTCAATTATCTTCTTATGATATATATAAAAAACTATTAGAAGGAAAAAAACTAGTTAGAATAATATATACTCATGGGCATTTTGACCATATATCAGGTGCTGATGATATAAGAAAAGAATTTCCAGATGTGCCTCATTGCGTTCATAATATGGATTATGATTTCTTTCAGGACGGCAATTTAAATGTAAGTGCATATTTAGGAAGTATAATTCAATGTCAAAGCCCAGAAATACAATTCAATGATGGAGATACTTTTACATTAAAAGACAGAGAGTTTAAAGTTATACATACTCCAGGACATACTAAGGGCGGAGTATGCTATTATACAAAAGGACATTTATTCTCTGGAGATACAATATTTGCATATGGAATAGGAAGAACTGATTTTCCTACAGGTGATTTTAATACATTAGAAAATAGTATAAGTCAAAAAATATTTGCATTAGATGATGATACTTTAATATATCCTGGACATGATGCTTATGGAGTAAAATTATCACAAAGAAAAAAAATGGGCGTATTTTAATATTAAATACAAAATGATAATAAGTGCAAGCAGAAGAACCGATATACCTTCATCTCATAATAAATGGTTTTTAAATAGATTAAAAGAAAAATTTGTAATAACGCAAAATCCTATAAGTAAAAATAAATTCTATAAAATACCATTAAATAAAAATATTGTTGATATAATAGTATTTTGGAGCAAAAATCCTAATATAGATTTTTTAAAAGAAGTAAAATATTTAGGTTATGAGTTTTATATAAATTTCACTATTACTCCTTATGAAAAAAATATAGAAAAAAATATACCTGACAAAAATTTATTAATAAAAAATTTTCAAAAAATAAGTAAATTATTCGGTAAAGAAAAAATTGTATGGAGATATGATCCTATTATTTTAAATGATGATTTTGATATTAATTATCATATAAATAATTTTAACAATTTTGCTGATAGTTTAAATGGTTATACTGATGAATGCATATTCAGTTTTATTCAGATATATAAAAAAATAAAAGATAATATTAAAAATACTGATAATAATGAAGATAAAACTTTATTAATAAAAGCCATAAAAGAAATATCTGAAAAAAATAATATAAAATTAAAAGCATGCTCCCAGGATTTTTATAATATAATAATAGAAAAATCAGCATGCATAGATAAAGAAAGAATACAAAAAATATTAGGCTATAATATAAAAGAAAAAAAAGATAAATCGCAGAGAAAACTATGCAATTGTATAGAAAGTATTGATATTGGAATGTATAATACATGTCCAAATGAATGCATATATTGCTATGCCAATTCAAAAAATATATTAAAAGATTATGATATAAATAATCCAATACTTTCAAATAAAAATTTAAATAATAATGAAAATATAGATATAATAGAAAGAAAAACAATTATTAATGAAAAAAATATGATATTTAACTTATATAAATGATAGTACACTACGGATAACTTTATGATAAAAGAGACAGAAAGATTTTTACTTTCAAATATAGATGATATAAAAAATAAAACTTTGGCAGTAGCATATTCTGGCGGAATAGATTCTCAAGTTATGCTAAATATTGCATATAGATTAAAAGAAAAACTATTATTTAATCTTATAATAATACATGTTAATTATAATCTCAGAGGAGAAGATTCTACCAATGATGAATTATTCGCCCGTAATATGGCTAAAAAATATAATATAGAAATATATGTTAAAGAAATAAAGCCAAATAGTTATGAAGGAAAAAATATTCAGCTTGAAGCTAGAAATGACAGATATAATTTTTTTAAAGAGCTTTATGATAAAAAGATATATGATTATTTATTAATAGCACATAATAAAGATGATTTGGCTGAAACTATAATTTACAGAATGATTAAAGGTGCTGGAACTAATCTTTATAAAAGCTTAAGAGAAAAAAAATCTTATATTTTAAGACCTATTTTAAATTTTTATAGAAAAGATATTGAAGTGTATGCTAAAAATAATAATCTTGAACATAGAGAAGATTATTCAAATAAAAAAAATTATTATGCTAGAAATAAAATAAGAAATTTAATAATACCAATGCTTGAAGAAATAAATACAAAAGCAAAAGATAATATTATTTCATTTTCAAAGAGAATATATAAAGAAACTTATTTTCTAAGAAAAACTGTTAATAAATTATATAAAGAAAATATATCAAATAATAATAAATCGCTGAATATAGAAAAAATAAAAAATATAAATACAGCTTTCAAACAAAAAATAGTAATAAAATTTTTAGCAAAAAATAATATAGAGATAACAGAAAAAAGAGTATTAGAAATATTAAAAATAATAAAATCCAATAAACCCAATATAAAATTAAGGCTTGATAATTTCTATTTAATAAAAGAATATAATTTTATCAATATAAAAAATATTGATAAGATAAATAAAAATACTAATTATATAAAAATAGAAAAAGACGGAATATATAATTTTTTTAATAATGCTATTGAAATAAAAACTATTTTAAATAAAAATATTAATTATAAAGATAAAATTTACATAAAAGTAAATTATCCATTAATAGTAAGAAGTAAAAAAGAATCTGACTTTATAAATACTTATCCAAATGGAAATAAAAAAACTTTAAGAAAGATTTTTATAGATTTGAAGATACCTTTATATGAAAGGGAAAAAATACCTATAATAACTTCAGAAAATGATGATAATATATTAGCATTATATTTAAAGCCTTATGGTTTGAATAGAATATCTGATAAAGCTGCTGTAAATGAAAATGATGAATATATATTAGAAATAAATTTTTATAATAAATAATAGAGGAATAAAAAAATGGGATTTTCAGATAATGAAAGAATGATATTCGGCAAAGGTGTAGGATGCGTAGTGATAAAAGATGATAAGGTATTATTAGGGCGTCATAATTATGGTAAGGGGAATGGACTTCTTATAATACCTGGAGGATTTATAAATGAGGGAGAACTTCCTGCTGAAGCTGCTGAGAGAGAAGTATTGGAAGAAACTAATGTAAAAGTAAGAGCAAAAGAGATAGTATCTATGCGTTTTACTGCTGATGATTGGTATTTAGCTTTTAGGGCTGAATATATATTTGGAGAAGCTAGGGTGAATGATAGTGAAAACAGTGAAGTTATATGGCTTGATATAAAAGAAGCTTTAGATAGAAAAGATGTGCCCCCTCTTACAAAAGAAGCTATAAAATCATGTTTAAAATTTATTAATTCTGAAAATAAATATGCTATGAAAATAAAAGAAGATTATGATGCTTCAAGAGAATCAGGATCATATGCTTATTATGACTAATTGGTATTATTTATTAATAAAATTTGTAAATTTTATATAATTTAGATGTAAAAAATATGTAAATTTTATTGACTTTACATTGAAATAGCTTATACTAGGCAAGCTATAATACAATTTTCAAGGAAAACGTATGAAAAAAATGAATTCTATAAGGGTAAAAATGCCTATCGCAATAAGCTTATTAAGTACCATTTTTTTAGTTTTAATTATATCCTTACTATCAACCGATCCCATAAAATAATAAAAGAAGCAACTTTGACTGGATTTGATAATACTGTAATAGGCTATAAAGAAATGCTTGATACTTGGCTTGACGATCAAAGAGGATTGATAAAAACTTATTCTGTATCTCCTAGTATAAAACAATATCTTTTAAATAGAGATATGGATATAAAAGATATACTTAAGGAATTTGAATCTATAAACGAATTTGTACTTGATATAGGAGTAACTGATACCAATGGAATAATTTTAAATAATGCAAATAGTGTAAAAATAGGTGAAAATATTACTTCTATAAGACCTAATATTTTGAATATATTAAAAAATAATAGAAATGAAGTTTCATTTGATGATAATTTGCAAAAATCAGTAGCTGATAATAAATGGTCATTAGCAGCAATTGCAGGTGTAACATATAATGGGCAATATGTTGGAAATGTGTATATGATAATGGACTGGGAAGATTTATCTACTAAATTATTGAAATTAAAGCTTCCAGAAAGAACTAGAATATTTGCAATAGATGAAGAAGAGAAAGTTGTATTGGACACTAAAAATGAACTTAATACAAAAGCTAATGATTCGTATGGACAGGTGGTAAATTCAGGACAATCTTCTGGAATTATGAATTATATATCATCAGTAAGTCATGATCCTAGAACAGCAGTTTATACAAAGATAGATAATTTACCTTGGTATTTGATTATGGCTATGGACGATAAGGTAATATATAGAGCAAATAATCAATCTATAACAATGTCTATAATTATAGGTATATTATCTATTGTTCTTATAAACATATTTTCATTCTTATACATAAAAAAAGTTACTCATCCTCTTAAAAGATATTAATGAATCATGCTATAAGCATTTCTGAAGGAAATATAAAAATTAATAATAAAAATAAATACGGAAATGATGAATTTGGAGAATTAGAAAAAATATTTGATATTATGAGTAATAAATTAGCAGAAGTTGTTGGAAATGTAAATGATACTTCAAGGGAAATACTTACAGCTGCTAATAATATGATGGAAAGCAGCAGTGAATTATCTATGAGAACAGATTCTCAGTCATCAAGCTTGGAGGAAACAGCTGCTAGTATAGAACAAATGGTTTCAAATATTAAAACCTCAGCTCAAAATTCACTATTAGGTAAAAATATGATGTCTGAATCTATACAATATATAGAAAGTGCTGCTAATATAATATCACAAACAGCATTAAATATAGAAGAAGTTTACCATTCCAGTGAAAAAATTAAAGATATAACAAAAATAATTGAAGATATAGCATTCCAAACTAATATACTGGCATTGAATGCTTCTGTAGAGGCTGCAAGGGCTGGAGACCAGGGAAAGGGATTTGCTGTTGTTGCTTCTGAAGTTAGAAATTTGGCTCAAACTACTCAGGCATCAGTTAAAGATATTACAAATTTAGTTGATAATACTTCTCAGAAAATAGATATAGCTACTCAAACTGCAAAACAGTCTCAAGAGATATTTGTTGATTTACAGTCTAAAGTAATGGAAACATCAAAATTAATGGAAAGCATAACAGAAAATGCATTAGAACAGGAATCAGGAACTAATCAAATAAGTCTTGAAGTTAATAATATGGAAAATGCTACAACACAAAATGCAGAATTGGCTCAAAACTCAAATGATATATCAAAATCTTTAGTAGAAAAAGCAAAATTCTTGGAAAGCAGTATAGAATTTTTTAAAATTTCAAATTAATTAAAAAATGTTAAAATAAAAAGAATATATACTTAAAAATATATATTCTTTTTTATTTTTTATAATACATATTATTTATTTTATATGATTATTAAGCCATTCTATTATCTCTTTAGTAACATCATCTCTTTGAACATCATTAAGTATTTCATGTCTTCCATCTTTATATAAACTTATATTAACATCTTTAAACCCTAATTTCTGATACATTTCATAAACCCATTTTACACCTTTGCCCATATCACCTACAGGATCTTTATCCCCTGAAATTAAAAGTATAGGAAAATTCTTACTCATAGAAGAATAATTTTCTTCATTTGAAATTTTATCTATAAGTTCAAATAATTGTATATATGTCTCTATACTAGCAGGCTTATTTGCAAAGTATTCATCTTCCTGAGCTTTTTTAATCTCTTCTTTATCTGAAGTAAGCCATGCCAAATCAGATTTATCTTTAGGAAAAAATTTCTTACCATATCCCCCAACTGATAATTTATCAAGTAAATAAGCCCTTTTTCTTCCTCCGAATAGAGATTTTTGTATATTGGCTATAGTTTTACCCAAATTTTCTATTCCTTTAGGCTTTCCTCTAGTACCCATTATTATAGCACCGTCTAAATCTTTATGATATTTAATCAAAAAACCTCTAGTAAGAAAAGATCCCATACTATGTCCTAGCATAAAATATGGCAAATTTGGATAATCGGCTTTAGTATTTGCCATTAAATGCCTCATATCCTCTATTATCAGCTCATGTCCATTTTTATCAGCCATATGCCCTATCTGATCCTTACTTACAGTACTTCTTCCAAATCCTCTATGATCATCCGCACATACTAAAAATCCTGCCATATTAAGTTTTTCTGCAAGCTCCTTATATCTTCCAGCATGCTCTCCAAGTCCATGAACTATCTGAACTATTGCTTTTGGTTTAGAATCAGGTATGAATATATATGTATACATTCTATGACCGTCATCTGATATTAAAACTCTATTCAGCATTTCCATAATAATATACTCCAATGAATTTATATAAAAATTATTAATTTTGAATATTGCAATTTTGACATGATTAATACAAATTATTTAAGATAATAATAAATTATATAGTATTTTTTTTTTAATGCAATAAATATTTTTAATATAATAAAATATTAAAATAAATAATACCCAGATAGGTATACTTGCAAAAAAATTATTTATATTTTAATATTTCATACATATTTAAGGAGGAACATATGAGAATAATAAATGTGAGTTCAAATAAGCTGCATTCTATACTTTTTATAGCATTGCCTGTGGTTTTAGTTGTAGGATTTTTACTATTTTCTAGCGTTACAATAGTATCAACAGGAGAAGTGGGAATAAGAAGCAGATTAGGTAAAGCTATATCTCAGGAAGAGCCTGGACTTCATTTTAGAATACCTTTTGTAGATACAATAAAAACTATGGAAGTAAGAGAGCAAACAGTAGAAAAAACTTATGCTGTATCATCAAAGGATATGCAGACAATATCTATGACTTTGAATGTTCAGTATTCTATAACAGGAGATGCTTTGGATTTATTTAGAAAATTCGGAACAGATTATAAAAACAAATTAGTGAATCCTAGAATATCAGAGAGTTTGAATGCTGTTTCTGCAAGATACACTATAGAAGAATTCATAACAAAAAGAAATGAAATGGCTGGAGAACTTTTAAAAGAAGTTATGAGCGATTTTCAGGATTACGGTATCACAGTTGCTGCATGCTCTATTATAGAACATGATTTTTCTGATGAATTTGATCAAGCAATAGAAAGAAAATTGATAGCTTCACAAAATGCATTAACTGCTCAAAATGATTTGGAAAAAGTAAAAT
>CALXXQ010000100.1 GCA_944392715.1 uncultured Brachyspira sp.
TAAGGACTTATATCAGGCATTAATAGAAGAATCAAAAGTATAAATATAAATAATAAACTAAAAGGCATTAATATTCTTGATAAATATATAGAAATATTAGTTTTCATGTTTTTATAAACTGTATATACTAAAAAAGGAAATAATGATATAAAAAATGTCATTGATAAAATTGTTAATTTAATTATGATGTCTTCATCTATGATTCCAATAATATCTTTTATTAAAAATAGAACTATTGCGGCAAATATTCCAAATACTGTTGATACTATGCCTGCTATTAAAATTGCAAATATTGATATATCTGCAGAAAATGTAAAAAACTCTGAAATACTTTTGGAGTTTAATACCTGAAAACCATTATATGATAGAGCTATTATTATAAAAAATATTATATTATTAAATATATATTTTATAATATATATTTGTATAAAAAAATCATTATTATCTATAGTAATGCTTTTTATAAAAAAACTAGTACTTAAATCTACAATTAATATAAAAATAACTGATAAAAATGTTATCAATATATTTTTTAAATTGAAATTTTTATTTATATAAAATATTAAACTTAAAGAGAAAAAATAAAATAAATGAAAAAATGATGTTAATAAAATAAAAAGATATTCTGAATCCATAATGAATCTAGAAATTCTATTATTCATAAACATTAAAACAGTACCTGTAATAAACGCTGAAGAAATAAGACCTATAAAAATAATTATTAAATTTGCTATTAAATTATTTTCTAATATTTTGCCTATTTTATTGTTTATATCATTTATTGCATTTGTTTTTTCAGTGATAATATTATTTTGAATATTGTTTTCTTCCATAAAATCATAAACCCCATATACGTAAATAGAAATTAAATAATAAAAATCAAGAAAAATTATATAATAATAAGGATAAAAGTCAATGAGAAAAACAGATTAATCCCACCAGAAATACCAAACATATGATTTTAATGATGTACCTGCTAATTTTCCATGATCATAATTTTCACTATATTGATCAACTCTGTCCAAGCAGAAATAATAATGTTCTATAGCAAGTTCTCTTGCTTCTTCTTCAGTTTTAGGTTGTTTTTCTACCCAAAGCTCCCAAGTATCATAACCTACTACAGCAGGATAGGCATTATATTTTTCATACCAATATTTGAAAATTGCAGCCTGTGTTTCAGGATTAGGACAATCATTGAAGCCGCCCATAGGAATATAACATGCCAATTCATAAGGATTAGTAGTGGGAATTTTTGCTAATATTAAATCAACTGTAACAGGATTATCTAAACTATAATCATAATAAGAACCAAAACTATCAAATACTTCAAATCCTTCTACTATAGGAGCATTGAATGATTTTTTTATTTTTTCAATATATTCTTTATCATCATAAATATCTTCAATATTCTGATGCAAATAATCTTTATAGTTTACTTCTTTTGATTTTTCTATATATTCATTTATTAATTTTTTTGAATCTTCAATTTCTGCATCATTATCTTCCAAAAATATTTCAATCGCTTCAGTAAGTGTATCTGTAGGTATTATTATTAAAGGAGTATATCCTTCTTTTTTTCCTTTTTCTAAATGTTCCTTGTAGCATTCCATTATTTTAGTATCATCTTCAAGTCCGCCTTCAATTATTTCATAATCGCATTTTAGAAAATCTGTTATAAATTTTACATCTTCATTCATAATTACTTCCTAATTGTTTAAACTTAAAAAATAAACCTAATAAAAAAATATATGTAAAATCATATTGACAAAATGAGTCTTTGTTTTATATTTTAGCACAACTTAATTATAATGATATTAGGAGATAAAATGTCATACTTTGAAGAAGGATTAAAACTATTTAAAGAATATGAATATGAAAGTGCTGTAGATTTATTTAATAAAGCTTTAAAAGAAGATTCTAATAATTCTGAAATATATAATTATTTAGGTCTTTCAAAAAGTATTTTGGGACTTTATGAAGATGCAATAAATTATTATGATAAGGCAATTGAAATAGATGAAAACTATGCAGAGCTTTATTATAATAGAGCTAATACAAAATGCAATTTAGGATTTTATGAAAGTGCTATAGAAGATTATGATAAGGTAATAGAATTAGTTCCTACTCATTCAAAGGCTTATGATGATAGAGGTTTTGCTAAAGGTAATTTAGGTTATTATGAAGAGGCTATAAAAGATATAGATCAATCTATTGTTTTGGACAGTAATAATATAGATGCTTATAGCGACAGAGCATTCATAAAACTCATTTCTAAAAAATATCTCGATGCTATAGAAGATTATAAAAAAGTATTGGAATTAGATGATAAAGATGTATATGCTTATAATGGTATTGGAGATGCTAAAAGGAGTATGGGGCTTTATGAGGAAGCTATTAGTTATTATAATAAGGTTCTAGAAATTTCTCCAGCCAATAGTGCTTATGCTTATAATAATAGGGGAGCATGCAAAATAGGATTAAAAATGTATGATGAAGCTATTACAGATATAAATAAGGCATTGGAAATATATGATGAGTATACAGATGCTTATAATAATAGAGGAACAGCAAAATATAATTTAGAACTTTATAAAGAGGCTATAAAAGATTTTGATAAGGCTATAAAATTATCTCCTCAATATTTTTATGCATACAATAATAGAGGAAATACAAAAAATAATTTAGGACTTTATGAAGAAGCTATAGAGGATTTTGATATTGCTATTAGCATAGAGCCTCAGTATATTGATGCATATTATAATAGGGCTATATCAAAAAATAATATAGGAAAACATAAAGAGGCTATAGATGATTATAATATAGTGCTAGAGTTGGATAATAATCATATTGATGCATATTTTAATAGAGCATTGTCTTTTTATAATTTAAAAAACTATGAAGAAGCAATTAAAAATTATGATAAAGTTATAGAATTAAATCCAAATTCGGCAGATGCTTATAATAATAGAGGGTTTGCAAAATATAGTATGGGATTATATGAAGAAGCTCTAAAAGATTATAATAAGGCTATAGAAATATTTCCAGATTATGAAAAGGCAAAACTCAATAAAGATGAAGCTTTAAAAAAGCTCAATAATTAATTGTAATTTTTTATTATAATTTCTATAACAATATAATTTAATACATTGTTATAGAAATTATTTTTATTTATTTATTCTATATTCAAAATCTTAAGCATTTCAGCTTCTATCGCTTTAATATCTCCTTTTGCTTCCTGAATAGTTTTTATTTCTGCTCTTCTTTGTTCTAATAATTCTTCCTGACCTTGTTTATCCAAAGTAGCCTTTTTAGCGAAATATGCATCGCTTATAAGTTTATCAGCCATTCTCAAAGTTCTGTCTGATACTATTGCTTTGTCTGATGCATTTTCTGCTTTAGACATATCAAAACTTGCATCAGTTTTTAAAGCACCTTCAGGTACTCCGTCAAGTATACTTCCTTTCCATTCCAATTTTGGCTGATAACTATA
>CALXXQ010000101.1 GCA_944392715.1 uncultured Brachyspira sp.
ATACCTTTAATAGGTTTTGACTCTGGTATATTACCAGATCAAGCTCAAGGTGCTGTACTTGCAACTGCTTCTACTGATAACAGAGCTGCAGCTGCAATAGTTGCTGAAAAAATGTTTGAAGCTTTAAAAACTAGAATAGCAACTTTTACTGCTGCTAATAAAGCAAAAATCGCTGTACTTCAATTAGATAACTCTGATACTGGTATAGGAAGAGCTGAAGGTTTCGTAAAAAGATTTACTGAATTAGCTGATGGAGATGCTACTACTGCTGGAAAATATAATTTACAAGTTATAGTTCCTACTACTCAAAATGAAGCTGATATAGCTAATGAAGTTAATGCTTTAAGAGGAAAAAATTGTTTGGGAATATATTTATCTAATGAAGCTATGGCTAGAGGATTTTTAGTAGTATATAAAAGTGCTGAACCAGGCGCTGCTAATACTATAGTTGGCGATGCTCAAGATGGAGGAGATTTAATAGCTATGGGATTTGACTCTGGAAAACCTCAATTAGATGCTATAAGAAGCGGAATAATAAAAGGTTCTGTTACTCAAGATCCTTACAGCATTGGTTATCAAGCTGTTACTTTAGCTGTTAAAGCATCTAAAGGAGAATCTGTTGCTAATGTTGATACTGGTGCTAAATGGTATGATAAAACAAATATAGATGATCCTGAGATAGCCAAATTATTATATGAATAATTTTAAGGAGGAATTTAAACAATTATGTTTAGAATGCAAAACAATTTACCAAAAGTAGGTATAAGACCAGTTATAGATGGTAGAAGAAATGGGGTTAGAGAATCCCTTGAAGATACTACTATGAATATGGCTAAAATAGCTGCAAAGCTTATAGAAGAAAATATAAAACATCCTAGCGGTGAAAAAGTTGAATGTGTAATATCTGATACTACTATTGGAGGCGTTGCTGAAGCTGCTAGATGTCAGAAAAAATTTGAAGAAAATAATGTTAAATTAACTCTTACTGTTACACCTTGCTGGTGTTATGGTTCAGAAACTATTGATATGACTCCTGCTATACCTAAAGCAATTTGGGGATTTAATGGTACTGAAAGACCTGGTGCTGTTTATTTAGCTGCTGCAGATGCTGGACATACTCAATTAGGACTTCCTGTATTCTCTATTTATGGTAAAGATGTTCAGGATGCGGGAGATGAAAATGTTCCTGATGATGTTAAAGAAAAAATTCTTAGATTTGTAAGAGCTGGACTTGCCGTTGCAACTATGAAAGATCAATCATATTTAAGTATGGGTTATGTTGCTATGGGTATTATGGGATCTATGGTTGATGCTGAATTCTTACTTGATTATTTAGGAATGAGAACTGAATTTGTAGATATGAGTGAAATCAAAAGAAGATTAGAATTAGAAATATATGATAAAGAAGAATTCAAAAAAGCATGGGAATGGGCTAAACAATGCAAATTCGGTTCTGATAACAATAAAGTAAAAGCTTCTGATGAAGAGAAAGAAAAAGAATGGGCTACTTCAATAAAAATGGCTATGATTATGCGTGATTTGATGGTAGGCAATCCTAAATTAGCAGAAATGGGATATATAGAAGAAGCTCAAGGTCATAATGCTATAGCAGGAGGTTTCCAAGGACAAAGACATTGGACTGACTTTATGCCTAATGGAGACTTTGCTGAAGCTATTCTTAATTCATCTTTCGACTGGAATGGTACAAGAGAGCCTTATGTTGTTGCTACTGAAAATGATTCTTTAAATGGTCTTTCTATGCTTTTTGCTCATTTATTAACTTGCAAATCTCAGCTTTTTGCAGATGTTAGAACTTATTGGAGTCCTGAAGCTGTTAAAAGAGTTACAGGAAAAGAACTTACAGGAAAAGCTAAAGATGGTATTATTCACTTGATTAATTCAGGTGCTGCTTCTTTAGACTGGACAGGAGAGCAAAAAGTTAATGGAAATCCTGCTCTAAAAGAATATTGGAATATATCTGAAGATGAAGCTAAAAAATGTCTTGATGCTACAGAGTTCTCTCCTGCAAACAGAGAATATTTCAGAGGAGGCGGATTCTCATCTACTTTCTTAACTAAAGGTGAAATGCCTATGACTATTATAAGACTTAATTTAGTCAAAGGTCATGGACCTGTACTTCAAGTAGCTGAAGGTTATGCTGTTAATATTGATAATAGTATATTTGATCCTATTAATAAAAGGACTGATTCTACTTGGCCTACTACTTGGTTTGCTCCTATACTTACAGGTAAAGATTCTTTCAAAGATGTTTATTCTGTAATGAATGATTGGGGTGCTAATCACTGTGCTGCTGCTTATGGTCATATAGGTGCTGATTTAATTACATTAGCTTCTATGCTTCGTATACCTGTAAGTATGCATAATGTAAGTGAAGATAGAATATTCAGACCTAAAGCATGGAAAGCATTTGGTACAAAAGATGTTGAAGGTGCTGACTTTAGAGCATGTAAACATTTTGGACCTTTATTTGGAAAAGTAACTAGATAAGAATATATAATCTTTTTCCTCCCATTTAATATTTTTTAATATTAAATGGGATTTTTATTAAAAATTATTCAAGGATTTAATATGTTAAAAGGAATAGACCCTGTTGTTTCACCAGAACTATTAAAAACATTATGTGAAATGGGACATGGAAGTGAAATATTATTTGCTGACGGAAACTTCCCATCTCATGACTATAATGTAAAAAAAATAATAAGACTTGACGGCGTAGATATACCTACCGTTTTAAAAGCGATTATGCCTTTATTCCCTTTGGATACTTTTGTAGAAAGCCCTGTTGTATTAATGCAGCCTAATGCTGATTTTGGAAGAGAGCCTGATGTATGGGCTAAATATAAAGACATCATAGGAAAACATCAAAAAGTGAATTATGAATATTTGGAGAGATTTGCATATTATGACAGATGCAAAAATGTTTATGCTATTGTAGCTACAAGCGAACTTGAAATATATGCAAATATTATACTTAAAAAAGGTGTAATTTTTCCAGACAAAAAATAATATTAAAAAAATATAAAAAGCAAGTTTTTATTAATTTAAAAACTTGTCTTTATAAATTCAAAAAAAATTCTATACTTTTTTTATATATAAAATTAAACTTATAAATTATATTTTAAAATACTGCAATTCCAGAATCAGTTCTTCCATCACATCCTGCAAAATAAACATTATTATCATTTTTTAATATAACTTGTCCGCGTCCGAAATATCCGAAATTTGTAATATGCGGCTTTTTAGTAATATTATGACCCAATGATGAAAGTTCTGAAAATAATGTATCATCAAAATTATATTCTAATTCTATATTCTTCTCCCCTACCCATTGCCATCTAGGTTTATCTAATGCTGCCTGAGGATTTAAATTATAATCTATTAAATTACTCATAACTTGTAAATGTCCCTGAGGCTGCATGAAAGCTCCCATAACTCCTAAAGCTGCATAAGGTTTTAAGTCCTTACATATAAATGCTGGTATTATTGTATGATAAGGCTTTTTACGAGGTGCTATAAAATTATCTGAATTAGGATCTAGTGAAAAATTAGCTCCCCTATTTTGTAATGCTATTCCTGTTTCTGGAATTACTATACCAGAACCGAATGCACAGTAATTACTTTGTATATAAGAAACCA
>CALXXQ010000102.1 GCA_944392715.1 uncultured Brachyspira sp.
AACCAACAACCAACAACCAACAACCAACAACCAACAACCAACAACCAACAACCAACAACCAACAACCAACAACCAACAACCAACAACCAACAACCAACAACCAACAACCAACAACCAACAATAAAATTATAATATATACTTCTACTCTATTCAAAGTAGTAAAACCATTATTTTCTATCAATAAAATCAAACAACTTTTTTTATTAGATATAATATATTTATATTTTCTAATTTTATTGCAAGTAAAAAATATTGAATATCTTTTTAATATTTCATTTAAACATAATTATTGTCTTTATAATTTTAAAGTAAAACCTTATAACAGTTTTTTAGGAATATACTATGAAACAATTAAAAATACTATTAGATAAACTGATACTTACAAAAATAGATAAAATAAATCCCAATTTATATAGATTTCTTACTTATGATTTGTATAGAAAAATATATTCTCCTATTATTAATAAAATAAAATATAAAGATAAATATTTTTTTCATAGTGTTGGGATTGAAACTTCAACATATTGTAATAGAAAGTGTGATTATTGCCCAAATAAAGATAATGAAACTCCTAAAAATTATATAGATAGGAATATATTTGAAGAAGCCATAAGACAATTAAAAAAAATAAAATTTAGTGGAATATTTGAATATTGTTTCTTTAATGAACCATTATTTGATCCAAATTTATCTAGTTTAATAGAATATGCCAAAAAAGAGCTTCCAAAATGTATACATGTATTAACAAGTAATGGAGATTTACTAACTATAGATAAAGCTAATGAATTAGTAAATGCTGGTATAGATAAATTTATTATAACAATACATGATAAAAATCCGGATAAAGCATATGAAAGATTAAGCAAAGTAAAAAAAGTATTAAAAGATAAAATGAGACTTCAAACTACTTATGAATTAGTTTTACAAAATAGAGGTGGAGATGTAGATATATCAAAATATGAATATAAAAAATTAACTAGTTGTCCAAATATATTAAAAGCTATGATAACAATAAATGGAGATATTATACTTTGCTGTAATGATTATTATAAAAAACATGTTATGGGAAATATCATGAATAAAAATATTGTAGATATATGGAAAAGCTACTCTAATTTAAGAGAAGAATTATTGGATAAAAATATTGTAAGACTGGATATATGTAAAAAATGTTTAGAAATAGAGGATATTTAAAATGGAAAGTATAAATAACAAATGTCCTATATGTTCGAGTGAAAATACTGCTAAATATTTATATAAGAATATAATAGGAAATAAAAATATATTAAAATGCCAAAATTGTGAAATAGAATATTTATATCCATATCCTACAGAAGAAGAATTAAGTGAAGTATATTCTGATAATTATGCTGCTTGGGGTATTGGAGAAGAAGATAGTTTTTCTAAGATGAAAAGAGATAAATTTAGGAAATTATTGAAAGATGTACTAAAATATAAAGATAGCGGTAAATTATTAGATATAGGTTGTGGTCCTGGATACTTAATGATGGAGGCTAGAGAGTTAGGATTTGATGTGTATGGAGTAGAAGTTGGAAAAAAAGCTGCTGATATTGCTAAAGATAAATTTGGTGAAAATAAAATATATAATGGTATTTTAGAAAATTCTAATTTTGAAAATAATTATTTTGATATAATTATGATGAGTGATGTATTAGAACATGTCGAAAATCCATTAAAATTATTCCAAATATCTTATGACTTATTAGATAAAAATGGTTATATAATTATTACCACTCCAAATACTGATTCATTTACATGTAAAGTAATGAAATCTAAATGGTCTCATTATAATATAGAACATATACATTATTTTAACAAAGCAAGTATAGAAAAATTATCAAATATTACTGATTTAAATATTATAGAAATAAAGCCTTTTTGGAAAATATTGACTTTTAAATATATGAATAATATATTTAAATTTAATAACAGAAAGTTATTATCTAATGTATTTTCTATACTTGAAAAAATTCCAATTATAGGCAATTCAGAAATACCTATATTAATAGGAGAATTTTTTATAGTTCTAAATAAAAAATAATATAATGTTTTGTGAAATAGAATATATTTTTATAATAAATAAAATTACTTAATCATGGAATCAATTATCCAAGAAGTTTCTTTTCTTATTTCAGCATCCATATTAATAATATTATCTATAGTTAATGGAGCATTTATTTTTCTATCGCATACTTTTGATACAATATCAAATATATCAGTAAATCCTATTCTTTTTTGTAAAAATGAATATACACATATTTCATTAGCTGCATTTAAAACGCATGGATAAAGCCCGCCTTTCTTTCCGCATTCATAGGCTAATTTAAGCATTACAAATTTATCAAAGTCCATTTTATAAAAATTAATTTCAGAATGTTCATATAACCTCAATTTTTCAAAAGGAGTATTTCTAATATCAGGGTATGTTAATGCATGCTGTATAGGAAGACGCATATCATTTTTTCCAATCTGTGCATAAATCTCTCCGTCATTCATTTCAATCATAGAATGTATTAAACTTTGAGGATGAATTATAGTTTCTATTTTTTCATAATCTAAATTAAATAAATGATGAGCTTCTATAACTTCAAAACCTTTATTCATCATAGTTGCACTATCTATTGTTATTTTACTTCCCATTGCCCATGTAGGATGTTTTAAAGCCATTTCAACAGTTACATTTTTTAATTCTTCTTTTGGAGTTCTGAAGAAAGGACCTCCAGAAGCTGTTATTATTACTTTAGAAAGAGATTCTTTTGGGAAATGTCTAAGCATCTGAAATATTGCTGAATGCTCGCTGTCTATTGGAATTAAGCTTGCATTATACTCTTTTAATAATTGATTTATTATATCCCCACCCACAACCAAAGTTTCTTTATTTGCTAATGCAATAGTTTTTCCTTTTTTTATTGCTTCAACTGTAGGAAGAAATCCCGCATATCCTGTAAGTGCATTTACTAATATATCAAAGTCTGTATGCTTTACAAAATCTGCAATACTGCCTTCATAAATTTTTATTCCTTCAGTACAATCATAATATTTAAAAATATTTTCTGCATTCTTATCTGATATATTTACAGTTTTAGGTTTAAATTCTATACATAAATTATTAAGAATATCTATTTTACTATTTACCGACATTCCTACTATTTCAAAATCATTTCTAAATTTAGTTACAACAGAACAAGTATTCAAGCCTATAGAGCCAGTAGCACCTAATAAAAGAATTCTTTTTTTCATATTTAAAAACTCTATAAAAATTATTTACTAAATAATAGATTTATTTTTAAATTATTTCAATACAAAAAATAATTATAATTAATATAAAATATTGAAATATTTATAAATTATTGTTATTATATAATAATAATAATAATAATTTATAATGGGAAACTTATGATAAAACAGTCAACAGTCAACAGTCAACAGTCAACAGTCAACAGTCAACAGTCAACAGTCAACAGTCAACAGTCAACAGTCAACAGTCAACAGTCAACAGTCAACAGTCAACAGTCAA
>CALXXQ010000103.1 GCA_944392715.1 uncultured Brachyspira sp.
CAATGAGCAGATATTATCATTGTTTGGAAAATACAGTGAGAAAATTTCTTCTGTAACTGATATATTAGAAGATATAGAAAATGTAAAACATTCTCTTATAGATGAAATTAATAATGTAAAAGAAGAGATAGACAATAAATACTCAAGCTTAAGCAGAGATTTTGATAAGGCTATAGATGATATTAAAGATGCTGTACTTGATAAGAATAATATGATTCAATATTCTATCAATGAAAAAGAATTATTGATAAAAGAAGTTGATGCTTTAAAGGCTGATTTTGAAGTATTAAAAGATAGTATACTAGCATCTCCTGCTGAAAATGTTCCTTCTATGCTTGATTCTGAAAAAGCCAAAATACAGGCTTCTATAGATGATGTATTAGAGACTTTAACAGCTAAAATAAATAATAATGAGGATGCTATTTCTAATTTAGAATCATTAATGTCAGAATATAAATCTATGATATCTGATGCTATAGATGAGTTCAAAAATGAAGTTGTATCTATAAAAGATAGCCATGATTATAGTGATTTAATTGAGGAGAGAGATAGATTAGAGGAATCTTTAAATGCTCTTAAAGATGATTTTTCTAAAATAGAAGGTTTAGAAAAAGGTTTATCATTAGCAAGAGATAATGATATTGATATTAGCCTAGCTGAAGAAGTGGTAAGACTTTCTGAAGAGTTGGAAGAATTAAAAAATAATTTAGCTAATGTTTCTTATGAAGATGATGAGAATGCTTCTTATGAAGAAGAAACTGATGAAGAATATGATGAGAATGATTCCAATGATGAATATATTACTGATAATGAAGAAGTTTTAGCAATTCAGCAGGATATTACAGATATTTATGATAATTTCAAAAAGCTTAATGATAGCTTTGAAGAGTTTAAGATGGGTATCATTCCTCAAATATCAAGCTTCAGTAAATTGGAAGATAAGATTTTAGAAAATAAAGAAGAAATATACAGAGAATTTAATAATGTTATGAATTCTTTACCTAAAACTTATATTAATAGAGATGAGCTTAATAGATTAGAAGGAAAATTAGATAATATATTTGAGAACTTCAATGACAGTATAGTATCTATTAAAGATGATTTGATGCATAGTATAGAAAAAGATTCAAAAGAATTCAAAAACAGACTTGAAAAACGAGTTGAATATTTTGAAGATGTTTGGTCTGATGAAAATAAAGTTGTAGAATTATATGGAGATACTATAGCAACAAGTTTTGCTGTATTGAAACAAGAATTAGAATTATATTTTAATAATTCATTTATGGAATTTAAATCAAAAATAGATTCAATGGAAAAAGATTTAAATTCTTGGAAAGATACTAATCTTGATGCTATTACAAGCAGTTTAGAAAATGCTAAAGATAATGTATTTAATAATGAGCATTATTCTGAAATAATTTCTATGATAGAAGAATTGAAAGAAGATATTTCTAATAAGCAGCTAGAATTACAAGATACATTAGATGCTAAATTAGAAGAAAATGTTTCTAATATAGAATTACAAATCAATACTTTTGATTATAGAATAAAAGAGATAGAGGATACTCAAAATACTTTATCATTAGATATTTCTAATTATAAAGAGCAGTTAGATTCTATATTAGAAGAATATGAAAATAAAGTAAAATCTAAAGTTGTAAATCTTCAGGATTCATTGAAGACAGAGGGAAGACAAACTATAGATTACTTAGAAAATAATATTTCTTCTATAAAAGAAGATATTAATAGTTCTAATAAGGGAGTTGATGTAAAAATAAAAGCTTTAGAATCTTATATAAGTAAGATAAATAATGAGCTTAATACTAATACATTAAAACTTTCTAATGAATTAGCTAAAGATAAAAAAGAATTGTTAGATACAATAGAAAACTTTAGAAAAGAAGTTTATGATAAGATAGCTGAAGAAATTACTCAGAAAGATGTAGATATATTAAATGATTTTGAAGAGTTCAAAAATAAAATAATAGACTCTGTTCCTAATATGGAAGAGCTTGCTGAATTATTTGTATCTGAGAAAGCAGAAATTACTAGTGAATTCGAAGAGTTCAAAAATGAAATTCTAAGCACTCAAACAAATAATGATAATTTTGCTAAGAAGTTTGAAGAAGAGAGAGCTAAATTGATAGAAGAGCTTGACCATTTCAAATCAGCTGTAAGAGTTGAGTATATATCAGCAGAAGAGAGATTTGAAGAAATCAAAAAAGATTATTTGAATAATTTGAATAATCTTTTAGATATTCAAAAAGCTGATTTACAATCTTCATTTGATGAGATAAGAAAAGAAATCAGTAATATTAAAGACAGCTCTATATCTAAAGAAGAAATAGAAAAACTTATAGATACTTATAAGACTAATATTGCTTCAGATATAGAAAATACTAAAGAAGAATTATCTGAAAATGCAGCTGTAGGTAAAGTTGATGCTTCTTATATTGAAAAATTAATAGAGGAAGAGAGAGCTAGAATAAATGATACTTTAGAATCATTTAAAAAGGATATATCAGAAAATTATTCTACAGTAGAAGCTGTTGCTGAAGTTTTATCTAAAGAGCAGGAAGAATTTGAGAATAAACTTCTTGAAATGAAAGAAGATATGCTTAGAGATATACCTACTCTTGAGAATATAAGTCAGATATTTGTAGATGAAAAAGAATCATTAAAAGATGAACTTAGAGATGAGTTTGTTTCATTAAGAGATGAGATATTAACTTCTGTACCTAATAATAATGATTTGGCTAATATGGCTCAGCAGTATGGAGCTAAGATAAGAGATGATTTCCAAATATTAGAACAGGATTTCGCTGAAAGTATCAAGAGATATAAAGATAATATATCTAATGAGATGATAGGATTTAGAAATGAGTTTAATGATAGAATAGCTAATATTAAAGATCTTGCTGAAGCTTTGCAGGCTGAAAGAGACAGATTAATGGCTGAAATAGATGATATTAAACTTAAATATGAAAGCGGAATTGTTTATTCTGAGGGAAATACTATAGATCCTGATAAAGAAAGAATATTTACTGAATTCATCAATTTCAGAAAATCTATAATAGAGCTTATCAAAGAACAAGATGCTGCTATGAATGTATTTAATGAAGAGAAACTTAATATCATTGATAGTATAGAAGCCTTGAAAAACAAAATTTCATTTGATGTTATTAACAGAGATGAAGTAGTAGCTATGATTGAAGAAGAAAGAAGACAAATAGCTGATATGTTTGAAAGCATTCAAAATGAATCTATGGATACAGATTTGAGATATCTTACAGATTCATTTAGAGATGATATCATAAAAGTATTTGAAGAGTCTAATGATGAGTTTAGAAAACGTATAGAAGATAGAATAGTTTATTTTGAAGATGCATATGCTTCTCCAGACAGAATAAAAGAATTCTATAAAGATGCTATACTTGCTGAGGTAGATAATATTAAGAGTGATGCTTATGAAATACTTTCAGATATAAATGATAAAGTTGAAACTGCTAAAGAACAGATAAATGAATTAGAAAATAGTAAAATTAAAGATATAATCAATAAAATGGACGAAGCTGAAAATGATATTAATTCTTTAATAAATACTATAAAAGCTAATATAAAAGAGCAGGAAAATGAACTTAGAATGCTAAGTCAATCTCAAAAACATATATCACAGGAAGTTGAGACTGTAAGAAGAGAGAGAGAAGCTCTTATGGATATGGTTAAAAACTCTGATATAAATATAAGAAATAAGATTGACAGTTTGACAAGTGCTGTAGTAGAAGCTGCTAATATAGCTTCATCCAAGATAGCAGAGAAAGAGGAAGCATTCAGTACTAAAGTAAAAGAAGCTGAAGAGTATATTAATTCATTAGGAAATAGATTCACAGAAGAAAATAATGAAGTATTGAATAAGGCTAAAGAATATATAAATAGTCTAACAGCTTCATTCAATGAGTCTATTACTAAGGAAACTAATGATTTAGCTCCTAGTATAATGAATACAGTTGAGAATTTTATAAACAATGAAATGAAGAAGTTTGAGAAATTCTCTGATGTTAGAAGTGCTATAGAGGGTATTGAAAATGATATTAATAATAAAATCAAAGATGCCTTCAATAATATGAATAAGCAGTTAGAGGACAATATAATAGACTTTAAGAAGAAGATAGATACTTATCAAGAAGAGTTTATGGGCGAATTGAAAATGTCTATAGGCACAGAGGGAGAAAGAGCTGTTGATGATATAAAATCTATGCATGATGAAGAGGTTGCTAAATTAAAAGAAATGTATTTGACAACTGAAAAATTCTATAATGACAGACAAGAGAAAAACTATGAAGATTTCTCTAAATTGTTTGAAGAAGCTTATAAAGAATATAATGAGAAAATAGATTCTTTATATGCTCAGTTAGATGATACTAAAATTCAAATTAGCACTTCAGTAGAAGATGTTGTTTCTGATTTGAAGCAGGCTTTGAGTATAAAAGATGAGTTTTTAACTTCTGTAGAAAATAACAAAGAAAAACTTGATGAGGTTGAAGAGCAGATGAATAGCTTACAAAATGAATTTGCTCCTTCTATAGAAAGATTAAAAGCTATGATAGAAGAAAAGGCTTCTGAGCTTAATGAGAAAATAAATATATATTCACAAGATATAGAGACTCAAGGTGAGAAATTTAATGCTAGATTAGAAGAGTTATCTAATGATGCTAAAGCAACTGTAGAAAATAAAGTAACAGAATTTAATTCTATAATAGAAAGCGTATCAAGCAGAATGGATGCCCTACTAGAAGAAAAGAATTCTGAGTTTGATGCATTAAAAGCACATTATGAAGGATTATCAGAGTCTTTAACAGCTTTGAAAGATTCTATATCAGATGCTATTAATGTGAGAATAGAAGAAGCTAATAGTATCATAGAAGAAAATGTTCAGGCTATAGAAGAAAATACTAATGAAAAATATGAGAAGTATATAGGAAGACTTAATTCTAAATTAGAGCAGAAATTGTCTCTTCTTATGAATGATGCTAAAGAGCATATACAAAATGCTAAAGATGAGATAATTAAAGCTCATACTGATAATTTAGATGAATATGATCAAAGAATTACAAATATGAAAGATATTGTTTCTGCTTTAGAAGAGGATATAACTAAGTATTCTTCTGAAATAGATGTAAGACTTGAAAATATTAATCTAAGCTATGATGAGAAAACAAATGTTATACTTAAGGATTTTGAAAATAGAACTGATGAGTTAAAATTAAAATTAAATGATGCAGTTGAAGCTATTGATAAAATGCTTGATGTAAAAACTAATGATATTTCTTTAGAATATGATGCTGTAAAATCAAAAATAGATGACATAGCTAAAGATATTGAAAAATATATGAATATTGTAAAAGTATTTGATAATGCTAAAGAGATGGCAGATTCTATAAGAGATGATGTTTCTAAATTGACTACTTTAGTTGAGGATACTAAATCTACAACGATTGAAATGAATAAGACTATGTCTGAGTTTGATAGCTTGAAGAAAATGCATAATGAGATATTAGATTATGCTAGTACTCTTAAGAAAGAAAAAGACAGCTTAAAAGATACTCAGGAAAAAGTTAATATGTTAATGGAAATGTCTGGTGAGATTCAGGATAGATTTGTTAATATAGCAGAAAATAATGCTATGATAGAACATACTGAGGAAGGAATACAAGTTGTTATAGATATAGCATCTCAAATAGAGAATAAGCTTTCATTTATAAAGGATAAAGAAGAATATGCAGATGAGATATTACATCAAATAAGAAAAGCTGAAATAGAGACTGAAACTATTTTAGAAAGAGTTGATAGTATAAAAGAGGCTATGGTAGAAGTTGAAGATACTAGAAAGAACTTTATGGATAAGATTTATTCATTAGAAAGAGATATGGCTAAAATAGATAAGAACGATAAGAAAGTTCAATTGTTTATTTCTAAATTAGAAGAAGTAAATGATATAATAGATGCTATACAGGATCAGAGAGAAAATCTTGTTCGTATGAAAAATCAATATGATGATTATGATAAGAACATAGTTAAGAATCTTGAAAGAGCTGAATATTTCGTTAGATATTTAGAAACTCTTTTAGATAATGCTGATAAATATATATCTGATAAAGGTTCTAAATCAAGTTCTAAAAAAGGAACAACTAAAATAGATAGTAAGAAAGAAGAGCTTATTATTAAGATGTATAAACAAGGTTGGAAGCCTGAAGATATAGTTAAGAATACTTCATATTCAAGAGATGAGGTTGAAAAGACTATAAAGGCTTGGAAGGACAAACAGTCCAGAGGATAATATATCGATAATTCTTGCTTTCCGCGTTATATAGTTTGGGGCCTATAGTTTAATAGCTATAGGTCCTATTATTTTATTGTTTATGTATTTTTGATACGATATTTTATATTATAAAAAGATAGTGTTAATTGTTTAAATATACTATTAAGATTTTTAATGATTTAGAGATTAATTATATTCCCCACCACTGTGAAGCATCAGGCTGATATGCCCATCTATAAGAACCGTCAGATTTTATCCATATTTTAGCAAGTGCATTTCCGCTTTTAAATATATAAAGTCCATTAATAGAATATACTGCATCGCTGTCAAATGAATTATCATTATAATTCGTAACTACTACAACATTATTGATGCTATTTTGTGCTCCAAAATACTGTACCTTCCAAGCACCACTGCATATGATTTTTCCTGTTGCTGTATCCACATTTGCTAAATTTTGTCCTCCAGCTGTTAAAGCAGTACCATTTCCATCGCCTTCTTCTCTAGGAACTACAGGTACTATAGATTCTGGAGTTATTGTTGTTTCTATATACTTTTTATCAACTAAATTATTAGTTCCATATGCTGTAATTGTTATATAATATAAAGTACCATTAGCAAAATTCATTTTTGTTGTAGGTAATTGTATAGTAAAATTAGTTCTTGTATGATTAGAGCCTGCTATTGTAGGATAGGTTTGATTAGCATTTTGTATAGCATCATCAGGCTGTAGAAAAGTATTAGCTGTTCCTACATATAAGTTAAAACCAGCGAAATCTGATGCTATTACGCCAGACCAAAAATTTATATATATTGCATTATTACTTGCTATAGCTTTTACATCATAGGGAGTATTATATTCATCTACTATTGTTACAAGTTCTTCATTACAGGAAATGAATAAAAAGATTGATGATATTATAAATATTATTATTTTTTTCATATTAATAACTCAATATATCAGGGCTAGTTTGATGACAATAATCTATTACTGCACTATTAGCACCATTTACGCTTCTTACAAATATTTTAGCATAATAAGAACTTGCACCCTCTGTTATTTTTATTAGGTAAAGTCTATTAGCTGTTACATCCAATTCAGCAGTTCCATATCCGCTTGTAGGAGGAATTACTATATCACTTAATGAATTTCCAGATACTCTCATCATACTTCCATTAGCAACATTTTGAAAAACTAATTTTCCTCCATTTACATTCAAAACGGCTATATCTCTTCCTGTACCATTTATTGTTGTTCCAGGAGTCACATTCTGATTTAATGCTTCTGGTCTAGGAGTACCCATTTGTACAAAATTATCATAGTAATAATAACTTTCTAATTGAGGTGTTATTTGATATGCACCAATCCAAACATATATAGGTATTCCATTATTTAAATCATTTTCCTTCAAAGTATCTACATCTGCATTATTAACTGAATAATAGCTTCCTATTGCTATTTTAAAAGAATATTTTTTTATTGTATCAGAGCCTTTATCAAGCATTGTAGGTAATGATTTTTGTTGATTGTATAGTTTATATTTTTTAGGATTAGTTTTATCACCAAAATATACATTATATCCGCTAAAAGACGGTTCATTATTTTGAGCTTGAAATTCAACAGTTAATTCATTATTTCCTGGTATTACTTTTGTTATATAAGGCTGATTTAATTCCAATGTTATTCCTGTAACATCTGGAAGCCCACAGGAAATTGCTGACAATGTAAATAATGAACTAAAAAATATTTTTAATATTTTCATCTATTCTATTATATATAAAAATAAAATAATATCAATATATAAATATTATTTATTAGTACTTCCAAAGCCCCCCTCTCCTCTTTGTGTATCGGAAAGAGAATCTGATTCTTCAAAATGTATTTTTTCAACTTTAGCAAAAACCATCTGAGCTATTCTATCTCCATGATTTATAGTAAATGGTTTATCTGTCAAAGATGCTAATATAATTTTTAATTCTCCTCTATAATCACTGTCTATTGTTGCTGGAGAATTAAGGCAAAATATTCCATTTTTTAATGCTAAAGAACTTCGGCTTCTTATTTGAGCTTCATATCCTTCTGGTATTTCTATAAATAGTCCTGTAGGTACTAATACTATATCATTTTTATTTAAAGTTATAGGATTTTCTAAATTGGCATGCAAATCTAATCCTGATGAGCCTTCAGTTTGATATTTAGGCAAAGGATTTGAGGATTTATTAATAATTTTTATTTTAAGCATTATTTTCTCCAAAAATTAATATATTTAAAAGAAATATATAATATTATTATCTAAATAAAAAAGCAAGTATCATTATTATAATGAGAGCAGTAATACCCTGTACAAAAGTAGCTAATGTTCTAGCTTTATATGCATCTTTTATTTTTAGACCTGATAATTCAACAACAATCCAAAAATAGCTGTCATTAGCATGTGAAGCTATCATAGAACCAGCACCTATAGACATCAATACTAATATTTGAGATATAGGGGTATTAAATCCTAATGTACCAAGCAAAGGTGCAAAAAGAGTAGCTACCGTAACTACTGCTATTGTAGAAGAACCTAATATTATTTTTAGAGCTGATGCCATTATAAAAGGCAATATTAATCCCATATTTAATGAGCCGAATATATGTCCTAATTCAGGTATTATTTTTGCTAATTCAGTAGATTTTAATACTTCAGCAAAAGCACCGCTTGCTCCTACTATGGCCAATATACTTCCTGAAGATCTTATGCCATCTCCTATCCACATAGATATTTCTTCTTTATTGAATTTATGTGTTAATAAAAGTGAAAATAAAAACCCTATAAATAATGCCATAGATGGTTCGCCAAGGAATATGAATATATTTTTTATCATTCCATCCCCTAACCTAAACGAATCAAATCTAACAATACTTCCAACAGCCATTAATATTATTGGTACTAATATAGGGGCTAAAGCTTTCCAAGTAGGAGGAAGTCCTCCCATATCACTTATTAAAGTTTCATATGTAGGAGATTTATCAGGATAATTAGGTTTTTTTATATATTTTGATATAAATATTCCATATAGAGCACCTACCAAAGAAGTTGGTATAGCAACTATTAATCCTATAATTATAATTGTAAGTAAATGTGCTTCAAGATCAAATAAATTTACTACTGCAGCAGGTCCTGGTGTTGGAGGAATTAAGGCATGAGAAGCATAGAGCCCTGTAGATAATGCAACAGATAATGCTACAGGAGAAGCTCCGCTTTTTTTGGCAACAGCTTTCCTTAAAGGCGTAAGTATCAAATATCCAGAATCACAAAATACGGGTATTGATACTATAAATCCTAATATATTCATTGCTAATGCAGGGTGTGACTTTCCAACTATTCTTAATACTATTTCTCCTAATTTTAAAGCTGCCCCTGACATTTCTAATATATTACCTATTATACTCCCTAAAACAATTATTATACCAACACTTGCCAATGCATTTCCAAATCCTTTACCTATTAAAGCCGATATTTCTGTAATATAATTCGTATCTGTATTTGATGGTACATGAAGTGTGAAAGCTAAAAATATGGCAACTAATAGCATTGCTATGAATGGATGAACTTTAAACTTAATTGTTAAAATCATCACTACTGCAATAGATATTGCCAGCATAGCTATTACAAAGTAACTAATCATTAAATATCCTTTTATGAATTTATTGAAATAATAATATTTTTTTAATATTAGTCTTCTTCTGGAACTTCGGCATGGATATAGCCCTCTTCAAAGAAATCTATTAATTCTTTTTCTGCTTGTTTGGCTGTTTCTTCCATACCATCTTCATATTCTATTTCTAAAATTAGATTTGCACCTTGAAATGCACCAAGTCCCATAATATTGAATACACTTTTAGCATCTGCTCTTACACCATTATAAAGTAAAAATATTCCTATATTTGAATATTCACTTTTACTGGAAATTTGAGAAAGTATTCCCGCAGGTCTTAAATGCATTCCATTTTTACTTTTGATTGTTACTACATTTGTTAATGTCATTAGATATCCTGAGAATTTATTATATTTTTATTATAGTATATTTATTTATATTTTTCAAGGTTACTTTATACACAATCCCGCCCTTTTATATTTACTAATTAATTTTCTATTATTTATTTAATTATTTTTACTGCTGAATTATAAAAAGCAATCCCACCCTAGTTTTTATTAAATTTATAGTCTACTTAACGCACGGTTAACTTATTATTATATTTTGTGAAATTTGAATTATAAAATAGATTTGTTTTTTAGATTCATTCTGCGTGCGGTGAATAAAGTTTTAAGTTTCATTTTCTAGTAAAAATTCTAAATTTAAAAATCGCTTGGGCGGGCATGCTTTTTCTTTTGTAGCTTTTAAAGAATAATAAAATTTTATGTTCAAATTTAAGCAGTAGATATTAAAGGGCGGGGAATGTAAGAAAAATTATAAAAAATATTTTTTATGTTTTAAGCCATATTATTGTTTGTATAAACTATTGATTTTAATTGTATATATTGTACTATAAATATAGTTAGAATTAGGAGTAATTATGCGTATAGCAAATATTCTACTTGTTGGAGAATCTAAATCTGGAAAAGATACTTTAATCAATGTTTTATCCAAAGGAAAATTTACAGAGAAATATAAAATTACACAAAAAGGAAAAATGAAGTATGTAATTATTAATCCTAAATTTCATTCTGATAAATTAAAAACATTGATGAGTATAATATTTACTCCTTTATTAGGTATTTATGCTTTAACAATTGATGCTATAAATTTTATAAATACATCTGGTCATAATTTAGAAGATACAGAAAAATGTGTTGATAATTTTTGTGGTACAATATGTATTGATAATTTTTGCGGTGCAATTATGATTTATCTATTTGATGCTTCTAAATTTTATATAGATAAAAATATTAAATTGGGAATACAGCATACTATAAATGAATGTAAACATAAAAATAAAAATAGTAAGGTTTTTAAAATAAAATATTTGGCATTGGGTACTAGGGCTTCTGAAGTTGAAGATAAAGAAAAATTAGAGGATGAGGTAAAACGTATGGGGATAGAATGCCGTATTTTTGAATTAAAAGATATTCCAATAGAGGAAATAGTTGAATTTATTTTTAAAGGATAATTAATAATGGATAATATACTTCTTGTTAGCGAACAGATAAAATATGATATAGAACATAAGCCAAATAAGACTAAAAAAATAACTGAAAATTTTTCTATATATAGTTTTTATGATAAAGAACTAAGTAAATTTAAATTAAAAATACCTAATATGCCACCTATATCTTTAGAAAAATATGATAAAAAATCTATATATTTAATTCCAAGTCAGATATATAATGATGTATATTATCCTCTTGAAGATTTTGAAAAGTGTTATAGAACAGATCTAAAAAATGCTGTAATAAGTTCTGCTATAAAAATGGGGGCTAAGTATATAGAATTAGTTTTTAGTGATGAAAAAGATTATGAATTGTCCAATAAAATTGAAGCTGGTGTTACTGCTGATATTTCTGCAAAAGATTCAGAAACAAATACAGGCATTAGCTCTGGAGCAGGTATAGACTATAAAAAAGAAAATTTTAAAGGAAATTATCATAAATATTCATTTGGATCTAAACTAATTATAAAAGATCCATTGCGTATATCTAAAGAAGAATTCGCTTCATTTTTAGAAGCTGAAAATATCAATATATGTGGTTTAGAAGAATTTTTTCAGAAACCAATTGAAGCATATAAAGAATATGGTATAATTATGGATATTGAATATAATGAAGAAATATTGGAGAATGTAAAAAAAGCATGTACAAACTGTTTTAAAATATATTCTAAGATTAAAACTGAATTTTTGAGCATAGAAGATTTTATTTCAAGTTCTTTTGGATTTAATATTGAATCTATTGAAGAAGAAAAAAGTAAATGGGATTATAAATTTATAGTTTCAATAAAGTTTTAATTTGTAGTTCTTATCATTTAGAAATATTTAATTTTATGTATATTCTAAACAATTATATTTTATCAATTTTACGGTATCTTTTTTAATATCATTTATTTATTAATATTTAATACCAGTAAAACCTTTTTTTATATAGAATTTATGTTATAATATTTTAACTTTTTTAGAAGGATTTTTTATGGCTAATAATTCTATAGAAATAAGAGGTGCTAAAGAGCATAACCTTAAAAATGTATCACTTTCAATACCTCATAAAACCCTAACTACTTTAACAGGAGTATCAGGAAGCGGAAAAAGTTCTCTTGCATTCGATACTATTTTTAAAGAGGGACAGAGAAGATATTTAGAATCATTGTCAGCTTATGCAAGACAGTTTTT
>CALXXQ010000104.1 GCA_944392715.1 uncultured Brachyspira sp.
GATATAAAAAATACGGGCAGAACTAATGTAGTTGGTAAAATTAACGATGAATACTTATTCCTATTAGATTATATAAGTCCTGCTAAAAGGTTTCTTATAAAAGAATAATTTAATGGAGTTTATCATACTATGATTCAAGATTATGAAGTATTTATGGAAGAAAATGTATTTCCTATTATTGCATTAGCTGGTGAGAGTAAAAGTCTAGCTTATGAAGCATTAAGGCTTGCTAAAGAAAATAAATTTGAAGAAGCTGATAAAAAATTAGAGGAATCAAATGAGCTTATATTAAAATCGCATCAATATCAAACAGATCTAATATCTAAAGAAGCCAGCGGTGAAACTTTTGTAATAAATTTGCTTTTTATACATGCTCAAGATCATTTAATGACTGCTATAAGCGAAAAAAATTTGATAAATGAACTTATAGATATACTCAAAATGAACCATAAATAAATTTTACATTAAAATCAATCCTTAAAATGGGTATTATATTCTTTAATACCCATTTGCCATTAAAAACTATTTTAATACCATAATTAAAAATTATATAATAATAATCTAAAATTATGTTTACTATAATATAATATTTATCATATATATATTATATTTTGATAAAAACAAATAAAAAATTAAGCTTCATATGTATTAATCTTACAATAAAAATTACTATTAAACTAATATACTGAATCTGCTAATAAAATATTAATAACAAAAAATTATGATCTTCTTGATAAAAAAATAAAAATATTATATCATTTATCAAAATCGGGGAGCTTGAAAAGGCTGAGAGGAAGTTTACATAATTTTATTTAAATCATAAAAAACTTCGACCCTTATAACCTGTTTGGGTAATGCCAGCGTAGGGAATTATCTCTTTTATTATTTACAATTTCTTAAAATTAATAAAATGAGACCTTTTCTAAAGTTGGTCTTGTTTTATTAAGCAAGACTAAATTACAATTCAATAAAACAAGACAAACAGCGTTATAAAAATCTCGCTTTTAATTTAATGATTTAAGGAGTTTTTTATGACTTCAAAACAAAAATTTATTATTCTATTATTTTTACTTTTTATATCATGCCAAAGACAAACAAAAAATATCAAAGATGAAATAACAGTAAATTTAGGATATGAACTTAAGTCGATAGACCCTGCTTTGAATTATGAAACTTACGGATATATTTATATTAATCATGCCTTTGAAGGGCTTTTAAATAAAGATATAAACGGTAATATTGTAGGAGGCGTTGCCGACAAATGGGAAATAAGCGATGATAAACTTACATACACATTTCATTTAAGAGATAATGCTAAATGGTCTGACGGGAAAAAAGTAATAGCCGATGATTTTGTATACTCATATAGAAGAGCAGTTGATCCGAAAACAGCATCTCCTTTAAGCTATTTAATGGAATATATAAAAAATGCCAAAGATATAATAAGAGGCAAAAATAGTATAGAAAATCTTGGAGTTAAAGCAATAGATGAAAATACTCTCACAATAGAGCTTGAAGCACCTACCATATATTTTACTGATATATTAGCTTCTGGAGGAGTTTATATGCCTGTAAGAGAGGATATAATAGAAAAATACGGTGATGATTGGACTTGGAAGCCTGAAAGTTATATTGGTAACGGAGCATACAAAATGGTAGAGAGAAAACCTGATGAATTACTCGCATTTGAAATAAATACCAATTATTGGAATTATACTAATCAAGCAGCTAAAAAAATTAATTTTGTTTTAATAGCTGATGAATATATTTCTCTTAATGCTGTTAGAACTGGAGACGTTGATTTTTCTATAAATGCTCCTCCTATTGGTGAGATAGAAAAATTAATAAAAGAAAATCTAATGGCTGTAAGTGATATTATAGGAGTTTATTATTTGGATTTAAATACAAAAGATAAAGCATTATCAGATAAAAGAGTAAGAAAAGCATTATCTCTTGCAATAGACAGAAATTATATAGTATCAAATATAGGATATGGAAAACTAATAGCAGCAGAAGCATTTGTTCCTCCTGTTGTAAAAGGATTAGAAAAATCTTTCAGAGAGGAAAGCAGTAATTATATAATAGCAAATAATTATAGTAATAATGTAGAGGAAGCTAAAAGATTATTAGCTGAAGCAGGATATCCTAATGGCAAAAATTTCCCTATACTTGAAGTAAAAGTTTCATCAGGTTTTTATACTACTGTTATGGAAGCGGTTCAGCAAATGTGGAAAAATGCTCTTAATATAGATGTTACAGTAAGAACAGAAGAATCAAAAATTACTTTGCCTTTCAGAGAATCTGGAAATTATCAAATAGCTAGGACAAGCTGGACTGGTGATTATAATGATCCGCTCACTATGCTTCAAATTATGACTAGTTATAATGATGTAAATTACGGGGGATTTTCAAATGCCAGATATGATTATTTAATAGAGTTTGCTACCACTGCCACAAATGCACAAAAAAGAATGGATGCTTTTAAAGAGGCTGAATCAATACTTTTTGATGAAGTTCCTATTATACCATTTATATACAGAACAGATTTTTTAATAGTTAATCCAAAATTGAAAAATTATATTGATGAGCCTTTGGGAAGATATAAATTTAATTATGCATATATAGAAGAATAATAAAATGATACTTAATAAAAATCTAATAATTAATATAAAAATAGAAGGAGAATAAAATGAAATTTTCAGAAAAAGTTTGGAAAAAAAATGAAGGCATATATAAAAAAATAATTGATATGCCTTTTAATAAAGAGCTTATGGAAGGAACTTTAGACAAAGAAAAATTTGCTTATTATATAGAACAGGATAGTTTATATCTAAAATACTATTCTAAGGCTTTGGCTATAATATCATCAAAAATACATGATAATGCAGATTATGCTTTAGCTTTTTTGAAATCATCTGCGAATGCTTATATAGTAGAAGAAGAGGTTGTGCATAAATATTTTAGAGAAATTTTTAATTTTGAAAATACAAATAAAATTACAACTGCCAATATAGGTTATACTAGTTTTTTAATTAATACTGCTCATACAGAAGCTTTCGAGGCGGCAGCTGCTGCTATACTTCCTTGTTTTTGGATATACAATGAAATAGGAAAGTATATAAAAGAAAATGCAAATGTGAAAAATAATCCATATGAGAAGTGGATTGATACTTATGCTGATGAAGAGTTTTCAAAATCTACTGAAAATATGATTAAAATTATTGATGATTTATATGGTAATGCTTCTGATTATGTAAAAGAAAAAATGATAATTTCTTTTGATATAGCTTTTATTTGGGAATATAGATTTTGGAATGATGCCTACAATTTGGATAATTTCCATAATGTATAAAAGCTATATTAAATAAATTAATTGAAATTTATGCCTCTATATGATATAATAACCCCATTATACATATAGAGGGTATATTAAATGAATAATACTTTAACATTAATAATAGGACTTATATTAACTTTTATAATATTAAGTGCAGCAAGAAAAATTATATTCAATATAAGAAGTAAAGGAAAATTTAAAAATATAAATATAAATGATGCTGTTTCTATTTATAAAAATAATAAAGATATAGGTTTAATAGATGTAAGAAGCTATATGGAAGTTCAGCAAAGCGGATATATAAAAAACAGTATAAATATTCCATTAGATGACAGCAGATTCAATGAAAAAATGTCAGAACTTGATAAAAATAAAGAATATATAGTATACTGTGCCAGCGGAAGCCGTTCTGGTATGGCTTGTATGCGTATGTATAAATTAGGATTTAAAAATATTAATAATCTTACACGTGCAGGATATTTTCAGCTTTCATCACATTTGAAATAAAGTATATTTTATTAATTAAAACTTCAATAACAAATAATAAATTAATATCTTAATTATAAAAAATTAATAACTAATATTTAAAGCGAAGCTAATTAAAAATTAACTTCGCTTTAAATATTATAAAAACAATTAATGTTTAAAATGCCTTATTCCAGTAAATATCATAGCAATGCCATGTTCATTACAAGCATCTATTGATTCCTGGTCTCTCATAGATCCTCCAGGCTGAATTATAGCTTTAATATTGTATTTAGCACAAGCGTCCACTACATCTCTGAATGGGAAGAAAGCATCAGATGCCATAACTACCCCATCACCAGCTCTCTCTAAAGCATCTTCGCAAGCCCAAATTCTGTTAGTCTGACCGCTTCCTATACCTTTAGCCATAAAGTCTTTTATTACCACTATAGCATTTGATTTAGCATATTTTACAACCTTCATTCCGAATATTAAATTCTTCATCTCTTCTTCAGTAGGCTTTTTCTCTGTAACAACTTTATAATCTTCTATTAAAGTAGTATCTTCATCTTGTACAAGTAATCCGCCGTCAACTTTAACGAGATTGATTTTATCATTAGTATTAGTTTTATATTTTATAACTCTTAAATTCTTCTTAGTTTTTAATACTTCCAAAGCTTCAGGAGTAAAGTCTTTAGCAATAACTATTTCTAAGAATATTTTTATAAGTTCTTTTGCAGTTGCCTCATCTACTGTACTATTGAAAGCCACTATTCCGCCGAATATAGAAGTAGGATCGCATTCATAAGTCCTATTATAGGCTTCTAATACACTGCTACCCAAAGCAGCCCCGCAAGGAGTAGAATGTTTTATAGCAGAACAAGCATATTCTTTTTTAGCCTCATCAAATTCTAATACTATTTTTAAAGCTATATCCATATCTCTAATATTATTAAATGAAAGCTCTTTTCCATTTAATTGTTCAAAATCTTTCATAGAGCCTTTATCTGTAGTAGAAACATAATAGCTTGCACCCTGATGAGGATTCTCTCCATATCTTAATTTTTCCTGCAATGCATAAGACATATTCAAATAATTAAGTTTTTTATCTTCTTTATTTTCTAATGAATTAAACATAAACTCTGACACTGCAGCATCATAAGCAGAAGTTAAATTAAATACTTTAGAAGCTAAATATTTTTTTGTTTCAAAACTAACTTCTCCTTTTTCCATTTCGCTTTTTACTAAATCATAATCTTTAACATCGCTTATAACCACAACATCTTTAAAAGACTTAGCAGCAGAACGAAGCATTGTAGGTCCGCCTATATCTATAAACTCTATTTTCTCTTCAAATTTCAAATTATCATCTTGCACTTTTTCAAAGAAAGGATAAAGATTAACTATCACCATATCAATAGGAGTTATTCCTCTCTCTTTAATAGTTTCCATATGAACAGGATTATCTCTTATAGCGAGTATTGCTCCATGTATTTTTGGGTCTAAAGTTTTTACTCTTCCGTCAAGCATTTCTTTAGCTCCTGTAACCTCAGCAACTTCTATCACTGGTATATTATTTTCTTTTAAATATTTGTAAGTTCCTCCTGTAGAAACTATTTCCACATTTTTTGAAGTCAAGAATTTAGCAAAGTCTAATATTCCATCTTTATAGAATACAGATATTAATGCTCTTTTTATCATTGAACAACTCCTAATAATAGTTTTTAATAAAATAATGAATCAATTATAATATAAAAATTGTTATTGTAAAGAATAATTATTATTAATAGTTGATTTTTGTTAATTTTATGATAAAATGTCATAAAAACTAAAAAAATAAAGGCTAAAATGGAATGTTTACTTATGTAAAACTTAAAAATTATAAATCATTAGTTGATTTTGAGGTAGATTTAACATCATCAAAAAATAATCCTAAAAAAATGATTATAATTTATGGAGAAAATGGAGCTGGTAAAAGTAATTTTATAGATGCTTTCTTTACTTTATTTGATACTTTAAATACTAAAATATATAAAACAGCCGTAGATAAATTTATGTCAGAAACTTCTGATGATAAAAAAGAATTAGAATTCTTTTTTAATAAGGTATTAAAAGATAATTTTAAAAATTTAGACACTATAATAGAAAAAAGTAAAACAATAGGTTCTAAAGATAATATGATTTTAGAATTTAGTTTTAAGTTAAATGGTAAAAATGGAGTATATTATATTGAAACAGATAATGAAAGTATTGTAAAAGAAAAATTAGAATATGTTTTAGATAAAAATAAAACAAAATATTTTGAATTATCTAATAAAGATAATTATATAAATCCATCATTATTTAAATCTGATAAATATTTAAATGAAATAAAAGATTTATCAGATAAATTTTGGGGTAAGCATTCTTTTTTATCTATTCTCTTATTTGAACAGGAAGATAAATCAAAAAAATACATATCAGCAAATATAAATAATAATATATTTGAGGTTATTAAATATTTTTCATCTATGTCCATTCACATAAAAAATGGAAGTAATAGAGAAAAAGGAAAAATAAGTATAGATAAAAAACTTATTTCTATTATGGATGATGGTTATATAAATACAAATGAAGAAGAAAAGCTTAATCATACAGAAAAAATATTAAATAACTTTTTTACTTCTATATATAGCGATATAAAAAAAGTATACTATAAAAAAGAAATAAAAGATGATAAACTTCACTATAATTTATTTATAAAAAAACAAATATACGGTAAAATCATAGATATAGACTTCAAATTAGAATCAACGGGTACTCAAAAATTACTCAGATTATTTCCATTAATAATTTCATCTATGAAAAAAAATAATGTAGTTGCAATAGATGAATTAGACAGCGGTATACATGATATTTTAACTGCATCAATACTAAAATCATTATTTGATGATGTTAAAGGACAATTTATATTAACAACTCATAATACAACTATTTTAGAGTCAGATATAAAAAAAGAATGTGTATACATATTTAATATAGACAGTGAAGGAAAAAAAATATTGGTTCCTATAACAAATTATGAAAAAGAACATCCAAATATAAACTTTAGAAAAAGATATTTGAAAGGTATTTACTATGGTATTCCAATTGTTTCTGATATAGATTTTAAAGATATATTGGAGGAATAACTATATGTCATATATAGGAAATTATCTTAAGGCTATAGTTATTGTTCATGGAAAATCTGAATTACAAATGTGTAACTTTATAAAAAATAAATTAAGATTAAATAATATTCATATAATATCCAAAGATAATGGAAAACATTCTATACAAATATCTAGTGTAATGAAAAGATTAAATGGTAAAGATATTAATACATTGGATCATTTTAAGAATACATATAATGACTATTTGGAAATTAAAGATAATAAAACAATAATAGATGAAGATTTTAAAATTTTTATAGTAATGGATACAGATGACTGCAATAACGAAGAAGAAAAAAATAATTTTATAAATAAAAATATGTTTAAGAATCATTGGGCTTATGATTATATAGTACCAATATATAATATTACAAACTTAGAAGATGTATTGATTAAAGCTGAAATTATTGATAAAAATACTATAAAAAATAAAAAAGATAAAAAAAATTATAAAATAAAAATATTTCCAATTACTAAACAAGATATGGAAAGTGATGTTAAGCAAATAGAAGAATTTTATCAAAAACTTTTAAAAGCAAAAAATATTTCAAATATGCATAAATTTATTAAATTTTGTTTAGACAATAGACCTATTCATAAAAAAATTAATAATAAGTAACATTTTCATTGTAAGCATTAACACTAATTCCCATCCAACCCACCCTAAATTTTTACTGCATAAGCATTTTACACATAGTTATCATAATTATAATTTTATGTTAACTATATTGTAATGAACTTTTATATTATATTTTTCATTAAGATATAATATTTCATCAAAAATAATAGCTATATTATGAAACATTTTATTTGACTATACTTTATATAGGCTCTTATAATTTAGCTGATAGAGATAATGAGCCTTGTGTATTCGGTCATGGTATTTTATTAAGAGAAACTATACCTGTTATGACTCGGTTTGAAATAGAGCCTATAATGTTTGTTTCAGGATGGTATATAAATAAAAATCAAATATTGAAGTAGATCCTTTCTACAGAGTACCTTTCTACTTCGGACTTAATTTTAAATAAAGATTTTGTATTTGATAATGGTATAGTTTTAGGCATTGGTTTTATAAATGGATTATTCTTAAATGAAAAAATGAAATAAGTATAAGATATGATCAGACTTTACAATTTGACTTTATATATTTAGTACAAGTAAAAAAACAATAAGTAATTAAAATTTTATTTTGTATTAAAAACTTTTATAATAATAAATTGCTTTTATTAAAAAATATAGTAATATTTATTATTATAGGAGTTTTTTAATATGAAAGATAAAAAAGAAGTTAATCCTAATGTGAATCATAAAAAAATTAATCATGATGAGGCCAATTTCTCACATGTATATTTCTATAAACTTTTATTTGAAAATAAACCAGTATTACCTAATATAGAAATAGTAAAGCAAAAAATCAGAAAATTTTATCAAGATATTGATACTGTATCAGGCGATAAAGGTATTTACAGTATTGCTATTAATGATCTAAAAGTGAAGTATAAAGATGATAAAGAAGTGCCAGCACAAATATTAATGCCTGATGCCATGGAATTTGATTATACATCTATAAGCGATTATTATTATAGTCAAATGTGGGATATAAAAGAGCCAAAAGAACTTATAAAAAACTGCAATTACGAGATAATGCTTAGTGATTTTTTAGCTGCAGGGCTTGATTATAAAGATAGAACTACATTGTTAAATAATTGGCTTTATATTTCCTTACAGCTTTTTGATAATTGTATTGCTGTATATAATGAACAAAGCGGAAAACTTCTATTACCTGAACAGATACTTAATAATAGCTATCCAAAAGATTTCAGATTTTTACTTTCTGGTGTAAATATAAGACTTTTTAATGTTCAAAATTCTAATGATATAATAGTAGATACTTTGGGAATGTATGCTATAGGTTTGCCTGATATACAATATCATTTTCATAATTTAAATGTTAATGAAGTTATATCTCATGCTTTAAATATAGCAGCTTATATATTTGATAAAGGCGATATAATAAAAAGCGGAGATACCATACAGAGTATATTTGAAAATGTTCAATGGAAATGTCAATACGAAAAATCTTTATTAAAGCCTCATAGAGAAATATTAGATATAAATACGTTAGAATATGCTTCTGGAAAGAGGGAAAATCAATAAAATATATACAAATACCAAAGAATTTGTATATATTTATTACAAAAAAACACAAATTATATAATATTATTTGACATATAATAGCGTTATAATATATACATGTGGGTGGTATTGTATTAAATATCACTATAAAATAATGAAAAAATTCGATTAATATACTAAAAAATATAAAAAAAATACAATAACAATCATTATAATATTGAATTTAAAAGTATTTTTTCCTATACTAGATTCGTATAGTTTAAATGAGATTTATATTGTATCTATGGAGGTATATAATGAGTGAGGATGTTTCTCTTTTAACCCAAGAAGAAATTGCTGATGAGATAAAATCATTAGTTGGAAAATGGAAGAGTGCTGAAGGTAATCTTGTAATGATTTGCCATGGCATTCAGAAACATTACGGCTATGTTCCTAGGAACGTTGCTAAATATGTTTCAGAAGAAGCAAATGTACCGCTTGCTAGAATCTATGAAATTCTAACATTCTATAACTATTTCACATTAGAGCCACCTGCAAAAAATAATATAGCAGTTTGTATGGGTACTGCTTGTTATTTGAAAGGCGGCGGACAAATAGTAGAAGCTATTAAGAAAAAACTAAATCTAAAAGGCGACCAGAAATATTCAGCTGACAGAAGATACAAGCTTGAAGAAGTTAGATGTATAGGATGCTGTGGGTTGGCACCTGTAATAACATTTAATGAGGAAGTTTCTGGAAGAGTAGTTGTTGAAGATGTTGATAAATTTATCACTAGCAACAACGAAGAAAGCAAAAAAGAGTAATGGAGTTTAAAAATGGCAGAGAAATTAAATAGAAAAAAATTAGAAGAACATAGAATTATTAAAGCTAAAGAAATAGGCTTGAGAAAAGGTACTGAGTCGTCTACTGCACATAAGTTTCATATACTAGTATGCGGCGGTACTGCATGTGAATCTAATAAAAGTGATGAAATAGTAAATTTATTAAGAGAGCATGCTGCCAAAAACGGCATAGGAGATCAAGTATTAGTTGTAAAAACAGGCTGTTTTGGATTTTGCAGTCAGGGACCTGTTGTAAAAATTATGCCAGGAAGAGTTTTCTATACTCATGTTGAGCCAGCACATGCAAAAGACATTATAGAAAAACATATAATGAAAGATGAACTTCTATTAAAAATACTTTATAAAGAGCAAAGAGAGCATAGAGACTTCTCTAAAGAAATTAATTTTTATCAAAAACAAAGAAGAATTGTGTTAAAAAACTGCGGTATGATAGACCCTGAAAATATTGATGAATATATAGGAAATGATGGTTATAAAGCTCTTGCTAAAGTATTATTTGAAATGACTCCAGATGATGTAGTAAAAGAAATGGAAATTTCTGGCCTTAGAGGAAGAGGAGGTGCTGGATTCCCTACTTGGAAAAAGTGGATGTTTACAAAAGGCGTAAAAGCTGATCAAAAATACATTGTTTGTAATGCCGATGAAGGTGACCCTGGTGCTTACATGGATAGAAGTATACTTGAAGGAGACCCTCATGCTGTAATTGAAGCTATGACAATAGCTGGATATACAATAGGCGCTAGCAAAGGTTATTTATATATAAGAGCCGAATACGGACTTGCTGTTGAAAGAGTAAAAATAGCTTTAAAACAAGCTTATGATTATGGATTGTTAGGAGAAAAGATTTTAGGAAGTGATTTCTCATTTGATTTAGATATTAGATTAGGTGCAGGTGCTTTTGTATGCGGTGAGGAAACAGCTCTTCTTGCTTCAATTGAAGGAAATAGAGGTACACCTAGACCTAGACCGCCTTTCCCTGCTATAAAAGGTTTATTTGAAAAGCCTACTGTTATTAATAACGTTGAAACTTTTGCTAATATTACAGCTATTATTAACCATGGAGGAGATTGGTTTGCTTCTATTGGTACAGAAAATTCAAAAGGTACTAAAGTATTCGCTTTAACAGGTAATGTTAATGTATCAGGACTTGTAGAAGTTCCTATGGGTACTACTATCAGAGAAATAGTATTTGATATAGGAGGCGGAATACCTAATGATAAATTTGTAAAAGGTGTTCAAACAGGCGGACCTTCTGGCGGTATAATACCAGAATCATTATTCGGAACTCATATTGACTTTGACAACTTGGTTAAATTAGGTTCTATGATGGGTTCAGGCGGTATGATAGTTATCGATGAAGACACAAGTATGGTAGATTTCTCTAAATTCTATCTTGGATTCTGTGTTGATGAAAGCTGCGGTAAATGCGTACCTTGCAGAATAGGCGGTATGCAAATGTTAAAAATCTTAGAAAAATTTACTAAAAAAAGAGCAAAAGAAGATGATATAGAAAAATTAAAGGATATTGCTTTAACTATGAAAAAAGCTTCATTATGTGCATTAGGCTCTACAGCACCTAACCCTGTAATGTCTACATTAAAACACTTTGAAGAAGAGTATAAAGCAGGTATATTTACTCCTCCTGTTCCTAAAAAATAATAAATTAAAATAAGGAGATGAAATTATGGTTAAAATAAAAATTAACGGTAAATCCGTAGAAGTAGAAGAAGGTCTTACTATATTAAAGGCTGCTAAAAAATTGGGTATAAAAATTCCATCATTATGTTATCACCCTGATATACCGCCAACATCAGCATGCGGAATATGTATTGTAAAATTGGCAAATCAGGGAAATAAATACACTAGAGCATGCTCTACTGTTGTTGAAAATGGTATGGACATCATAACACATGATGCTGAAATCAATACAGTAAGAAAAGGTGTATTAGAGTTAGTATTATCTGCTCACCCTAATGACTGTTTGAACTGTATAAGAAACGGAGAATGCGAACTTCAAGCTGCTGCTGCAGATTTTGGTGTTAGAAACTCAAAATATGATAATATCAAGCAAAATCATCCTAGAGATGAATCTGCTGGAAGTATCGTACTTAATCCAGAAAAATGTATAAAATGCGGAAGATGTGTTGTAGTTTGCCAAGAAATGCAAAATGTACATGCATTAGGTTTTGTTAATAGAGGTTTTGATACTTACTTCGCTCCTGGTGCAGTTTCATTGAAAGATTCTCCTTGTGTAGACTGCGGACAATGTGCTTCTCACTGCCCTGTTGCAGCTATATATGAAAAAGACCAAACTCAGGAAGTACAAGCTGCTATTGATGATCCTAATACTTATGTTACTGTACAGATGGCTCCTTCTGTAAGAGTAGCTTTGGGAGAATATTTCGGACTTAAACCTGGTGATAATATTACTGGAAAAATATATGCTGCTTTACGTTTAATGGGATTTGATGCTATATTTGATACTAATTTCGGTGCTGATATGACTATTATGGAAGAAGCACATGAATTTGTTAAGAGATTCAAAGAAAGCAATGGTACTTCTGCTATAACTACTTCTTGTTGCCCTGCTTGGGTTAAATATGCAGAAGAATATTATCCAGACTTGCTTGAAAATGTATCAAGTGCTAAATCACCTCATATGATGTTAGCTCCTATGACAAAAACTTATTATTCTGACAAAGCTAATGTAGATCCAATGACTATATTCAATGTATCTATAATGCCTTGTACTGCTAAGAAAAATGAAATTAGAAAAAACGAGACAATGTATTCAAGCGGATATAAAGATGTTGATGCTGTAATCACTACTAGAGAATTTGCTAGAATGATTAAACACTATGGTATAGACATCGCTGGAATAGAACCTGAAGAAGCTGATAGCATTTTAGGTGAATATACTGGTGCTGGTACTATATTCGGTGCTACAGGCGGTGTTATGGAAGCTGCTTTAAGAACTGCTTATAATATCATATCTGGAACTAATCTTGATAATGTTGACTTTGAAGAAGTTAGAGGACTTGAAGGAGTAAAAAGAGCAACTATTAAAGTACTTGACAAAGACGTTAAACTTGCTGTTGTCAATGGACTTCATAATGTTGATCCTGTAATGCAGGAAATGAGAGCTGCTAAAGAAAGAGGAGAAAATCCTCCATATAACTTCATAGAGGTAATGGCTTGCGAAGGCGGATGTGTAGGAGGAGGCGGACAGCCTTATGGTACTACAAATGAAGTTAGAACTGATAGAGCTCAAGGTTTATATGATGAGGATAAAACAGTTGTAAAACATAGATGTTCTCATGATAACGAAAATCTTCAGAAGCTTTATAATGAGTTCTTAGGAAAACCTCTTGGAGAAAGAGCTCATCACTTCTTACATACTGAATACAAAGTTGATGAAAAATATACTAAGTAATTAATTTGTAAGTAAAATATAGGCACTATGATTTTTATAATCATAGTGCTTTTTTTATTTATAGAAAAAGTTTTATTAAAGCTATTCGGCAATATTTAAGATATATAATATATAGCATACAATATAATATTTGTCAATATAAAATTATTATAAAAAGGCTGCTTACTTCTTTTAGCAGCCTTATAGATTTACTTTATAATATTATCAAGCCTTATAAGGAACCTTAATTATTCCTTTTCTAACATGATTTTTTCCAGTTTTAGGAGCAAGTCCAACTCTATGAGCATCATATGGAAGAAGTACTAAAATTTCACCTTGAGATAAAGTTAAACGAACAGTTCCTTCACCTTCCCAATCTTGATAATCTGTAGCTTCATCATAAGATTTTGGCTTTAATGTAGAAGTATTTGCTATTATAAAATCCTCAGCTCCTTCAAAAATTATTTGGATATCAACATATTTTAAATGTGATTCCCAAGGCGGATTATCCTTACTGTCATATTCAGTAACATTAATGAAAGCACCTTCACAAATTTCTTTGTCTAATTGATGCCTGCCATTAGAAAGTTTTTTTAAATCTTCATAATGGTCTCTTATGTAGTTTTTTGCTTTCCAAATGGAATCGTGAAAATCCTGATTAAATTCGCTTTTTATTGGTTTTAAAATCATAATAATTCCCCCTTTTTTAGTTTTTTATCTATAGTACTATTATGTACTCGAGAACAAACTTATATAAATAATAAAGCCCAAAAATAATTATAACTTTGATAAATATTTATCAAACATATCTTTTAATACTTTCTTCTCAGATTTTCCAATAGCTTTAGAACCTATAGGAGCTCTGCAATAAGCAACTGCTGAAGGATCATAGAAAGTAATACATTCTTTAAGTGCTGGATATATACCAACATTTAATAAAGTAGTGATGATATCATTCATATCATGCTGTATTTTTAAAGCTTTAGCCATATCTTTACTTTCAACTGCCTGTACAACTTTTTTAGCTAGAGGAGCTTGAATATTATAAGTAGAACCAATTCCAGATCTTAAACCATAAGAAGCATAGGCTATAAGCATTTCATCAAAACCAGCCCACATCATTTTATCAGGATATTTTTTTATTAATCTTTCAAGTAAAAATACATCAGATGAAGTATATTTAATACCCATTACTCTTTTATCCTCAAATAATTTTCCAAATTCATCCAAAGATATTTTATTATTTGAAAGTGTAGGTAAGAAATAAATTACCAAAGGAACTTTTTTTGTAGCTTTCAATATAGTATTATAATATTTACTAATATCAGCAAATGAAAATGGATAATAGTATGGAGTAACTGCAGATATCAAATCATATTCTAATTCTTCAGCTTTTTGAGCCATTTCACAAGCTTCATTAAGATTCAATGTACCTACATGAGCTATCAAAGGAATCTTTCCAGCAACTTCTTCTTTAGTTATCTCTAAAACAGCCATTCTTTCATCTTTTGACATAAGAAGACCTTCTCCAGTAGAACCTCCTACATACAGACCGTCTACTTTCATACGATCTATATTATGTCTTACATACTTCCTTAATACTTTTTCATCTAATTTACCATTTTTATTAAATGGGGTCATTAGAGCTGATAATATACCTTCACATTTATTCATACTATTTCTCCTTAAAATTATTTTTAAACATAAAATATGCTTAAACTACTTATATTGTATAAAGTAAGTCTATTTTTTGCAATATCTAAACTCATTATTTTATAAAAAATATTTGCAAACTATAATCTTTTTGTTATAATCTATGCTAACAATAGCAATTTTACACTTTTTAATAAAAAATTATTATGAAAGATAAACATACTTTATTATTTCTTAAATTTATTTCTACAGTATTTTTAGTACTATCTATATTATTAAATATAGTATCAATATTATATTATAAAAATAAATTTATTTTTATACTGCTATTGATATTTTTACTATTATCATTAATTCCTGCGATAATATTGTATATGAATTTAATGGCATCGATGAAAGATTATAAGCAAGTTGAAGAAAAAGATTCAGGCGGGAAAATATATAGATTTTTAAAAATAGACAGTTCAATAATAAATGATTATCAAAGAGCTATAAAAGATTTAAAAGAAAAAAATAGTTATATATTAGGAAGATATGATGTATTAGATGAAATAAAAAAACAATATAAAAAAGATATGAAAAAAGCTAGAAAGTTACAAGAAAATATGATGCCTAAAAAAATGCCTAATGATCATATAATAGAATCAGCATCATTATACAAGCCTCTTGAAACGATAGGCGGAGATTTTTATGATTATGTATATCTTGATAATGATAGAATATTGTTTGTAATTTCTGATATTAGCGGGCATGGAGTGGAGGCTGCTATTATAACTGCTATGCTTAAAACTGCCTTTAGAAATCTAGCAGCTTCATTTAAATCCCCAGCATCTTTTATATATGAGATAAATAATTATATTATAAAAATACTCCCAATAAATTATTACTTAACTATGATAGCAGCAGAAATTGATTTAAAAAATAAAACCGTAAAATATTCTAATGCATCTCATACTCCAATGCTAATACTTCAAAACTCTGAAATAAAAGAATATACAAAAGGCGGTACTATAATAGGTCTTTTTCCTCAAGCATATTATGAAGAAGAAATTGTAAATATACAAAAAGATGATGTTTTAATATTTTATACTGACGGGGTAACAGAAGCTTCAATGTCCAAAAATAAATACGATTTTTATAGTATAGATAGATTGAAAAAGGTATTAATAAATAATAAAAACAATAATACAGAAAAAATTATAAATAATTTAGAAAAAGATTTTTATGATTATTTATCATATATGTCGCCTGATGATGATTTTACAATTGCAGCATTTAAAATAAAAATATAAAAGCAATATTATTATTACTTTTATATTTTTATAAGTATTTTTTATTTTACTTCTTTGTATAAAGCAACATCCATATCTCCCTCGATTAATTCTCCCAATTTAGGAACTATTGCTTTAAAATGCTCTGAATTATTATGACTTTCTATAGCTTTTTCATCTTTCCATTCTTCTATAAAAGTAAGATATTTTCCATCTGTACTCTCATATAAATTATAAGATATACATCCATTTTCTTTTCTGCTTTTTGCTATAAGTTCATTTGCAGTTTCAATAAACTTAGCTTTATTTTCTTGTTTTACAGTATTTTTAGCAACTATTTTTATCATATTTTTATTACCTCTCGATTTATTATTATTTATTTTTTTATTATATTTATTTTGTGCTATTGTAGGAGATTCAAATAAAACAGTATTTACAGCTTCCGTAACCTCATTTGCAATTTCATTATCTAATTCTTCTCTCTCCTTCTTGCTAAATGAAGAAAGTACATAATCATTAACCTTTTTACCTGCTGGAGGTCTTCCTATACCTATTCTTATTCTAGTAAAATCATCACTTTGTAAATGTGCAATGATGCTTTTGATACCATTATGCCCTCCTGAACTTCCTCCTTTTTTTATTTTGAAAGTACCAAAAGGAATATCCATATCATCATATATTACTATTATATCTTCTATATTAACATTAAAAAATTTGGATATATATATTACAGATTCTCCAGAAAGGTTCATAAAAGTCTGAGGCTTGAGAAGTATATATTCTATATTTTTAGTTTTTGACCTTGCATATAAAGATTTTTTCTTATTATTATCAAAATTAATATTAAAATTCTCAGCTATTTTATCTATGAGTATAAAACCAACATTATGTCTATGGTTTTTATATTCTTCACCAGGATTTCCAAGTCCAACAATTAATTTAGTCATAATGAATATTTCTTTTTAGCAGCCTGAGGAGATTCAAATAGAGCTATACAAACAGCATCCACAATATTATCAGATATATCTCTGATTTTTTTTCTTTCATCTTTTGTGAAAGGTGCTAATAGAAAATCAGCTTTTTCTTCATCTTCAGGACAAGCACCTATACCAACACCAATTTTTGTAAAATTATAACTTTTTAAAGACTTTCTTATACTTATAACACCATTATGATCTATATCAACATTATTTGATTCTTCTTCAGTATCATCAGTGTTTGAAGGTATTACTCTAAACTCTCCTATAGGTATATTCATATCATCATATATAACTATAATGTTTTCAACAGTAATCTTCATAAAACTAGCCATATAAAGGGCAGCTTCACCTGAAAGATTCATAAAAGTCTGAGGCTTAAGAAGTAAGTACTCTATTTTACCAGATTTACCTTTTCCAAAAACTGTTTTTTTCTTTTTTATATCAAGTTCTACATTAAGTTTCTTGGCAATTCTATCTAAAATCATATATCCGACATTATGTCTATGATTTTTATATTGTTCACCTGGGTTACCTAGTCCCATTACTAATTTCATCATATAATAGTAATCCTAGAACTATATTATGCCTCTGCACCTTTGTTAGCATCTTCATCTTGAGTAGTAACAATAGTAACAATAGCTTTAGAAGCATCGCCAACAGGATCAACACCTTCAGGGAATTTTATATCACTAATATGCAAACTGTCTCCTACTTTTAATTCGCTAACATCAATAACTAATTCTCTAGGTATAGAACCTGGGAAAGCTTTTATATTTAGACCGTATTCAACTTGCTCCAAAGTACCGCCGCCTAAACGAACACCTTCAGGAGTACCTTCTATGTGAATAGGAACATATGTTTTAATTTTTTTATTTCTATCAATTTCATAAAAATCAATATGTCTGATACTTCTTTTGATACCATCTATTTGATAATCTTTAACTAGTACTTCTCTAGCTTTATCATTTTCTATATCCAAAGTGATTATATCATGCTGACCTGCTAAAGAAAAAACTTTAACAAATTCTTTTAACTCTACAGCAATAGAATATTGATTTTCTCTTCCATAAAGAGTAGCCAAAGCATAACCCTCATTTCTTAATTTACGGCCAACACTTTTAAATTTAGTATCTCTCTGTAAAGCTTTAATAGTATAATTCTCACTCATTTTTCTTTCCTTTTATTTTACTTATCAAATAGAACACTTATAGAAAGCTCCATATGAATATGTCTAATAGCATCCGCAATAACAGGAGCAACTGAAAGAACTTCTATTTTACTTCCCAATCTATCAGTCATAACTTTTAAACTATCTGTAATATAAAGCTTTTCTATATCACTGGCATTAATTCTCTCATAAACATCGCCTGAACATACGGCATGAGTTATAAATACATATATTTTTCTCATACCAGCTTTTTTCAAAGCCTGCATACTTTTTATAAGAGTTCCGCCTGTATCTATTATATCATCTATAATAATAGCATCTTTGCCATTAACATCGCCTATAATATTCATTACTTCACATTCATTGGCTCTGTCTCTTCTTTTATCTATAATAGCTATATCAAGATTAAGCTGTTTAGCTATAGCCCTAGCCCTTCCAACACCTCCTATATCAGGAGAAACGATAATTGAATTGGACATATCAAGATCTTTTCTTATTTTATCCAAAAACACATTTTTAGAAAGCATATGATCTACAGGAATATCAAAAAAACCTTGTATCTGAGCCGCATGCAAATCAAGGGCCAAAACTCTATGAGCACCTGATTCTGATAATAGATTAGCTACTAATTTAGCTGTTATTGGAACTCTAGGTTCATTTTTTCTATCCTGCCTAGAATATCCATAATATGGGATAACTGCTGTAATCCTTTTAGCACTAGCCCTTTTTAAAGCATCTATTATACAATAGAGTTCCATCCAATTTTCACTACTAGAAGGACGTCCAGTAGGCTGTATTACATAAGTATCTTTATTCCTAACTGTCTCTTCTATTTGAACAAAAGTTTCACCATCAGCAAACTTTCTTATTTCCATATTGCCTAATTTTAATCCGAGATTATTGACAACATCTTCTGACAATTTAGGATTTGCTGTACCGCTTAATATTAATATTTCGTCTTCTATTCCCATTTAATTACCATTTAATTAATAGAAAAGTTGGGGTGGAAGGATTCGAACCCTCGAATAATTGGACCAAAACCAATTGTCTTACCGCTTGACGACACCCCAGTACTAATAAATTAACTTTTAATTCTATGAGTTTCATATTCTACTATATAAATAAAATTTGTCAATACCCTTAAATAATATTTTTTCAAATTTTATTTTAAAAATAAAATAAATAAAAAACTATTTTAGCATAAAAAATTATTGATAAAAAATAAAAATGAGATATTATATTAACATAATATTAACAAAAATGTTTTTTAAGGCTAAATTATGAATGTAGATTTAGATAAATATACTCCTATAGATCTAAATTTTATTAAAAACAATATAGAAATTATAAAATTTAATTCTCCTGAAATTATATGTACAAGTAATGATAATCTATACATGCAAATACCTAATTATAAAATAGATATATTATTAGATAGAGAATTTATAAACTCTGATATATTTAATAATTTCTATATAAATAAAAATTCAAAATCTATTATAGATTTGATACTAGAACAAAATGATAAAAATAAATATAAGCAAATAAAAAATATAAATCAATTTCTTAAAGTATATAAAGACTGCATTCCAGACTCTGAAAGCACAAAAAGATTTGAATATGAAATATTAGAGCTGATAATGGAAGAAACTCCAAAAGAGAGATTTATATCTTTAAAAAATTATATTGATATATTAAATCAATATTATAATGATAAATTATACTCTAATGCTATACAATATATATTAGACATTATAACAGAACTGGCATTTATAGAAAGAGTAAATTTGATTCATTTAGTAAATGCAGCAAAAGATCAAATTAATCAAGTATATTTTGATAATGTAGAATATTATGATACTCAATATATATCAAATAGTTTAATACTTTCTGTTACAAGATTGGTAGATAAAATATATCCTAATATAAGTTTATTTTACGGATTTAATAATTTTAATTGCAGAAATGTTATAGGACATGGAAATAGAGTTTTTATAACATTTATAGAATTTATGCTTTATTATAATGATCAATTGGAAAATCAATTAAATTTAAAAACTATTATTAATTTTGATAAAAAATTTGCTGGATACTACAAAAAGATTTTTAAGAAATATAAAATAAATAAAAAGAATATTAAATTTGAAGATATTTTTAAAAACGGACTTAGAAAAATATCAATAGAAAATATAGCAAATTTTGCATCGGGTGCTTTTTGGCATGATGTTGTTAAAATAAAACAATTAGATTATTTAAATATTAATAAATCAGAAGAATATTCTAAAAAATCAACTTCTCATGCAATTAAAGGATATCAGTTTTTAAAATTATTTAGAAATTATAATAATGATATATCATTGATAGTAGGAATGCATCATGAATATTATGGATATGGACATAGTATTTTAAAAACTATAATATACACACATTTAAGAGAAAATAAAGTTATTAATCCATTATGGTTAATATCTGATAATGCTGATGATATAGAAACATTACAAAGCTTAGCATTCTTTCCTGCTAAGATGCTTGAAATAGTTGATTTATTTGATACAACTGTAATGCCTCAAAAAAATTATGATAGAGAAGAAGTAAGTGTAGAAGAGGCCATAAATATCATATATGATAATTATATTGTTAAAGAAACTCAATTAGACCCTATATTATTTAAACTATTTGTTGATTTTCTAATAGATGTAAAAAAAGAAAATATAGAAAATCCTTTTAAATAAATAATTAATATTCACCCTCATCATTACCAATATAATATTTAAACACATCATAAGGAGAATATACACCTAAATCTGTTACAACAGCACTCACTAAATGCGGAGGTGTATAATCAAATGCAGGATAAAAACCTTTTACACCTTCTTTAGAAGTTTTTACTCCCATAGCTTCAGTCACAAGTTTTTCATCTCTAAACTCAAAATGAATATCTTCAATGCCATGATATCCTTTGTCTGGAGCCCCCGTTACAAAATAAGGTACACCCATATATTTAGCTACTATAGCTATCTGAAAAGTACCTATTTTATTCACTACTGCCCCATTCAAACATATCAAATCAGCTGCAGAAGTAAATAAATCTATCTTTTTTTCCTGCATAGTATAAGCTACCATATTATCAGTTATAACAGTAACATCAGCTCCCTGATCATAAGCAACAGTAGCTGTAAGCCTAGCTCCTTGAAAATAAGGCCTAGTTTCAGCACATACAACTTTTATATCCTTATTCTTTTTTTGAAATTCCTGTATCATAAATCCTACTATAGATTCTCCAAAACATTGAGTGAGTATAGTGCCTTTATCAGGATACATAGATACTAAATTCTCAGCTATTTTTTTTATTTTTGAATATCTTTTTGTAGAAAGCTCTATCCCCCTATTAAACATAGCTTCTATAGGGTCTTTATTAGATTTTATAGCATCAGTACCAGCTTCCAAACATGATTTGGTTATAAGCATCATTCTTCCGCTAGTTGTAGGTCTGGAATTGGCTAAAGTATTACAAGCATGAGTTAGAAAATCTATTCTGTCATTTCCATCTAAATGTTTAGATTCATATCCCGCCAATGCCATACCCATAGCAACAGCTAAATAGGGTCCTGCACTTTGAGTTACCATATCAGCTATAGCTTTTGAAACCTCTTTATGAGTCTTACATTCAACAAAATTTACTTTATTAGGGTAAACTCTCCTGTCTAATATTTTTACTATTCCTTCATCATACCAAGCTATATTTTCAAACTGAAGCATAAAAGCAAGCTCTTTATCTATTCTCTTAAGGTTATTATTAATATCAGACATAAAAACTCCTAATAAATAATTAATCAATATTTTCTAAATCTACACCTTCTATAATATTATCTACAATTTTCATAAACTTATCTTCTTCAGCAAATCTATCTCTGTATGTTATGCATTCAATACCTATATGAATAAGAATATATTCAATATTTTTTCTTAATTCATCATCTGTAACGGATTCTATTTCTTTTACTCTAGCACATCCTGTTGTTCTTCTAATTATTTCAAGCCCGCAAATACCAAATGCAGTTTTTAATACTTCAAGAAGATAGAACTCTATAAATTCATCATTTTTAGAAGAAATATCATTGCTGTCATGTAAAAACTTGGAAATAAATTTATTTTTAAAAAGCTTTAAAATATCATCTATAACAACAAAAATAAATGATGCATAATTTTTATCTTTAGTAACATTCAAATGATAAACATAAGAAAATATAAAGTTGGCTATAATAGTTCCCAAATCATAACCTATAGGTCCGTAAAAAGCAAACTCACAGTCCATAACCTTAATAAAGCTTTCATTCACAAATATAGAACCAGTATGCAAATCTCCATGTATCAAAGCCTGAGGATTATTCATAAACTCATATTTTAATTTAGCCGCCTCTGCCTGCAATTGTTTATTATTATACAGATTCTTATCCACAAAATTATTCAATTTTTCAGAAAAAACATTCTCTTTAAGTACATTAAAAAAAGGCTCTCTAAACACAAGTTCTTCACTTATTTTACAAAGTTCCTTATTTGTATATTTTGCCACAGCTTCTTTTTTATCAAATGGATCAGCAAAAAAATCTGCTGTAGATAAAGTACTTTCTACTAAAAAATCTGTTAATTGTTCTTGCAAATGATTATATATTTGTCCCTTCATTAAAGCATCTCTAAGAACAGTGAAATCTTTTAAATCTTCCATTATAAATAAATTCATAACTCTATCTATATGAATTATTTTAGGTGCCAAATCAGGAAGTATATTTCCATAATATGATAAAGTTTCTGCTTCTCTAGCATTTCTATTAATATCAAGTACCCTCCCAGATGAATTACTTCTAGTATGTACTCCTGCCTGTTTAAGTATTATAGAATCTTTACCATTGCTTATCCTATAAACATAATTTATATTTCCATCACCTATTTCTTTACAAATCACATTATCATCTTGAGAAAAATATTGTAATTTATCTCTCACATATAATAAAACATCCTTCTCTTGCATTAAAAAATATTCTTTAAATTTCAACATAAGTTATCCATAAATAAATTTTACCTTTTTTCAAATATAGCATAAAAAGTATAAATATCAATATATTATTTTTTCAATGCTATATTCTTTTTTATATATAAATAATAATATATATAAACATCATTTATGTTTTTATTGTAAAAAAAATTACAATAAACAATTAAATAATACACCATTACGGTATTTTGATTTTTTTATATGATAAATATTTTCTAATTAGTGAAATTATTATCTAAAAAAGATGATTAATTAGTGAAAATTAGAATTAAATATATAATATACCTTGACTTATTGTTTATTTTGTACTATAATAAATACTAAATATATATATTTAATTTTTTAGTAAGGGGTTAATTATTATGAAAGTTATAGTAATTGGTTGTAACCATGCTGGTACATGGGCAGCAAAAACATTAAAAGCTACAGATCCTAATTGTCAGGTAGTTACTTATGATAGAAATGATAATA
>CALXXQ010000105.1 GCA_944392715.1 uncultured Brachyspira sp.
GTTTAGAAGAAGCACCAGTAGTATTTTCACATGCTATAACATTTAATGGCTTATCATTTTTTAAATCAAATCTTCTATTAATAGCTTTAGCTATAAAAGGTGCTATTTTAGGAAGTATATTAACTCCAACAGCAGTTGTTATAATTTCTATATCATCAAATAATTTTAATAAACTCTCTTCATCTTCAGGTACTTTATCAACATTATCTATTTTTATAGTCTTATCAACATCCTTTCCAACCATTCTTATATTATAATGTTTATTGTTTGATATTAATGATAATAGTTCAGTATTTACATCAGAAAAATATACTTCATATCCAGCTTCATGAAATAATCTTCCAACGCATGCTCTTCCAATATTTCCTGCACCTATTTGAATCATTTTTTTCATAATAATATCTCCTTTATATTTATTATTTTTTATGTTCTTTAATTTTGTCTACTATTTCATTATAGAAATTTTTATCCATAAAATTGTTAATGCTTAAATGTATTTTATTAGGCATTTTTTCTTTAGCTAAATTAGTTAATGATTTTTGTGTTATTATTATATCAGCACTATTATCTAAATTAGAAATGGCAGAGTTTACTATAGTTATAGTGTCTAAACCTTTTTCTTTAGCTATTTTTTTAAGTACAGTTGCTCCCATAGCACTTGAACCCATTCCAGCATCGCATGCTACAACTATCTTTTTTATTTCTACTTTTTTTATTGCATCTTCAAAACTAATTTCTGTTATTTCTACTGCATTATTATTTTTCTCTTCTTTAGCAGCTGTATCATCAGAATTTTTATTTGTAATTTTATTAGCCTTGCTTTTTTCTATAGCCTCTTCTAAATCCTCTTCAGGCGCCCTCTTTACAAATATTGAAGCAATTAAGAATGTTACAACAGTTGCAATTACTACGCTTGATATTGTAGCTAAGAAACCTCCTTTAGGTGTTACTGCTAACATTGCTATTATAGAACCAGGAGCAGGAACAGCTATTAATCCGCCTTTAAGTATTAAGGTAGTTAAAACTCCGCTCATTCCTCCAATTATTAATGCTAAAATTAATATAGGATTCATTAATATATAAGGGAAATATATTTCATGTATTCCTCCAAAGAAGTGTATTATAGCAGCGCCAGGTGCTGTTGCTTTAGAGCGTCCTTTACCAAATAGAGTATATGCTAATAATACTCCTAAGCCAGGTCCTGGATTAGTTTCTATTGTGAAGAATATTGATTTACCAGTTTCTGTAACCTGCTGTATTCCTATAGGTGAGAAAACTCCATGGTTTATAGCATTATTTAAGAAAAATACTTTAGCAGGCTCTACTAATATTGAAACTAAAGGTAATAATTTTAAATCAACTAATACCTGCACACCAGATGATAATGCACTGCTTATAGCTTCTACAACAGGACCTATAATAAATAAAGAAATAATTGCTAAAATCATACCCAATATTCCAGCAGAGAAATTATTAACAAGCATTTCAAAACCAGTAGGTATTTTAGGAGTGATTAATTCATCTAATTTTTTTATTAAAAATGCTCCTAATGGACCTGTAATCATAGCACCTAAAAACATAGGTATATTTGAACCCACAATTACACCAGCAGCCATTATACTTCCAACAACACCGCCTCTATGCCCATAAACCATATTTCCGCCTGAATATGCTATTAATATTGGAAGTAAATAAGTAAGAATTGGAGAAACTAAACCATTTAATGTTTCATTAGGAAACCATCCTGTAGGAATAAAGAATGCAGTTATCAAGCCCCATGCAATAAAAGCTGCGATATTTGGCTGCACCATATTGCTTAGGTATCTTCCAAATTTCTGAATTTTATCCAATTTCATAATAAAAATCTCCTTGAAATTTAAGTACTATTATTATATCATATTTTTGCATATTGTAAAATAATTAATACTTTAAATAATTATTATAATAATTTTTTTATATTTTAAGGGATATTATATGGATATTATAAAACCTAAAGCTATAATATTTGATTTTGACGGAACATTAGTGGATAGTGAAAGTATATATACTAAATCATTAATAGTTACTGCTGATAAAATGAATATACTTAAAGATGTAGATTTTGAATCTATGGCTGGTATGCAGACAAACGATATATGGAATATTTTAAAAAATGAAGGATATTATGTTCCTGATAATTTTTTTAAAGAGACAGAAAAATATTTTTATGAATTGCTTGAAACTAATTTAAATGTATTTGATGGAGTTATGGAAACTTTAGAAAAGTTTAAAGATTTAGATATAGTTATAGCTTCTAACAGCAATATTGGATATGTAAAAAAATATTCAGATATGAAGGGAATATCTAAATATATTAAAGGTTATTCCTGCTTTAATGAAAAATTAAAAGCTAAACCTGAACCTGATTTATTTTTATATGCATTTGAACTTCTTAAAGGTTATAATAATGATTTGACAAAAGATGATGTTATAATATTTGAAGATAGTTTGGCTGGAATTGAAGCTGCTAAAAAGTCTGGTATTAAGGCTGTAGCGATTACTAATAGTTATAGCAAAGAAGAGCTTACAAAAAATGGAGCTTATATTATAGTTGATAAAATAAATGAAATATTTAATTATATAGAATTTTAATTTTATAATTATTGAAATTTATATATAAATATTATATAAAAGTAAAGTAATGATCAAAAATTAAGGATTTAATATGTTAAAAGAAATGCTAAATGGTAAAATACAAATAGTAGACAGCATAAAAGATTGGCAGGAAGCTTTAAAAATAGCTGCTAAACCTCTTTTAGATGCTAAAAATATAGAACCTAGATATATAGATTCTATTATAGAAAATGTGAAGAAGAATGGGCCTTATATAGTTTTAACTGATGGTGTTGCTATGCCTCATTCAAGACCTGAAGAGGGTGTTATAAAAAAAGGTATGAGTTTATTAAAAGTAAAAAATGGTGTTGATTTTTATCAAACAGAAAAAAAAGTATATTTATTTTTCACATTAGCTGCTGAAGATTCTGACAGCCATCAGGATGCTATAGCTGATTTAGCAGATGTTCTTGGAGATGATGATTTATTGAAAAAAATAATAGAAGAAGATTTGAAACCAGAAGAAATTTTGAATTTATTTAATTAATTTATATTGAAATTAATAAAGGGAGCATCAAATTAATGAAGCTCCCTTTTATTTTATAAAAAATATTACATATCAGCTATAAACTTATACATAGGGAATCTTTTACATAGATTAGCTACTTTTTTAGCAACATCATTAATAACTTTTTCATTACTGCTATTGCTTAAAACTTCATCTATATATTGAGTTAATTCCATAATTTCTTTTTCTTTTAATCCTCTAGTAGTTATAGCAGGAGTTCCTAATCTTATTCCGCTTGTAACCATTGGAGATTCAGTGTCATAAGGTATTCCATTTTTATTTATAGTGATATGAGCTTTATCCAAAATAGTTTCAGCTAATTGTCCTGTTATACCTTTAGATTTTTTAACATCAACTAATATTAAATGTGTATCAGTACCTCCTGATATTAATTCATATCCTTTAGCAAGGAACATATTAGCCATAGCTTCAGCATTTTTTACAACCTGCTCTTGATATTTAACAAATTTAGGATCTAATGCTTCTTTAAAACATACCGCTTTAGCAGCTATAACATGCATTAAAGGTCCGCCTTGTATACCAGGGAATATAGTTTTATCTATCTTTTTTGCTAATTCTTCTTCGGTAGAAATAATATATCCGCCTCTAGGTCCTCTTAAAGTTTTATGAGTAGTACCTGTAACAAAGTGAGCATGAGGAACAGGGCTAGGGTGAACACCAGCAGCAACAAGTCCTGCAATATGAGCCATATCAACCATTAATAAAGCTCCTACTTCATCAGCTATCTCTCTAAATTTTTTGAAATCTATGAATCTAGGATAAGCACTTCCGCCTGCCACAATCAATTTAGGCTTAAGATTTTTTGCTGTATCTCTAAGCTCATCATAATCTATTTGCATAGTGTCTTTTCTTACATTATAATGCTGAAAATTATAAATTTTTCCAGAGAAATTTACATTTTTACCATGAGTTAAATGTCCGCCTGAGTCTAAAGATAATCCTAAACAAGTGTCTCCTGGCTGAAGCACTGCCATATAAACACCCATATTAGCTTGAGAACCAGAATGAGGCTGTACATTAATAAAAGGTGCTTTGAATAATTTTTTAGCTCTTTCTCTAGCTAAATCTTCTACAACATCAACTTCACTGCATCCGCCGTAATATCTCTTTGATGGATAGCCTTCAGCATATTTGTTTGTGAATATAGAGCCTTGTGCTTCCATAACAGCACGTGAAACTATATTTTCACTAGCTATAAGTTCAAAACCATTAACCTCTCTCTTATACTCGTTTTTCATCGCAGCAAATATTTCTTTATCAGAACTTTTTAATGGAGTTTCTGATACATAATATTTAGGAGCAACTACTTTTTTCACTGCAGCTTTTGCCACTTTCTTGGCATTTGATGTCTTTTTAGATGCTGCTTTTTTGTTAACAACTGTTTTTTTGGCAGATTTAGAAACCTTTTTTGATGAAGATTTATCTGCTGCTTTTTTCTTAGACACAGCCATATTTCCTCCAATTAAATTTATTATTTATAATAAAATTTTTATTTGAATAATGATATACCAATATAGTTTTTTTTTCAATTATTAAAGTTGTATTATATGTATTTTTTTTTATTTTTTATATTTTGTTATTCATTAATAAGATTAATATAATTTCTTTTTTATCTATTGTGTTTTTTATTTTAAATGTTAGTATAAACTAACATTTTTTTAATATATACTAACATATTTTATAAGGAGATTATTCTATGATAAAAAAAATATTATTATTATCTATTTTAGTATTTATACTATCAGTAAATTCATTTAATCTATTTGCTTATGGAGGAGGATTTGAAGTATCTTTAAATATACCAGTTGGTGCAGCAATAGGTACTCCAAATGATGCTATGAAATCTATTGGATATCAATCGAAGAAAGGAATAGATAGCGGATTAGAAATACAATTAGGATATATGCATAAAATTTATAATAGGATTGGGGCAGGATTATTTTTAGATATTGGATATACATATGATACTTTTGCTTCATCAAAAATTTTAGAAAATAATTCTGTTATTGACACATCAATGTATATGCATAATTTTGAGATAGGATTTATGCCTAAATTTACAATTTGGGGTTTTTCTATAGCAGTAGGTGGCGGTATAAAAATACCTATGGCTGGAAAAAAAGATTTGGAATATGGATATAGTGCATCTGTTATGCATTATTTTAAGATGACTTTAGATTATTCTATATTTGTAACTGATAATTTAGCAGTTGTTTTAGGATTATATATTGCTCATGATTACGGACTTCCTCTAAGATCTTTAACTGATACTCCAAGAATAGGAGGATCAGGCGGAGGAGCTTTTATAGGTTTCAAATATGGTACTAAATTATCTGATTAAAATTGTAATTTAATATTGATTTTTTTTTATTTAAATGTTAGAATATACTAACAAATTGAAAATATATACTAACTTATATGGAGCTATAAATGAAATACATATTTATTTTATATATAATGATAATTAATATATGTTATTCTTATAATTCAAAAGATATAAATAATTTTTATAATAAATATTATTCTTCCAAATATGATATAAAGGAAATAGAAGGAAGAGATTTACAGACTTATAAAAATATATTTGCTTTTGTAAAATCAAAAACTATAGAAGATGAGAAAGAAAAATATAATTATTTAAAAGAAACAATAGAGCAAAACAAAGATTATATAAAGTCTGATGATATTGATTATTTAATAAGTGTATCTGAGCTTATGAATTATATCGTTTATTATTGTAAAGTACCTGAGAAAATTTCATTTGGCTCAAAAAGCAAAGAGATATATAAAAAGATTTTAGAGAAAGATGATTCAAATTTTTTTGCTCTTTTAGGTACAGCTATAGGATACATGCATGCTCCTGCTATAGCTGGAGGCAGTAATAAAAAAGCTTTTGAATATTTTAATACGGCATTAAATAATGCTAAAGAAAAATATCAGGAATATATATCTTATGTTTGGCTATCGCAATACTATTTCAAGATTAATGATGATGAAAATTATCAAAAATGTATTGAAATGAGTAGAAATGTATATCCAAATGGAGAATTATTAAAGGAGGCTTTAGATAGAAATAATAGCAAAAATAAACCATTATAAAAACAGATTTAATAGTGATAGGGTCTTAAATAAAATTATATAGTATCAATAAAAATTGCAAAGTTGTTAAAAAATTTATAAACAAAAAAATAAGGATAAAAATATGAAACTTTTATATTATATTTTAGCAGCTTTAATAATGAGTGTTTGCAGTGCTTTTTCTTATACTATTTTAGAAGATTTTAATGATTTTTTAGTTGATGAAAATCAATTAACTATAAGGCTTGACAGATTAGGAGTATTAGCAGGTACAGATAATTTACGTTTTATTGCTGGTGTGGAAGGTGAAACTGCTGGTGTTTTACTTGATAATTTGGATAATGGAATTAGCGGCGGCATTAGCACTTTCAGACCTGCTGCTACTGTTGGTTTCGGATATAAAACAGATAGTTTTGCTATTGGGGCAGGATATCAATTTAAATATGTATCAGGAACTTGGCAGGCACATACTCCAATAATAACAGCAACAGCTTTAAATCATAATTTAAGAATAAATATACCTGTAACAATAGGTATAGGAAGCGGAGGAGTTAATAATGGAGATATAGCTGTTTCTACTGATACTAGAATAGAGTATTATACAGGCAATGATATTTTTAGCAGAATAAGAGTTAATCTTAAATATGGAATGTATAGAATGAAAGCTAATGAAAGCAGATATTCTTCTATAAGAGGTATGCCTTCTATTGTGCAATTTGATGAGGCAAATTATGGTTTTACTAAAGATACTACAGCACAGTCTATAGGAATAGATGTTAGGGGATATTTTATAGCTGCAACTGATCCTATATTGATAGAGCCTCAGATAAG